>CAXUMS010000056.1:0-26276 GCA_964252165.1 uncultured Armatimonadaceae bacterium
AAACGGAATGAACTTTGAGGGGTTCGAGATTTTACAGACGAAATGTTGCACTGCCCAGAGGATAACCCGACAAGCCGAACGAACCTGGATGTTGCGGTGTGTAAGCGCTGAACGAGGCGACATCAGGACGCAACACTCGGCATAGTTTCATTATAGTTACGTCTAATCCGCCCGCAGGTAACGTCCCTTGAGGCGCTTCAAGATGCATCGCGCAGGTAACTATGGCGACTTTCGCAGGAACTTTGAAGCGGAAGGTGAATGAACTGTTCGTTTCCGCCCCAAGCGGAAGGAACGTCGTGTTGTTCTGACGCCCTATCCAGTTCTTGAATGGGTCGCCGCCGTCCACATTCCACTGATAAGACGACGCCGACAATCCGCCTGTAGATACCGTGCCGACAACCTTCTGCCCGATCAAAAACAGTTTGCTTCTTGGCAAGCTCATACCGCCGCCAAGTCCGATTTCTACCGGAGATGCGCTCGCGGAGTAGAGGACGCCCGCCGTGCCGCCGCCGCCGCCGTCCGGCGGGCCGACAACGCCGGTACCGGAAAGGCTTGCGGTCGGCGTGCAGGTGATCGAGAACACCGCCGGAGGGTTTTGCTTGACTCGGTAGCGAACGCCGTTGGAGTGACCATTGCCGCCACTGAAAGGGCTTCCCGGATACCCGGTGGAGTTGCGAACTTCGGGAAAGCCCAAGCCATTGTCGCTCGCGCCCGTCGGGGCCGGGGCGTAGCCGCTACCGCCGGTCCAGTACGCATTGGCGGTTTCGGCGATCACGACCGCATCGGGAGGGTCGTCTCCGGGTCCGCTTGATGACCACGTAAATGTGGCGGTGATGGCCCCTCCACAACTTACGCTTCCCGATGTGGCTACTTTACTGCCGTCCGGCAGTGTGTTGACGCCATAGGAGGCGGGGCCGTATTGACCGTAGCCGCCGTCGTGTTCGGCGTAGGGCATAACGCCCGTGTTGCCGTCGGAAGTCGTCACGGTGCAGGAGCCGCCCGTGTAAGAAACCCCATAGCCGCCCGCCCGGCTCGGCGAGGCGACGAGACTAAAAACGAGTAAGGCGATCAGCGTCACGCAAGCGGGGACCGCACGCAAAACAATCCGTCGTTTTCCGCATAAACGTTTCTCCTTCTTCGGAGACAGGGCGCGTTACCCATTTGTAACGCGCGGACGACGTGGGCCGGGGAGGCGTCCGCCGCTGGTTGAACAGTACCACAAGACCGCGATTTTTGTCAAAGCCGTTTTTCCGTTCCTTTCCACTTCGCCGCGCCGGGAACCTTCTCTCCCGCCCGCCGTTCTTCCTATTCGTATGACAGGAACAAAACCCAAGCGCGCCGTGGTTATCGGGTCGGGCTTCGCCGGCCTTTCGTGCGCGTGCTGTTTGGCGCAAAGCGGCTACGATGTGACCGTGCTGGAGAAAAACGACCAGTTCGGCGGGCGCGCGCGCGTCTGGAGCGAGGGCGGCTACACGTTCGATATGGGTCCGTCGTGGTACTGGATGCCCGATGTGTTCGAGGATTTTTTCGCGCGGTTCGGCAAGAAACCGTCGGATTACTACGATCTGACGCGGCTCGACCCATCGTACCGCGTGTACTTCGGACAGAACGAAACCGTTGATGTTCCCGCCCGCCGCGACGATTTAACCGCTTTGTTTGAGCGGTTGGAGCCGGGGAGCGGACCGCGCCTCGCCCAGTATCTGGATCAGGCCGCCTATAAGTACCGTGTCGGGATGGGTGATTACGTGCGGCGCCCGTCGCTGTCGCTTTGGGAGTTCGCGGACGCCCGGATGTTCAAAGAATCCGCGCGCCTCGAAATGCTGCAACCGCTCCGGCCCGTGGTCGCCAAGCGGTTTACGGACGAGCGTTTGGTTCGCATTATTGAGTTCCCCGTTTTGTTTCTGGGCGGAACCGCGCGCAATATCCCGGCGATGTACTCCCTGATGAACCACGCCGATCTGGTTTTGGGAACGTGGTACCCGCAGGGCGGAATACGCCGCGTGATTGACGCGATGCTCTCGCTCGCCCAGGAGTTGGGCGTCAAACTTGTCGCAAATGCCGAGGTAAAACAAATCACGGTGGAGCGTGGTCGGGCGACCGGCGTTGTCACGACAAAGGGGGAAACGCACCACGCCGATGTGGTCGTGTCGGGCGCGGACTACCGGCACGCCGAGCAGGTTCTCCTCGCCCCCGAGTGGCGCACGTACGACGCCGCCTACTGGGACAAGCGTGTCCTCTCACCCGGCTCGCTCCTTTTTTATCTGGGCGTTTCCAAGCGGCTTAAAAACCTGCTCCATCACAATTTGTTCTTCGATGAACCGTTAGACGCCCACGCGCGCGAAATCTACGACGAACCCGCGTGGCCGACCAAGCCGCTGTTCTACGTGTGTTGCCCATCGCAAACCGACCCCGCCTGCGCGCCGCCCGATTGCGAGAACGTGTTTATCCTGATCCCGACCGCGCCCGGCCTTGAGGCGACCGACACCGACGAAACCCGCGAACGCTATTACCATCTGGTGATGGACCGTTTGGAAGCCCTGACCGGGCAAACCATCCGCGACGCGGTCACGGTTAAGCGGGCCTACGCGCACCGGGAGTTTATCGCGGATTACCATTCGTTCAAGGGCAACGCCTACGGCTTGGCGAATACGCTGAATCAAACCGCGTTCTTCAAGCCGCGTGTGCAATGCAAAAAGGTTCCGAACCTGTTCTTCGCGGGGCAAATGACGGTTCCCGGGCCGGGCGTGCCGCCATCGCTGATCTCCGGCGAGATAGTTGCTAAACTTATAACAGGCGCAAAATAGATGCAAAGACGAGCCTTTGTAAACGCGGGTTCAAAACCCACGTCTGGAGGCGCTTCGCGCCGGGCGTCTTCGCGGACGCGCTTGATAGTAGGACGGGCTACGTTTTCCTCTCCTGTTTCTGGCTCCGCGTCCGCGAGGACGCCCGGCGCGAAGCGCCTCCAGACGTGGGTTTTGAACCCGCGTTTACTTTGCATCGCTCCCGTTTATTCGGTGCGGGGTAAGCGTCAACGGCGCAGGCGATATAATCTAACGTGCCAATAATTGACAATGCTAACTTCGCTCGCGGGCCGCGCCGTATCGCGGTTTTAGGTTCGACCGGCTCTATCGGGACGCAAACGCTCGATGTCGTGGCGCGGCTGGGGCCGGAGCGCGCGGTGGTCGTCGCGCTCGCCGCGCGGGGTAATGTCGGTTTGCTCGCGGCTCAGCAAGCGGCGACCGGCGCATCGTTTGTTGCGGTCACCGATGAGGCGCGCGGGCCGGAACTCGAAACAACGCTTTCCGGCACAGGAGCCAAAGCCGGATGGGGGGCGGGGACGCTCCTTCATCTGGCGACCTTGCCGGACGTGGATACCGTGGTGGTCGCGGTCGCGGGCGCGGCGGGGCTTTCGGCGACGCTTGCCGCGTGCCGGGCGGGGAAACGGGTTTGTATCGCGACGAAAGAGGTTCTGGTCGCGGCGGGCGATTTGGTGATGCGAACCGCCCGCGAGAACGGCGCGGAAATCCTGCCGATTGACTCCGAGCATTCCGCGATTTTTCAGTGCGTGCAAGGCTACAAACACGCCGACATCGCGCGCCTGCATATCACCGCGTCGGGCGGGCCGTTCCGCACATGGCCCCAGGAGCGTATCGAGGCGGCGACCGTTCAGGACGCATTAAACCATCCGACGTGGCGCATGGGCGGCAAAATCACGATTGACTCGGCGACCCTGATGAATAAAGGTTTGGAAATTATCGAGGCCGTTCACCTATTCGGCGTCGCCCTCGACAACGTCCACGTTGTCGTTCATCCGCAAAGCGTGGTCCACTCGTTCGCGGAAATGACGGACGGCGCGCTTCTCGCCCAGTTGGGCTTGCCGGATATGCGCCTGCCCATACAGATTGCGCTTCTACATCCCGAAAAAGCGGATACGGGCTTGGGACGCTTGAAGCCGTCGGAGATGGCGAACCTGACGTTTGAGGAGCCGGACCATGCGCGGTTTCCTGCGATAAATCTCGCCCGGCGCGCGTTCGCTCTGGGCGGAACCGCGCCTGCCGCGCTCAACGCCGCAAACGAAACCACGGTCGGCGCGTTCCTTGACGGGCGCATCGGGTTCGGCGCGATTTGCCGAACGGTTGAGCGGGTCCTAAACGATCATGTTCCCGCCCCGGCCGACGACCTTGAAGTAATTTTGAACGCGGACGCCGACGCGCGGCGGCGGGCGGAAGCGTTTATCGCCCAAAGCGCCGTATAAACAACAACGATGCGCGCGCACATATCAGGCGCAAAGCGGCGCGGCGAACAAGCGACGTTCGCTTTTTGGAAACGGATTTAACTCTGATTATGGCGTTACTGCAAACCCTCGTCACCTACATTATCATCTTCGCGATTCTGGTTTTCTTCCACGAATTGGGCCACTTCCTCATTGCCAAAGCGTTCCGAATGCGCGTGGAAGAGTTCGCGTTCGGGTTCGGCCCGCGCGTGGTTCGCGTCGCGAGTGACGGGCAAACCGACTACACCATCCGCGCCATTCCGCTGGGCGGCTTTGTCCGCATCGCGGGTATGGAGGTCGAGGACGCCGTGGAGAGCCGCTTGACCGGCGGGCGTCCGGACGCTTCGGACAAAGATCACGGGTTTGAAACCACCAACGCCCACGCGCTCGAACAAGAATCCGCCGAGGTTAGCGGCGCGGTTACGGACGGTTTCAACGACCGACCGGTGTACCAGCGTTTCGGTGTGATACTGGCCGGTCCGGTATTCTCGTTTCTGCTCGGCTGGTTTGCGCTGTGTATGATCGGCGTCGCCTATGGTCTACCCGTGCCGGGACAGAAGGCCCCATTTTTCAAGGTAGGCGAAGCGATACCGGACAAACCCGCCGCCCGCGCTGGTCTTTCCACGGGTGATATTGTCACCGGCATTCCAGGTAACGATAACGCCGACAACGACGCTGTTTACAACGCAATTATGGGGTCGCCGGGCAAGCCGCTTCGGCTAGTGGTCAAAAGCCCAAGCGGAACAACGCGTCCTGTTACTGTCACGCCCAACCCGGAAACGGATCCGCAGACCGGCAAAACCGTGGGCAAGATCGGCGTACTGATTGACCCTGGTCCGGTAAAGCTACAACGCGCGAGCCTCGCGGAGTCTTTCCGATACGGCAATGATTTCACGCTCGGATGGGTGCAACTGGTCAGCAACGCTTTCAAAACAGGCGGTATTAAAGATAATGTCGGCGGGCCAATTGCGATGATAAAGCAAACCAACAAGGCGCGGCAGATGGGCGGACCTGCCCCGTTGGCGCTTCTCGGACAATTTTCCCTGTCGCTCGGTCTGTTCAACCTGTTTCCCATTCCCATCCTTGATGGCGGTCATCTCGTACTATTGACCCTGGAAGCCGTGCGTCGCCGCAAACTGACACGCGTTCAAACCGAGCGCGTTCTGATGACGGGCCTTGCGGTTCTCGCCGCGTTCTTTGTCCTCGTCATGTTCAAGGATGTTCGCGGTTTGATCAATAAGTAGGTTTCCCTAAAAGGCGCCGCCCTACGACAAACAAAAGCCTTGCCGTTTTCCTTTGGGAAATGGCAGGGCTTTTGTTTTTTCTGTCTTTGCTCTTACTTGGCGTTGTTGAACGCTTTGGTCAAGCCCGCCGCCGAGAACGAAACCGCGTCTTTGGCCTCGTCCACCACCGCGCCCATGCCGAAGAACTCGTGCGTGACGCCTTTGTACAGGCGGTAGCGGACCGGAACGCCCGCCTCGCGGAGCCGGGTTGCGTAATCCATTCCCTCCGTCATCAACGGATCAATCTCGGCGGCGACAATGGTCGCGGGCGGCAGGCCCTTGAGATTGGGGTTGCGGACAACGGCGAGGTACTTGCTTGCGGCGTCTTGCGGCTTATCAAGCGTGTGCTGGAAGAACCAGTACATCGCGTCCTGATTGAGCGGAACGGCGTTTTTGTTGCGCTGGTACGACGCCCGGGACGGCACCGGCACATCGGTTACCGGATATACGAGCAATTGGTGGATTGGCATCCGGCCCTTGCGGTCGCGCGCCATCAGGCAAACCGCCGTCGCCATGTTACCGCCCGCCGACTCGCCCGCAATCGCGACCTTCCGCCCATCGCCGCCGAACTGGTCGGCGTTCTTCAGTACGTACTGCGTTACCGCGTACACATCCTCGTGCGCGGCGGGGAACGGGTTCTCCGGCGCGTAGCGGTAGCCGACCGAGACAACCACGCACTTGGCGGCATTGCACAGCGCGCGCGCGGACGAATCATACGCCGCGACGCTCGCGATCACCCAGCCACCGCCGTGAACATACACCAGCACGGGAAACGGGCCATTGCCTTCCGGCGTGTAGACGCGCACGGGAACCGAACCGCCCGGGCCGGGCGCGGTGCGATCTTCAACTTTGCCGACCGCTTCGGGCGGGGGCAACACGCCGCCGTTCTTTTTCCTGAGCAGGGACTTAACCGCGTCCGCCGCGCCGGGTTGTTTGCGCGCTTCAGTTGGCCTTAGTTTGGCGATGGGCTTGGGGCCGAGCGCGGCGAGTTCATTCAACACCGCCTTCATCTGCGGGTTCGGTTTGGGCGGGGTTTGCGATTGCGCGGGGCGAAGCGGAAGGGCGAGGGCAAGGCCTGCAACCGCTAAGGAGCAAATCGCCGCTCGACGATTTATGGGGTATAGCATTAAAATTATCGGGTTCTTTCTGTACGTTACGCTTGTTCGGTAACGCTTGGCTACCCCGGTTCTACCCATGCCCACCCTTTTTAATGCGAAACATAACGGATATTGCGATGCACATAAAGAAATATCGCTCCCTGATGTATACTCACAACCAGCGCAAAGCGCAAAAGGATAAGGAGACAAAACGGTCATTATGCGTGAGTTGCGGTCACTTCAACACAACCAAAACGCGAATGCAATTCTTACTCGTCTTACATCGCGGTATCCGTTGACCCAGCGGAAGGCGATATTAGCGGGCGACGAATGGTGTCTATGGGCGGTCGAGGATGAGGACGCGCTAATCGCACGCGTGCAGACCGACGAAGATTTGGCGGCGTTCCCGTTCGGTCTGATGCTGTGGGCGTCCGCCGTCGCGCTCGCCGAGGCTATCGTCGAAACGCCCCACTTGGTTAAAAGTCGTCGCGTGCTGGAACTCGGCGCGGGCGTCGGTCTGCCTGGCCTGATCGCCGCGCACCGGGGCGCGTTGGAAGTGACGCAAACCGACTACCAGGCCGATGCGCTCGCTTTGTGCCGCGCAAACGCGCTAACGAACCGCGCGCCTGCAGCCGTGCGGCAGCGTATCGCGGATTGGCGCGCGTTCCCGTTCGAGTTGGTTGGGGAAGACGCCGGACCGCTTACGGTTATCGCCTCCGACGTATTGTACGAGCGAACCCTGCACGAGCCGTTGCGGGCGGTAGTAAGCCGTTTACTCGTAGCGGCGCCGGACACGGTTGCGGTTCTCGCGGACCCATTGCGCCCGCAGGCTGAGGCGTTCTGGGCGTCCGCCCCGGCCTCGTGGAACATCCAAACCGAGCGGCGGCGCGTTGAGTGGAACGGAAGAAACCGCGAGATCGCTTTGTATACGGTGCGATGGATTAACCGACCGTAGCGCCGCGCCACTTCTCCGGCGTTTCTCCCACCGTGTAGAACGAGCCGGTGACAACCACGACCTCACCGGGAACCGCGCTTTGCATCGCCTCTTCCACCGCCTCCGAAACCACGTCTATCATACGAACATCGCTGAGACCCGCCGCGACCGCCGCCGCGTACGTTTCGCTCACGGACTTCGGGCGGAACTGCGGCGCGGTTACAAGAAGGCGCCGTGGCGCCACGCGGCCCAGAATCCGAAGAAACGGCTCCGGTTCGTGGGTGCGGCTCATACCGACCACAAGCGTTACCGGGCGGTGGGGGAACGCGGCACTAATGGCGTCCGCGAGAACGTGCGCGCCGTCCTCGTTGTGCGCGACATCTAAAACAAGCGTTGGGAAGAGGGGGCGTTCGATTATCTGAAAACGACCGGGGAGGGTCGCGCGCTCCAGCCCGGTTTGCATCGCTCCAAATGTCAAACGGGGCGCGACCCCGCTTTCGCGCAGAACGTCGAGAGCCGCAAGCGCGGTCGCCGCATTCGCCGCCTGGAACGGACCGCGCAACGCAAGCCGCAGATCAAAGAACGGCGTATCCCTTGTTCCGCCTGCAAAGGCGATGTGCGTTTCGCCCGGCGCGTCGCCCGCGCGGAAGTGTGCGATAACCTCCGGCGCGTTTTCGGTTTCATCGAACGGCGCGACCCGGCGAAGCGGTACGCCGCACACGGTTGCGCGCTCCCGAATCACGGCAAGCGCGGGGCCGGGCGGAACCGCCGTCACGCAGGCGAGCGTTCCCGCTTTTAATATGCCCGCCTTCTCGCCTGCGATCTTCTCTAACGTGTCGCCGAGCAGGTTTACGTGATCCAACCCAATGTTCGTAATAACGGCGACAAGGGGCGGCGGAATCACATTGGTGGAATCCAGACGCCCGCCGATCCCGACCTCGACCACAGCGAAATCCACATCGCGCTCCGCGAAGTGCAGAAACGCCGCCGCCGTTTTCAGCTCGAATTCGGTGGTTTGTCCCAGTTCGGTTTGCGCCAACGCCTCGATGTGGGGCCGGAGCCGCGTGACGATATCGGCGAATTCCTCTTTGCCGATCTGCGCGCCGTTGATTTGAATCCGCTCGCGCAGATCGAACACGTACGGCGAAAAATACGCGCCGACAGTGTATCCCGCCGCCTGCAGTCCGCTCGCGACAAAGTTCGTCGTGGACCCTTTGCCGTTCGTCCCGGCGACATGAACGCACCGAAGCCGCTTATGCGGATCGCCGACCCGCCGCAACAGTTCCGCAAATCGCTCCCGGTCCAACCGAATTCCGAACTGCAACAGTCCGGACATATAACGCACCGCTTCCTCGTAAGTCACGATTTCCATTCTACCGTCAACCGGGAAGCGTTTTGTTGAACGAAGCGTTCAAGAATCTGTTACGCCGTCGCCCCCGCCGCTTTCAATAAACGAACCACATCCCCGTTTCCGCGCTTCTTGGCGAGAGCCAGCGGCGTTCCGCCATTATGCTCGTCGTCAACGGTCAAATCCACGCCACGTTCGATAAGCAAGCCGACGATTTCCGGGTGTTGTCGGTAAATCGCGCCGCGCAACGCCCGCCCGCCCGCGTCGTTCACATCCGCCCCGGCATCCAGCAGGACGCGTACGGCTTCGACCGGCGCGTCCTTGACCGCCCAACGCAATGCGGTCCCGTTCAAGTTCGAGCGGGCGTTCACATCCGCCCCTGCCTGTATCAGCGCTTCGGTCATTGCGACTTCGCGGTGGGACGCCGCGTAGGTCAAGGCGGAAACGCCGTTTTGGTTGCGACGGTTCACATCCGCCCCCGCCGCTATCAGGGCAGTAACTTTCTTCAAGTCGCCGCCATTCGCCGCCGATACGATATCGAGTTCCTCATCGAGTTCTTCGTCCGATTCCATAGGTTCATCACCCCGCCGCGACCGGGATACGCGACAGCAGCCAGTCGCGGTCCTGCGAGAAGATAGGCGGCTCGCTATTGACCTGCCACGTGTGTCGGGTCACATCGGGCGCGGTGCGGGTTTCGCCGGTGCGCTTATCCGTGTACGTGACCGGGGCGGTGCGGGCGACGCGCTCGATCACGCGCCCCCTCTTGAAGCCCGTCGGCAGGTCGTTCCAGTTGATATTTTTCTCCTGCCATAGCAACTCCTGAAGTTTGGGGACCGACAGGTTTTCAACGCGCTTGTGCGGGAAATGGGCGCGGGCGGTCATCGAAACCGAGTTGCGGGACGCGTCCTGCTGACGCCACAGGAAATAATGGTACACCTCGATGGTTTGCGGAATGGTCCAAACACGGCTGTCGAAGTAGGCGAGCGCGTCCCCCGGCGCTTCCTGACGCACTTGACGCGCCCGGTTGAAATGGGCGGTCGCAACCGACGCGGACAGCGAGCAGAGTTTTTGCAGGTTGCCATCAACGTACGCTTCGGTTTGGGGAGTCGCGAAATCGGTGAGCAGAACGGAGATTTCGTCGCTTTGCACAAACGCGAACTGCGCGCCCGCAAACCGTTCGCAAACCGCCCGCGCGGCCTCGTCCATATCCGCCATCAGGTCCAGATCGAACGGGCGGGCGCAGTTTTGGGTGTACGTGTGGAACGCTTTACCGTCCATCCGAAGCAGGGTGTACGTGCGCCGGGGCAGAAGGTAGCGCGTTCGCGTTTCGTAGTCCGCCTTCATACGGTCGCCGAGCGCATCTTTGGAAGCGGGCATGATCAAAAACTCCCTTTGTTTGTCTTCTTATCGCGCGGAGCGCCGACAAAGTTAAGCGCGCAACATCTAACTTGTTAAAGGAGGCGGCGAGAACGCCGCCCACCGTCTTGTTGAAGCGCCGGGCGAAAGCGTACCGCGTGCAGGAAGCGGGCGAGCGAAGCGCGAAAAGTCGTTGTATGCGAGCAAACACAACCCGCACAAGGAACCGCTATGGCGAATAACGCGCCGCCCCGGCATATTGTCGCGGTCGGCGGTTTGGTGACAAACCAGCAGGACAACCGCGTCCTGCTGATCCGTAGCCCGCACCGGGGCTGGGAGTTTCCGGGCGGGCAGGTCGAGGAGGGCGAAAGTCTCCCCGACGCCCTGGTACGCGAGGTGCGCGAGGAAACCGGACTGGACATCGCCGTGGGCAGGCTCGCGGGCGTGTACAGCAACATTCACTCCAAAATCGTGATGTTCGGCTTCGTTTGCGAATGGACGGGCGGCGGCGCGCCGACCGTCAGCGAGGAAAGTTTGGAGGTCGAGTGGGTCAGCCGCGAGGACGCCCTGATGCGCGTCACCCGCGCCCCGCTCCACGACCGCTTGCGCGACATGATCGAGTTCGACGGGCGGGTTATCTATCGCTCCTACGAGTTCGAGGCGATAAGTAGCGGCGGCGGTAGCGGTAGCGAAAGTTTGCGGTACGTCGTTCGCGAAGAACGGCGCATATAATTGGTTGGGAAAAACAGCAAAAAATGAAGCCTGCTTCCAAATTAGTCGTGTGCGTCGGCGCCGTTCTGGGCGGCATTATTACGCTCGCTGTCGCGTTCGCGCAGAAATCGGCATCGCCCTATCCCAAAGAGATAACGCATTGGATTGAGACCGCCCCGCCCCAGAACGACGATTGGCGAGGCGCGAACCATTCTCGCTATGAATGGCTCGTCACCCGCAAGAACGGCAAGGTCACCGTCGTTCCCGATACCCTTGCGAACCGCGATACGGTAACGCTACCATTCGATTTCGTTCCCCAAACGGTGGGACAACCGCCCGTGACCAAGCCGGGAGCCGCACGGCTTGGTAAAAGCGGTGCGGCGCACGTTCCCGGCGGTTGGTTGCTCGCCTCGGATTTTGGAGAGTGGGGCGGCGATATTTACTGGCTATCCGAGAACGGGAAACGCCAGCATAAAATCTATGGCGAGAATGTGGGATCGTTTGTTCAAAACGCCCACGGCGACTTGTTCGCGCTAACCGGCTTATCGCACATGGGATTATCCACGGGCGGCGTTTTACGCCTCATCCCCGTTGGAACAAAGGGCGACAAAAGCGTACATGACATGACAAACGCCGCCGCGCCGTGGAAAGTGAAGGTACTTGCGGACCTTCAGGAAAAAGCCTATGTCGCGGTTGCTGAGAAGGATGGCTCCTTACTTGTAGTAACGCGTGATCGTTTGGTGCGCGTGTCGCCGGATGGGACGGTACGCAATCTCGTTGAAAAAGCGTTTTGGGGCGGCTTATATCCGAACTCGTTGGTTTCCGGTGACGCAGGCCGTTTATACATCGGGATGCGGCACGGCGTCGCGCGCATCGCCCTGAGCCACGACGGAGCCGCCGCAACGGTCCGCTGGCTGGTCCCAGACAAAACGTTTCTTCACCCGCGCTCTGATAGCCCCGGTGTCGTGGGGGACGCGACATCGGTTGGACGCTGAACCGTCGCCGTGCGCGACGCGAAAGGATCGGATGTTAAAACGCGGCGGCGTGATATGTTTGGTTCGTGACCTTTTTAATTTTCCGCTCCCGCCGCGCTCGGATTTGCGCTTTCGCCGTTGTCACCGCCTCGCTTTTCCCGTGTGGGGCGGTGGGCGCGACGGATCTCACCGCGCCGCCTGAATCCGCCCGCTCCGTTTCCGCGCCGGTTTCCGTAACGCTTCCCAGCGCGAAACCGTCCGGGCGGGCGGAAACGGACCAAATCTACTTTCTCTACTACGCCGCTCGGCGACCGGCTGAAACGCGCGCCCCGGCGTCCGGCGGCGCAACCGCCGCCGAGGAAGAAGCGAATAAGCCCGGCCTTCAACCGGCTATCGTGTTGCTGCCGCCTATTGGGAGCAGTGCGGGCGATATTCGCCTGCGCCGGTTCGCCGCGTTTCTCGCGGACCGAGGTATCAGCGTCGCGCTGATGACATTGCCGTTCCACGGCAGGCGTTGGCCCCGAAATGAGAACCAGGGAACGCCGTCGCCGAATCTGTACTTCACGAGCGGCGACCCCGAACGCAACGCGCGCTCGTTCGAGCAGGCCGCGAGCGATGTTTCCACGGTCGCGACATGGCTTTTGACGCAACCGGGCGTGGATGCGGCCCGGTTGGGCGTGGGCGGTATCAGTCTGGGCGCGATTGTCACCCATATCGCGATGGGCATGGATGAGCGTTTGGGCGTGGGCGTCGCGATGCTGGGCGGCGGCGACCTTGCCGACTTATACAAAAACGGCTTGTCGTCGCGCCTCACCCGCTTTTTCCACCCGTCCACGCGCGCCCATATCCCGTGGGATGAAGCCGTGCGCACCCTGTCCGGGCCGGACCCACTGACAAATGCGAACCGTAACCGCCCCCGGCGCGTGTTCATGGTCGAAGCCGCCCGCGATGTGATTATCCCGCCGCGCAATGCCCAAAAACTCTGGAACGCGCTGGGACGCCCGCCCATCCGCTGGCTCGACAGCAACCATTTGGGTCTCGCGTTCAACCAGAAGGGCGCGCAACAAGCCGCATGGGAATACTACGAATCCGCCTGGGGCTTGAACAACAAACCGGTTGACCCCGCCTTCACGCCGCAACTCTCCACGCTAACGTTCAAACTCGGCCTGGTCGCCCAACTACGCGGCCCTAACTCGCTCGGCGTCACCCCGGCCCTGACGTACCAACCCGTTTCCTTCGGACACCGCGCCGATCACCTCCCCGTCGCCCACGCCGACATCGGCATCACCGGACGCGGCCCGTTCCTCGCCTTCGCCGCCACCGTCACGCCCTACTTCGACATCGGTCTCGCCTCCCGCATAGGCCGCACCGTCGCCGCGCCGCGCCCGTACCTGTCCGCCCACATCACGTTTTGAATTCGTTTGGTGGGTGCTTTACGGTTTGTGGGTGCGCTCAAGCCGCGCGGCTCGCCTTCCAGCGGGGACCAGCCGGGCGCTGGACCGTGCATTGCTTCGGCGACGGGTTTGGTTGTTTTGCCGCGAAGACGGCAAAACAACCAAACCCGTCGCTAAAGAAAAGGAACTGATCCAACGCATGGCGTTGGCGCCCCCTGCGCAAGGGAGCCGCGCGGCTTGAGCGCACCCACAAACCGTAAAGCACCCACCAAACGAACCACAACCCCTTGCGGGCGCGCGAAACGCGCGTTATAATTCCGGTGTTCGTGGGGAATTAGCTCAGCTGGGAGAGCGCTTCAATGGCATTGAAGAGGTCAGCGGTTCGATCCCGCTATTCTCCACTCCGCTTCCTCCGCCGCTGGGCGGGACAAAAGGTATAACAAACGCCGATGGCTCCCCGCTATCGGCGTTTTGTTGTTTCTGGGTAGAATGACGTTTGTGGAAAAGCCCGCCAAAACCGTTTTGTACTGGTTCCGCCGCGCCGTCCGTTTGGATGACAACCGCTCGCTGTCCGAGGCCGTTGCAAACGCGGAGAACGTCGTCCCCGTTTTCGTTCTCGACCCCGCGATTTTAACGCATCCGTCTACGGGAGTGGCGCGGGCGCGCTTTTTGTTTGAGGCTTTGGCGGATGTGGATGCATCGCTCCGCAAGATCGGCGGGCGGTTGATCGTGCGGCACGGCAAGCCGGTGGACGAGCTTTTGCGGCTTGCGGACGAGACCGGCGCGACGGCGGTTTATTTCGGGCGCGAGTACGAACCGTACGGGCGCGAACGGGATAAGGCGGTGGAGGACGCGCTCGCGGCGCGCGGAATCGCCGTCGTGACCGCATCCGACCATCTGCTTACCGAACCCGGCGAGGTTTTGTCCAAGACCGGCTCCAACTACACGGTTTTCACGCCGTACAAGCGCGCGTGGTTCGAGCGGGTTATCGAGGCGCCGATGACCGCCCCGACGCGTATCAAGACGCCGGAGGAAATTGTGTCCGAAGCGTTGCCCGAGATGCCGGAGCGGGTCGGCGTTTCCACGGGTAACGGCTCCGAACAAACGCCGCGCGTCCACGGCTCCGAGGCGGAAGCGGAACGCTGGCTGTCCGCGTTTTTGGAGAACTGCGTCCAGGGCTACGACGTAGACCGAGATTTTCCGTCGCACGAAGGCACATCCCGTTTGTCCGCCTACCTGCGCTCCGGCGTGTTATCGCCGCGCCGGGCGTACGCCCGCGTCCGGGAAACGCGCGCCACGTTCGCCCCGGGCGCGAAACATGGGCCGGACTCGTGGTTGTCCGAATTGGCGTGGCGCGATTTTTACTACCAGATTTTATGGTTCTTCCCTCATGTCGCGGGCGGCGCGTTCAAGCCCGTGTACAACGACCTTGAGTGGGAAAACAACGATGACTACTTCGCCGCGTGGTGCGAGGGGCGCACCGGCTACCCGTACATTGACGCCGCCATTCGTCAGATGAATACCGAGGCGTGGATGCACAACCGCGCGCGTATGGCGGTGGCGTCGTTCCTGTGTAAAGATTTGTTGTGCGACTGGCGTTTGGGCGAGCGGTATTTCATGCAAAAACTGATTGACGGCGATCAGGCTCCCAACAACGGCGGCTGGCAGTGGGCGGCGGGAACCGGAACCGACGCGCAACCGTTTTTTCGTATTTTCAATCCCATTACGCAAGGGGAGAAATTTGACCCCGATGGCGCGTATGTAAAAGCGTATGTGCCGGAACTTGCGCGCGTTCCCGCGAAGTTTATCCATAAGCCGTGGGAGTTGTCCGAACTGGAACAGGAAGCGGTCGGGTGCGTTCTGGGGCGGGATTACCCCCGGCCTATCGTGGACCACAAAACGCAACGCGAAAAAGCCCTTGCGCTGTATCGTCGGCAGGAAGTCTAACCCGGTTCGATGAAATGTAAACCCATGAAAATCTGCGCGTCGCCGAAGAATATTTCTTCCGCTTGCACTGCTTGCAGCGCCGTCGTGGCGGTCACGGCGGCGCTTGCTACGGGCGGCGTTTGGGATACGGTCGCCCGGGCGCAGAACCCGATGATGGACACGCGGCAAAAACCCGATGTGCAGGTCGTGGTGATGCCGTCAATGGATGGACGCTGGATTGTCTCGTCCGTGTATCCCCAGAAGGTGTCGCGAACGGACGCGGACGCACGCTACAAACGGCTCCTCAGTGTCTCCGGCTGGAAGGGAAGCGATGTCGCCTTTGAAAACAAGGCGCTGGATCGCGTCCCGAGCAGTATGAAAAAGGGCTTTACGCCCCTCCCGGTGATGTCGAGTTTGACCTTCACCACGCCCGCGACCATCGTTAACTGGTCTACGGGCGTTATCGAGGTGGAACCGTTCGCGCGCGCATTCCGTGATCTGTCCCGCGTCCACATCACGTATGTGGTGCCGGGGAAGTTCAATTTTCGCGGTTTGCGTGAGTATTCGGACAAAAATGTGAACGTGTCGCTGTCGGGCGGTCAGGGAGCGTACACGTATGTGGTTACGATCAAAAACCACGGGGCGGATGCGCTCGGCCTGCCGCGCTACGAGGCGTTGCGTCCGGGAAGCCCCACCCAGATGGCGAGCCAGCAAGCGCGTCCCGGGGCGATGACCGCAAAAACGCGGCGCGCGGTCGGGGCGGGAATCGTATTTTTGCTCGCGCTGAGCGCCGCCGCTCTGGTTTACGCCGTAACGCAACGTGCGGGCGCGCGTTAAAATAACAAAAAGTTACTGGTTGTTGGTCACCGGTTCCGGTAGCCAACAACCGGTAACCACCAACCAACAACCAGAAATCAACTCAAAGGACTTACCTGCTCATGGCGGAACCAAAAAACCTGCACGATTTAATTCGGCTGGCGGCGCAACTGAAAGCCTCCGACGTGTTTATCAAGGAGGGTAGCCCTCCCGCGATGCGCGTTCACGGGCGAATTCAGAAGACCGAAGGTTGGGATATGCTCACCGCCGACGATACGCGGCGGCTCGCCTACAGCGTGATGTCGCACGAGCAGATCGGCAGATTCGAGCATCGGCACGAACTCGACCTCGCCTTCGAGGTGGACGGCGTTACCCGCGTCCGGGGCAACGTGTTCCAGCAAAAAGGCTCGATGGGCATGGTTTGCCGGTTGGTGCCGCTCAAAATTTATTCGCTGGAACAATTAGGTTTGCCGCCGGTTCTCGGAGAGTTGACGCGCAACCGCGAAGGCTTGATCCTGGTTACCGGCCCGACCGGGTCGGGAAAATCCACCACGCTCGCTGCGATGATCAACAAGATCAACGAGGAGCGGCGCGCCAATATCGTCACGATCGAGGACCCGATCGAGTTTATCCACCCGGACAAATCGAGCATCGTTTCTCAGCGTGAGATCGGCCTTGACACCGATTCGTTCACGGACGCCCTGAAATATGTCGTGCGCCAGAACCCGGACGTTATCTTGATCGGTGAGATGCGTGATATTGAAACGATGAACGTCGCGCTTCAAGCGGCGGAAACCGGTCACCTTGTTTTCTCCACCATCCATACCGCGAGCGCGGCGGAAACTCTGGAGCGTATTATCAACCTGTTCCCGCCCCACGACAAGCCCCAGCTTTGTATGCGTATGGCGAACTCGATGCGCGGCGTTATCTCGCAAAAGTTACTGCCGCGCGTCGATGCGGAAGGGCGCGTCGCCGCCGTCGAGATTATGATCGCGACGCCGACGATTGCCAAACTCATCGAGGAAGGGCGCGCCGGTAACATCTACACCGCAATTCAGGAAGGCGGCTTCTGGGGAATGCAAACGATGAACCAGTGCCTTGTCAAGTATTACAAGGCGGGCATCGTGAGTGAGGATGACGCGATGGTCGCCGCAGGCAACTTGACCGAACTAAAACAAATGATTCGCCGCCCAACGTAAACATCGTCGCCAAGCGCGACGATCAACTGGCGACAAAGACTGTTCGCAAGGGCGGTCTCTTTTGCATCAACGGAACGGACGGTACCGGGTTTCTGATCGTTGGTCACGCGCCGCTTGCAGGAGATAGTAGTTAGGTGCGCAGTTCATCGCTTCACCGGCTACTTGTCTCCTCACCAACAGCCAGAAGCCAACAACCAGATGGCTTATTGCGTGTTCGCTTTCGAGCGAACGTGCAACCGGGGTTAGGTTGCCCTCGCGCCGCATGCGCGCGATGTATTGAAAATAGAGGATATAACAGGCTGGTTTTCAAAATAGGTTAGAAAATTGGTTCCTTGCTCCTTTTGGCGCCTAATTTTCAGGCGAACAAAAACCTATGATAAGGTGTCGCGACTTGTGGCAAAAACAGATAAGGCTATAGGGAACGTAGCGCAACAAAGGCTGGATTTGAAATCGCCGCGCTTTGTTGAAGATCGTCCCTTGAGATTTGTTTCCGTTTCGCTCGCGAAGCGGACGTACTTATCGTCTTCCGGCAAAATTGTTTTGCGTTGCAGTCGCGTAAAATTACCCTGGACGTTGTTTGTTTCCGCGATGACACAAGCATCCGCGGAATGAAGTAACGGCTGAGATTTGCAGGTATGTTCCGCATGAAAATTTTAGTTTGTGGGGCGGGCGGCTTTATTGGCGGGCATCTGGTAGCGGATTTGCGGCGGCAAGGGTACGCCGATATTCGCGCCGTGGATATCAAACCGCTTGAGGAGTGGTATCAACTCTTCCCGGATGTGGAAAATCTACAAGCCGATTTAGGGCTTCAGGAAGCGGCGGATAAAGCCGTTCACGGCGTTCAGCACGTGTACAACCTCGCCGCCGATATGGGTGGCATGGGCTTTATCGAAAACAACAAAGGCCTGTGCATGTTGAGCGTACTCATAAACACTCATTTGTGCGTGGCGGCGCGAAAGCATGATGTGGAACGTTACTTCTACGCGTCGTCGGCGTGCGTGTATAATGCGGACAAGCAACGCGATCCCAACGTGACCGCGCTTAAAGAGGAAGACGCCTACCCCGCGCTTCCCGAAGATGGCTACGGCTGGGAGAAACTGTTCAGCGAGCGCTTGTGCAATCACTTCCGCGAAGATTTCGGCTTGACCACGCGCGTCGCGCGGTTCCACAACGTCTACGGGCCATACGGCACGTACGAGGGTGGGCGCGAAAAAGCCCCCGCCGCAATGTGCCGAAAGGTAATCGCCGCCAAACTTTCCGGTAGCGATACATTGGAAATTTGGGGGGACGGACAACAAACGCGCAGTTTTATGTACATTGATGATTGCGTGAAAGGTATGCAGATGATTCTGCATAGCGACGTCATCGAACCGCTCAACCTGGGTAGTAGCGAACTTGTTTCAATCAATCAACTCGCCGACATTGTCGAGGACATCGCGGGCGTGACGCTTCGTCGTGACTATAAATTGGATGCGCCAAAAGGCGTGAACGGGCGCAACAGCGACAACGAGCGTATTTGCGAATTGCTCGGCTGGGAACCCAACATCCGATTGCGAGACGGAATGGACCGCACGTACCGCTGGATCTTCGATCAAATGAAAGCGCCGCAGTAAATGGAAGCGAAGATGCGCCGTGACGTTAAAGGAATTCTTGCGCCAGGAATCACAACCTCTCCTTTGAGCGCCGCCTCGTCGGGAACGTTCTGTCAAATATTAGGCGTTCGCTTCTTTAACGGTCCCGCGCAGGCCGCCGTCGCCCACGGGTTGGGCGGCGGCCTTGTCGTCGTTCCCGCCGCGCCCGCGCTGGTGGAAATGCCCCGCGACCCCCAGTACACGGACGCGCTTTTGAATGCAGATCTGGCGATTTTAGATAGCGCGTTTCTGGTTTTGTTATGGCAAGCGTTGCGGGGCGAGCGGTTACGTCGGTTGTCCGGGTTGGAATATCTCGTACTCCTCCTGAACGAGGAATGCGTCAAAGAACCTGACGCCGTCTTATGGATAATGCCCTCTCCGGCGGCGATGGCGCAAAATATCGCCTATTTGCAAGCGCAGGGACATCCTATCACCGAGGACAATTGCTACCTCGCCCCTATGTACGATCCCGCCGAAGTCACGGACCCCGAACTCCTTCAATTCGTCCGGGAAAAACAACCGAAGCATATTATCGTTGGGCTTGGCGGCGGCAACCAGGAAAAGCTGGGTCACTATCTTAAAAGAAACCTTTCCTACAAACCCGGCATCCACTGCATCGGAGCCGCCATTGGATTTTTAAGCGGCGAACAAGCGCGTATTCCGCTATGGGCGGACCGCTTATATCTGGGATGGTTTCTGCGTTGTTTAGACCAGCCAAAGCGCTTCGGCCCCCGCTACTGGAAAGCGCGCCATCTCGCCACACTCATGATGAAGTACGGCGAACGCTTACCCGACTCGGTGGCGTAGATTACGCTTTTTGTTTATTGGCCGTACAGCGGTAACTCCGGTTGCCGCCGTCCGAGTATTTTGTTATCTGTTGCGCGCTACCTCCGCTACCCTCGCGCTTTGCGTCGCCGCGCGACCAACAACCAGAAACCCAATGCCAAATGTATAATGATGGCATGACTACCTCTTCCGCTTCCTCCCTATCGCTTGCCGACTTGCGACGTCGCGTCGCCGATGTTTTACCGGACATTGTCGCGCTCCGGCATGATCTACACCAGCGCCCGGAACTATCGGGTCAGGAAACGCGCACGGCAAGCGTAGTCGCCGATTTACTCGCCCGGCATGGAATTTCGCACGAGACTGGCGTCGGCGAAACGCACGGCGTTGTCGCAACCATCACGGGAACGGCGAGCGGCGGCGGGGCGCGTAGCAAAACGTTCGCGCTACGCGGGGATATGGACGCCCTTCCCATCCAGGAGGAAAGCGATGTCGCCTATCGCTCCCAAACGCCGGGCGTGATGCACGCCTGCGGGCATGACGGTCACACCGCGAACCTGATGGGGGCCGCCCTTGTGTTAAACGGGATGCGGGACCAACTACACGGGCGCGTGAAATTTTTGTTTCAACCCGCCGAGGAAACGGTGCGCGGCGCGGACGCCCTTGTTGCGGCGGGCGCGATAAACGATGTGGACGCGATTGTGATGCTCCACGGCTGGCCCATCTTGCCCGTTGGTCAAATTGGCGTTCGGAACGGTCCCGCGATGGCGTCGGCGGACGTATGGACGCTTCAGGTTCGCGGCAAGGGCGGACACGCCGCCTACCCGCACGATTCGGTTGACCCCATCGTGGTCGGGGCGCAGATTGTCAGCGCGCTACAAACGATTGCAAGCCGAGAAGTGTCGCCGCTCGCGCCGGTCGTGGTCAGCGTTACCCGCTTCCATGCGGGAACCGCGAACAACATCATTCCCGCGACCGCCGACCTGTCCGGGACGGTTCGTACGCTTGACCCCGCTTTGCGCGAAACGATGCCCGAACGGTTGGAGCGCGTGATCGCGGGCGTATGCGCCGCCCTGCGCGCCGAGTACACGTTCTCCTACCAGAAGGGAACGCCCGTAACCGTCAACGATGCGCGCGTTTCCGACCTGCTTCGCGAGGTGGGGCGCGATCTGCTGGGGGGCGAAAACGTGGTGGAGCTGACCGAGCCGACGATGGGGGCGGAAGATTTCGCCTACTACGTCGAAAAAATTCCCGGCGCGATGTTTCGCTTAGGGGTTAGTTGCCCGCACCTTTTGCACACCCCGCGCTACGACTTCGGGGACGCGCCGCTCGAAGTCGGCATCCTGATGATGGCGGAAACCGCGCGCCGGTTCCTGGCGGCGGGGTAGGAAAAAGACCTGAGAGTTCGTCCCCTCTCAGGTCTCAGAACTCAAACCTCAGGTCTTTTTCCTACCCGGAAAGTGGTATCCTTTACGGTATGAATCAGCCCGCCGATCCGTCCGTTGTCGCCGCTTTGGAGGCCGCTCTGCAGGCGAGCCAGGACAATATTGCGCTACGCGTGCATCTTGCCGAACTGCTACTTGGCGCAGGTCGCGCGGGGGATGCGCTGGAACACGCCGTGTTCGTCCTTGCTGGTGAACCAGCGCACCTTCAAGCGCTATCCATTGCGCTTCAGGCGGCTCGCGCGGTCGGCGATACGGCCCGCGCGAGCGGTTACCAAACCCTTTTCACCGCTTTAGGCGGTAAGACAGACGAATCAACCGACCAAAGCGCCGCGCCCGCCCCGCCGCGTCGAACGCCGGGCGGTATCCCGCCCGAAGAGATGATTCCGGGCTGGGACGAATCACAACGCTACGATTTGCCGCCCGGCGCGATGGGCGGCGCGCCGCCCCCGCCGCGTACGAGCGACCGCGTTCCGCTTCGCTTGGGCGGCGGCGCGGGGGATAATGATGGCGGCGACCGTGTTCCGCTGGACGACCTATTAGACGGTGACGGGCCGCGCCTGACCCTCGATGATGTCGCCGGGATGGAAGCCGTAAAGCGGCGGCTCAATGTCGCGTTTCTCGCGCCGATGAAAAACCCGGAAATGCGCGCGATGTACGGCAAGTCCCTGCGCGGCGGCTTGCTCTTGTACGGGCCGCCCGGATGCGGGAAAACGTTTATCGCGCGGGCCACGGCGGGGGAGTTGGGGGCGCAGTTTATCGCGGTCGGCTTGTCTGATGTGCTGGACATGTATCTGGGCCAAAGCGAGCGCAACCTCCACGAGATTTTTGAACACGCGCGGCGCAACCGCCCCTGCGTTTTGTTCTTCGATGAGATTGACGCCCTGGGGCGCAAGCGAAGCCTTCAGCGCGAGGGCGCGGGTCGCGATGTGGTCAATCAACTGTTGTCCGAGATGGACAGCGTCGCCGCCGACAACGAAGGCTTGTTTATCCTCGCGGCGACCAACCATCCGTGGGATGTGGACACCGCCCTGCGCCGCCCCGGTCGGCTGGACCGCACGCTTTTGGTGTTGCCGCCCGACGCCCCCGCCCGCGAGGCGGTTTTACGCGGACATTCCAAAGGCCGTCCGCTCGCGCCCGATGTGGATTTCGGTTGGCTCGCCCAAAAAACCGAGGATTACAGCGGAGCCGACCTCGCGCACCTGTGCGAAGGTGCCGCCGAGACGGCGATGGAGGAGAGTTTACAGGCGAATCGCGTCCGCCCTATCGGTATGAACGACTTCAAGCGCGCCTTGAAGGAAATCCGCCCGTCCGTGCGCCCGTGGTTCGACACCGCCCGCAACTACGCCCTGTTCTCGAACGAGGGCGGCGTCTACGACGAACTCGCGGACTACCTGCGGGCGCGCAAACTGTTATGAGCGGCGATACGAAATCAGTAACGAACCACATTGACTTTCGGCTCGTCCCGTCAAGCGAGTTTTCATACAAACACTTGGAAGAACACCCCATCTGGTCCGAGTTTTATTCCCAAACGTGTTCTTGCAGTATCACGCTTTCCGCTTGATAACCTTTGCGCGCTTTCCTTTTCGTCAATGTAAAGCGCACCTCTATTGCGGTGCGATGTTCTCTAATTCCTTTATGACGAACTCTTTGTAACCTGCAAAAGTCGAAGAGTTAACAGCGAAATGGCGTGTCCTAAAATACGCTTTATCGTTGTTCCATGTCGTTTAACGTTTCCAGTTCTTTTTGAACCTCGCTAATGACGTTTTTCAATTCTTTGAACTCCTTTTTTTCAAGCATTGATAAACACTCTTCGTACCGTTGTCGGGCATCCGAAAGCGACCCGCGTTGCCGCGCGGCTTTACCTGCTTCCAAGCGCGAGTACAGCATTCCAACTGCGCTTCCCTGCGCTTGAAACGCAACAAAGCTCGCCTCAAATACTTGGAGTATTTCGGATACGGAGAACGAGTCGGTAGGGCGTCGTTGCAACATGCCAGCAAGCAAGTAGTGCGCCCAGCCAATGCCCTCATAGTTGGGGATGTCGCTAAACAGTTGCAATGCCTGACGAAGCGTCGCCTCCGCGTTTTGGAAATCTTCTTGGGATTGCATCACGCGCGACAGCATCATGTACGCCCATGCCCTGTCATTGGGGTTGTTTAACGTTTGGTGGAGGCGAAGGCACCATTCTAAGTAATGACGCGCTTCCTGCGCGTCGCCGCGATCGCGCGCCCGATGTCCGAGATTTCCCAGCGTATCGGAAATCGCTTGCGTATCGCCGCTTGCTTCCTTGCGTTTGAGGATTTGTTCTAACTCCTGGTCCGCCGCTGTGTCTTGTAGTGGAAAATATCCCAGGCTTACCATCCGATTGAAGATCGCGTCTTTCAGATCTTGAAGAGCCTGTGTATGGGTCATCAGGCTTCTCAGCCGATACGTCCCCTCGGTCCGATAGCCGCGCCATGCCCAGAAATGACACAGATTAAGCCCTATCTCCAATCCGGAGTTTGGCTGACCCGCCTCGTGGCACCAGTCCACAACGGCAAGGATGTTATTGTGTTCCTCTTCTAAACGCTGAACCGCCGTATGAGCCTCGGCATTTCTTAGTCGCTCTGCATTTTCCTTAACAAACTGTGCGAAATAGCCGAGGCGGCGCGGCAAAACAAGCGCCGCCTCCGCCTTGTTGTCGGGATGCTCCAGGCAGTACTGGCGTATCGTTTCAAGCAACCGATAGCGCGTTCCATTTTCTCGTTCTTCCATCACCACCAATGATTTATCTACCAAACCCGAAAGCAGATCAATGGCTTCTTCGGCTACTATCGCTGGATTATCCTCAAGGTCAGGATCCGCGCAAACCTCCTCGACCGCCTCTAAAGTCCAGCCGCCCACGAAAACGCACAAGCGGTGCAGAAGACGTCGCTCCTGAGCGCCGAGGAGGTTATAACTCCAGTCAATCAAAGCGCGCAGTGTTTGATGACGCGGTAGCGCAGCGGTACTGCCGCCGGTAAGCAGGCGGAAGCGATTGTCGAGGCGCTTGTCTATATCCTCCACCGATAAAACGCGAACCCGCGCCGCGGCGAGTTCGATGGCGAGCGGAATACCATCCAGATGACAACAAATCTGCGCGAGCGCGGGCGCATTCCGGTCGCTCACCGCGAAGTCGAATTTGACCAGTTTAGCCCGCTCAACGAACAAGCGCACCGACTCGTACTGGCTCACGTTTTGCCGCGTTGGAGGCCAGCCCGGCTCGGGCAGGGAAAGCGACGGCACACGGAATGTTTGCTCGCCTGCGAACCCTAACGCCTCGCGACTGGTCGCGAGAACCTTGAGGTGCGGGCAGGCGCGAAGCAGCGCAGGTCCAAGTTCCGCGCAGGACGTGAGTAAATGCTCGCAATTGTCCAGCACCAGTAGCGCCTTGCGGGATTTCAAATGCTCGGTCAGCGTTTGGATAACTTCTTGTCCCGCCCGTTCCTTGACGCAAACCGCCTGCGCTACCGCTTGCGCTACCAAAGCAGGGTCGGAAAGCGACGCCAGTTCCGCAAACCAAACCCCATCGGGGTACTGATCCAGCACATCCGCCGCCGCTTGTAACGCCAGACGGGTTTTGCCGCCGCCGCCCGCCCCTGTCAGCGTCAGCAGACGGGTCCGGGTCAGTAGGCTTTTAACTTCGGCGAGTTCTTTTTCTCGTCCGATAAACGACGTCACCTGCTGAGGCAGATTGTTAGGCAGATCCGGGTTGTCCAGCGACTTCAGCGGCGGGAAGTCAGCGCGCAGATCGGGATGGAGCAACTGGTAAACCGTTTCGGGACGGCTCAGATCGCGCAAATAATGCTCGCCGCAGTGTTTCAAAGCGGCGTTAGGAGGTAGCGTGTCTCGGGTCAGTTGTTCGGTTGCGAGCGACAGCAGAACCTGTCCGCCATGCCCCGCTGACAAGATCCGAGCGACACGACTAAGCGGCTGACCAAAGTAGTCGTTGTCACGCAATTCCGCCGCTCCGGTATGCAAAGCCATCCGCACGCAAAGCGCGGTCCCGGTCGCCCACGCTTCGGCGCATAGTGCGCGCTGCAACTCGAGCGCGGCGTCGAGCGCGGACGGGGCGGTAGGAAAGGCGGCGCAAAAAGCGTCGCCGAGGGCCTTAAAGATAAAACCGTCATGGGCCTCCAGAATAGACCGCGTCAGAGCGTCGTGCCGCGCCACGCAGGAGCGCATCGCCTCCGGGCGTTCTTCCCATAAGCGCGTACTGCCTTCGATGTCGGTGAAAAGAAAGGTAACGGTTCCGCTGGGCGAAGCGGTCGAGTTAGGGGAGTGGGACATAAAAACAGGCTCCGCGACAGTAATACAACAACGAGCTTGAGGGGACTGCGCTTTGGCGCAGGCGTTACCCGTAATAATACCTTACAACAGCCCCGAAAGACGTTTGTCGTCGGCAACGCCGCCTTTCCTCTGCGAAATCTCGAACTCCGTAGTAAGGGTTAATCGGTTTTAAGTATTCGTTCCAAAATGTGTTAGACTTTTCTTATCATGTCACGAGCAAAAAAGGTTGTGGCGGTATCGCCTGAGCAACGGGTCGCGCTGGAGAAGGGCGTCAAGTACGGCTCGACGCCAAGTTTTCGTCTTCGTTGCGAAGCAATGCTCTTGAAATCAGACGGGGATAAACCGCTCACCTCGCTTGCGGTAGCGGAGCAACTCGGCGGTAGCGGAGCAACTCGGTTGTTGCGAGATGTCGCGAGATGTCGGTCAACGACTGGATGAAACGCTTTGAAGAACAAGGTTTGCAAGGACTTCAAGTCAAGTCTGGTCGTGTCTGGTCGTGGTCGCCGTGGCATCTTACAAAAGACGGACACAAAAGACGGACCTTGAAGCGGTTCGATGGGTAGTTGCGGGAAAGCCGAACGCCGATGCGTACCAGTTGAAGCGCGACTACTTGTCGGAGTTGGAAACGTTGTCGGAGCAGGGCGGGCATGGTGACCAGGGTTGCCAGGGTTGCCAGGGTTGCCAGGGTTGCCAGGGTGGCATTGACTTGTTCTACGGCGACGAGAGCCGCGTTTGTCTGCAACCGTGCGTTCCGTATGCGTGGCAGTTCAAGGATGAAGGATGAAGGATGAAGGATGAAGG
>CAXUMS010000057.1:0-26177 GCA_964252165.1 uncultured Armatimonadaceae bacterium
AGTGGCGCAGTTCTAAACGGCGCGGAATGGCTCACAAGTAAACGGCGTTTGACACTTTGCATTCTCCTCATGTTTTTCGCAGCATCGGTGTTACTTATTCCCTCAGCCCAAACCAGATACGTCGCGGCTCCGCCGATACCGGCCAAGCCCGCCATTACTCCCTTAAAAACCAGTTTGCCGACTCCGATGCCAACGCCAACCTTGGTTTCAGTCTCATCAAGTCCAGTAGGGTCGACCGCGTTCACCGGATCGTTGTTGACGTAGGCGTACCAGTTGTAGCCAGCGTTGATTGGGTCGCGGGAGATGAAGCGTCCCACAGAAGCGTCGTAGTAGCGGTGACCGAGTAGCATCAGGCCACTGTCCGCGTCGGTTTGGTAGCCCCACGCACCGGCATACCCGAACGGCGTCGGGGTAGCGAGGTTTGAACCGGGTCCCCACAGGTTGCCGAACGCGTCAGTTTCGCGCGTGTCGGTTTGCGTGCGCCCTTGCGTGGTCATCGCCCGCGTCGTACCTAAAGCGTCGCCGTGGTAGTAGTTGACCACGCCGTTCCGCAGTTCGCTGACGATGCCGTTCGGCCCCCAGACGTACGTGGCGAAGGTGTCCGCAACACCGGGCTGTCAATGGCGTCCACGATTGCATTCAACAACGCGCTTGTGCTGATCACGCTCACGTTCGTGGACGCGATCCCCGCCGTGTTCCTCCTGCGCCGGGACAAGCCGGGCGGTACAGGCAGGAGCGGGCGAAGCGCACTAAGATATTAAATTGTTCTTGGCGCACCGACTAATGGACCGCCTATGATAACCACGATTGACGATCAAAGTAGAAGTGTTTGACTTAGCAGTTAATCGAGGTACCACTCGAACAAGCGGAATGGATTTCCAAACACTGTAAACAGGCATAAAGCAAATCCAACTGAAAATATAGTTAGTAAAAATTTTACTAATTTAGCATCAAATTTCTTTTTAACACGCATATGGATTAACGCCCATGCAATACATGAAACAAGTAGATATTGCTCATCAAACTTAAAAAGAATCAAATTTAACAAGAATGTATATGTCGTGTCATTGTAACCAATGCCCTTAGGATCGTTTACCATCGGAACAGGCAACGCTTGCAGAAGGAAAGTTGCTCTGAATGCAAGCGCATAAAAGAAAAGTATCCACACTATTGGCACCACTGTAAAAAATACATAAAATATTTTTATAAAAACCACACACAATTGACGCATCATATGCTTTACCACTTGCTTTCAGGTCGGTTACGCTCATACCGAATAACAGATATTCATAAATATCTGTTATTCGGTATGAGCGTAAAAGATTATCTGCGCTCCGTTTTTGTCGCCAACCCTTCCCGTACAAGCGTACCACCTGAAGTAGCCGCTCTGTTTACTAATCCTACAAGTACATCAATAATGTATAGGACGTATCCATCCTCTTTGCACGCCACTTACAGGTCCCATAGGCAAAACGGTGCGGAACGGGTTAGGCCCCATGTTATTCGGTATACGTGAATCATTTGGGTCGTTGCCTACCCTTCGTGGGTCATGTGGTCCTATACCTACACTCCAATTTGGAATGGGAGTTTCCCAAAGGGTAGTGCTGCCCCATCTGGAAGATGCGAGATGCACCCACTTATCCGGGCCTAATCGGACGTAATCTACGTCTATTTCGGTAGGAACCGTCTCGTAACCTGGAGGCACTAAGAGAATCACAATGTGATCTTTCTTCTTGTTGGCTGGCAAATCCAAAGTGTCAGGATTATCCCTATCAATAACGACCTCAACCGTTTTGCTGGTTTGGTTCACAAATTGACCTGAAGACCTGCCGGTTGGGTCTTTTCTTCTTTTATCTTCTAAGCCTTCGGGGTCAACCCCGTTCACCGGGTCGTTATCGCAGTAGACGTACCAGTTGTAGCCCGCCTGGATTGGGTCGCGGGAAATGAACCGCCCTATGCTTGGATCGTAGTAGCGGTGTCCGAGGAGCATCAAGCCGCTGTCCGCGTCGGTTTGGTAGCCCCACGCACCGGCATACCCGAACGGCGTCGGGGTAGCGAGGTTTGAACCGGGTCCCCACAGGTTGCCGAACGCGTCAGTTTCGCGCGTGTCGGTTTGCGTGCGCCCTTGCGTGGTCATCGCCCGCGTCGTGCCGAGCGCGTCGCCGTGGTAGTAGTTGACCGTACCCCCGCGCAGTTCACTGACAATGCCGTTCGGCCCCCAAACGTAGGTTGCGAACGTGTCCGCGACCACGGGGCTGTCAATGGCGTCATCCCGAAAAATAGTCTTTGGTATATCCGCCGTTCCCGCCTTCTGTATACGTTGACCAAGACCGTTGTATGAGAAAGAGGTGTCGACGTAATCCGGGTCGGTGAGTGGCAAGATGTACGACAGACGATTATAGGGGTCGGAGTAGAGCATGATACTTTTTTCGCCGCTTTCTCCGTCATCAACGTACTGTACGTTCCCTGCCAAATCGATGCTGTACGAACGTAAACCCGCCTCCAGTAGATTGTCGGCGGCATCGTAAGTGTAGTTTTCCACGGCTCCATTCGCCGTTTTGGAGGTGCGGTTTCCCGCCGCGTCGTAGCTATAGCCGATGGCGTACGCGGTTCCCACGCCGCCTGCGCCCGTGCGCGCCTCGGACGTGAGCCGCCCTACGTTGTTGTAGCCGAAGGCGATAGCGGAGCCGTTCGCAAGCGTTTCACCGTTGCGCCGCCCTAAAGCGTCGTGCTGGTAGGTGAACCGGGCGATGGTGGTTCCATCCGCTTTTTTGTGCCAGATGTCGGCAAGGTCGCCGGTGACGGCGTCGTACGTGTCGGTGCGGGTCGCGCCGCTACCCGTGTAGTTTGTCGCGGTTACCCGGTTGGCGTTGTCGTAGGCGAAGGTGATCTCCGGGTAGGTGGCATGCTTGACCGAGGTTTGCCTGCCTGCAATGTACTGTCACTGATGAGGTTCATAGAACTCTATGACGACGCTCTATAATTTCTCCTCAGCATCTTCTTGCTCCTCAAGTGGTTCAAATTCGTAGCCATAAACTAATTGCCCCACAACACTTTTGGCTTCTTCGGACGTCTCGCAATACTCGCAAGCGCGAAGTAGCATCATTTGCTTTTGGGGTTGGTAGACGACATCTGTTATTGTGTATATTCCTGTTGCAAGGGCGTCATCGGAAAGATACTCACGGTATTTGCCCACGTTCGGATGATTATCGAGTATAGATTCAAGTTGAACCTTTGTGCCTTCAGCGAGCATAAAAGGTATATCTAAAGCCTTCCTTACCTCAGCATAAAAGTTCGGCGCTACAATTTCAAGGGTTAGTATTGTTTTCATAATTTCGTTCCAGTTGAGGACACAGCAGGCTAATTCTGTCGTCAAATTAGCCTGCTGTATAGCCTCAAAACCCCCATGCAGGTTGTGGCCCTGCTGACAATCCTGGATTGGTGATGATTTTAACACCAATTGCGACTACACCAGGGATAAACTCCGGTGCAAAGATTGCCGTTGCAATGATGGCCCCTGCAACCACAGTCCCGGCTCCGATTAACTTCCAGTTTGGCCCAGTTCCTCCACTGCCTCTACCTGTTTCAGGTTTTATAGCTGGCCTTTCTGGCACAGGCCTGTTACCAACTTTGTGTGCATCCTCAGGAACAGGTATTGGATTGCCAGATTCTGCGTTTTCCTTGAGCTTTCTTCGCAAGGCCCTTTGTTTTCGTCTATACTGTTCCTGGTGTCCACCCCAAGTTTGCTCTCCATCGCCTCCCTTTCCATACATACCGAACTTATCTTCAAGCAATTCTAACCGTCGCCGTTTAACCTCGTCGACAAGTTCACCTATAGTCTGTTCTGCCAATCCCTCAGGATCAACGAAATTCACCGGGTCGTTATCCGCGTAAGCGTACCAGTTGTACCCTGCCTGCGCCGGGTCACGGGAGATAAACCGCCCTACGCTCGCGTCGTAGTAGCGGTGTCCGAGTAGCATCAAGCCGCTGTCCGCGTCGGTTTGGTAGCCCCACGCACCGGCGTACCCGAACGGCGTCGGGGTGGCAAGGTTTGAACCGGGTCCCCACAGGTTGCCGAATGCGTCGGTTTCGCGCGTGTCGGTTTGCGTGCGCCCTTGCGTGGTCATCGCCCGTGTCGTGCCGAGCGCGTCGCCGTGGTAGTAGTTGACCACGCCGCCCCGTAGTTCGCTGACGATGCCGTTCGGCCCCCAGACATAGGTGGCGAAGTTGTCCGCGACCACGGGGCTGTCAATGGCGTCCACGATAGCGTTCAACAACGCGTTTGTGCTGATCACGATTGCGTTCGTGGTCGCGGTCCCCGCCGTGTTCCTTCTGAAGCGGGGCAAACCGGGCGCGGGCGGCGGCGGGGGCGACGCACACTAACATCATATTACTTTACTATCTACTACTCTCTTCAGCTCCGCATAGACTTTACGAAAGTTTTTTATGTACAGATAATTCATGTAAGGAACATAAATGTAGTTCCGACTTTTATTTGCCATGTATATCGTGCGACGGTACGTATCTCTACGCCCTGGGTAGTAGTTGAGAGAATCTATATTTGTCTTTATTGCCTTTTCAGAGTTTCCTAAAGAAAATTCCGCTTCAGCGATACCTGTCAGTATGACACCTTTTGCTTGGTTAGCAACGTTGAATTCTTCCAGTATATGGTAAAAACAGGATAAAGCCGCATTATAATCCTTGTCCTTCATCAACAAAGTAAAGCCTTTATCCCAAAGGCGTTTTGCGTCTTCTTCATCTGTGTATTCTGGCATAGGACGTAACCCCTCTTTCATAATTCACATTGGTCAAAACCGTGTCTAATTCCCCAGTACTTGCACTGTTTCCGGTTGGGTTTCCCGCCTTCCTAAGGAGGTGGGTCTGAAAGGGCGGCTGTCAGGCCGACATTCTCTCAATACTCCGGGGCTTGCCCTGGGGAGATTTATGTTGTAATCGTACGGTAGGCTATGATGTTACTCACAGCCTACCGTGGAAATTACCAAGCGAACACGGGACCTCCTAAGCCGCCGCCTAAGCCGGGGCCGGTGACAATTCTGACTGCAGCTCCGGCTACTACAGGAATAAGTTCTGGAGCCAAAATTGCAACGCCAACGCCAACTACGACCACAGCTCCTATACCTATTATTTGTCCCCAGTTTGGCCCACTGGCCCGTACCTCACTGCCTCCGTCGCCACCCGCCCCCCTATCACCGCCTTTGGGCTTGGTCGGATCTTTAGTGCCGGGCAACGGTTCGCCTAACAAGGTTATGGGGGTATGTTGCTCCGCAAGCGGGATTTCTCCCTCGTTGTAATTTCCGGCACCGCCAAATCCACCCAAACCAAGCAGAGCAACAGTCAAAATTGAAACAGCCTGTTGTTTAACTGGCACTTTCTTCTTACCAGTCGGATCAAGCCCTTCCGGGTCAACCCAATTAACTGGGTCGTTATGCGTATAAACGTACCAGTTGTAGCCCGCCTGCGCCGGGTCACGGGAGATAAACCGCCCTACGCTCGCGTCGTAGTAGCGGTGTCCGAGTAGCATCAAGCCGCTGTCCGCGTCGGTTTGGTAGCCCCACGCACCGGCGTACCCGAACGGCGTCGGGGTGGCAAGGTTTGAACCGGGTCCCCACAGGTTGCCGAATGCGTCGGTTTCGCGCGTGTCGGTTTGCGTGCGCCCTTGCGTGGTCATCGCCCGCGTCGTACCTAAAGCGTCGCCGTGGTAGTAGTTGATCACGCCGTTCCGCAGTTCGCTCACGATGCCGTTCGGTCCCCAAACATAGGTTGCGGAACTGTCCGCTATCATGGGGCTGTCAATCGCGTCGTCCCGGTACACGGCGCTGTTCAGCCCATTTGCGTCACTCTGCCGGACCCGTTGACCCAGGCCGTTGTACCCGTACGAGGCGTCCACGGCCTGCGTGTCCTCATTGGTGATTGTGGACAGGCGGTTGTACGGGTCGGACCAAAGCGAAAAACTTGTGGGGGACGCGCCGCTCGCTGTGTCCCGATAAACGAAGGCGCTGTTCCCGGCGGCATCGTAGCCAAACCCGCTATAAGCGGCGTTGTCGCCTTTGATGTCGGTCAGCAAAACGCCGCCCGCGTTGTAATGATAAAACTCATCGCTCCCGTTCAGCGTTTTGGTGAGGCGGTTCCCCGCCCCGTCGTACGTATAACCGATCTGGTAGGCGGTTCCCGTTCCGTTCGCGCCGCTTCGCCCTTCCTCCGTAAGCCGTCCCGCCGCATCGTAGTCGAAGGCGATTTGGGAACCGTCGGCGAGCGTTTCCTGCGTGCGCCGCCCTAACGCATCGTGCTGGTAGGTAAAGCGCGCGATGGTCGCTCCGCTCCCGTCCTTGTGCCATATGTCGGCGAGGTCGCCGCTTGCGTTGTAGGCGTCGGTGCGGGTCGCGCCGCTTCCCGTGTAGTTTGTCGCGGTGACGCGGTTGGCGTTGTCGTAGGCGAAGGTGATTTCGGGGTACGTGGCGTGCTTGACCGAGGTTTGCCTGCCTGCGGCGTCGTACTGATAGACGATGGAGCCGACCGGCGCGCTTTGCGTTAGCACTTGCCCGTTGGCGTCATAGCCGAACGCGATAGCCATCACGCCCGGCGCGGCGCGGCTCAGGAGTTTGCCCGCTGCGTCGTACGCGTACGTGGTGGTTCCCGTGCTGTCGGTCATCGCGGTTTTGCGGTTGTCCGCGTCGTAGGTGAACGAAACGTCGTAGAGCGTTCCCTGCGATGCGGAATCTTTTTGCAGCAACCGGCCCGCGTCATCGTAAACATAAGCGACCGGCAGATTCCGCAGGTCGCTTTTCGAGGCGACCTGTCCGGCGGGGTTGTACGTGTAAAAGTCCTTGCCGCTGTCCGGGTAGGCGATTTGGGTGACCTCGTCCCGCTCGTTGTACGTGTAGGTCGCCGCCGTGACCCCGTTGCCGTTCACGAAGGCGATGCGGTTGTCGTTGGCGTTGTACGTGTAGGTCGCCGCGTCCACGCCCGCCGCGTCAACGTGCTTTTGCAGTCGGCCCACGGCGTCGTACAGGTAGTTATCGCTTTGACCGAGCGGGTTGGTCACCTTCGTTACACGGCCCTCGCCATCGTACTCGTAGGCGGTGACGCGATTGCCGGGCGCGGTGGTTTTTACCGTCCGGCCCAGCGCGTCGTACTCGTTCGTCCCGGAAAGTGCGGCGTAGCCCGACCAGGCGGTGAGGCGTCGCCCCAGCGTGTCGTACGTGGTTCCGCTCAGGGCTTTGTGGCCGAGCGGATCGGTGGCGTCTACGGCGTTGCCCGCGCTGTCGTACTGGTACGTGGTCGCGTGGCTCAGGCCGTCCGCGACGCTGACGACCTGACCGTAGCCGTCATACTGAATGGAGCCGAGCGTGTCCATCACGGCGAGCGCTCCGCCGTTGCTGTTGCCGCCGTTTGAGGGCGTGCCTTGCACGCCGACGCAGTTCCCCGCCGTGTCGTAGCCGAGTTGCGTGACGGAGCCGAGCGGGGTGGTAGTTTTGGTTTTGTCGTTCGCGGCGTTGTACTCGTACGCGGTGACGTGCGCGAGCGGGTCGGTCGCGGAAAGAACGTTGCCGCGCGCATCGTACGTGTAATTCCACAACTTGCCGCGCTGATCCGTAACCTGCGTGACGTTGTTGGCGGCGTTGCGGGCGTAGGAGACCGTGAACGACTTGGGGTCCACGACCGAGGCGAGCCGCCCGGACGTGTCGTAATTTTGCCGGGTGACGTAGCCGCGCGCGTTGGTGATGTTGACGTAGCCGCTCGCGTAGGCGTAGCCGGTGGTGTGGGAAAGCGCGTCGGTTTCGGAGGCGAAGCGCCCGGACGTGTCGTAGCCGAATGTCCATGCGCGCCCGGATTTATCGGTGAAGCCGTTCAGGCGGTGATCGCCGGTGGCGTTATAGGCGACCTGCGTGGCGTAGGACACGCCCGACCCGGTTGTGTTCGTGAGCGGCGTGGCGACCGAGGCCAGATCGTTGTTCGCGTTGTAGGCGAGCGTCCACGTTTTGCTTTCCGGATTGGTTACGGACGTGAGGCGGTTCGAGCCATCGTAGGCGAAGGTGAGTTGCCGGTTGTTCGGGTCGCTTACGGACAACAACCGGCCCGTCGCGGTGTCGCGGGCGATGGTGACGGCGTTGTTGTTGCGGTCTTTGATCTGCGTGCAGTAGTACACGCCGCCGCGCGTTTTGAACGTGTAAACGATCTGCGCTTTGGTGGTCAGCTCGTAGGTCGTTTCCGCTGTTGCGCCGCCGCCGCCTGTTCCGCCCCCTCCTACTTCGCCACCCCCAATGCCTCCACCCGCCTCCGTCAGGGTCTTTTTGACCAATTTATCGTACACACCTGCGGGCGCGGCGTAGTTCGTAATTGTTGTTTGGACGCCGCCCCCGGTGGGCGTGAACGTGTAGGCGGTGTCGTCGCCCCGGTGGAAGGTGACGGCCCCGCCGGTCGCCGCTTCGGTGACATACAGCGCGTACGAGTGGCTCCAACGGGCGGATAAACCGTCGTGCCGGGTTTGCGTCGCCGCACTCGCGTCGCCGTTGCTGTTGTGGTACAGGGTGAAGCCGACGGACAACTTGCCGCCCCGAACGGCCCAACCGGTGGTGGAGATAACGGTGGTGCGGTTGCCGGTTGCGGTATTGACCGCGCCGGACACGCCGCTTGCGTGGCCCTGCCACGGAAAGCCGACGCCGGACGCGTTGTACTGGGCGTGGGCGGCGCGGGGCGCGGCGATAAGCGACGCGGTCGCGACGGCTAAACAAGCCGCGACGGGAAGATGGGAGGCGAGCGAGCGAACGGCGGAAACGACGGCGTCGGACGCGGACGCGCCAGAGGACAAGGGGCGAAACGTGATCAAAAACATTCTCCTGTTGCGACGCAGCTCCGCCCTTTTGGGGGAGTGGGCGTAAACGCGCGACGCGACTTGGGCGTGTAACCGGCAAGAAACGAGAAAGAAAAACGAGGCGGTGAAACCGGTGAAGAGGCGCGCTTGGAGAGGGCGTAGCGTGGCGAAGAAGCGATCTCTATAACTAATGTGTGCGAGGTCACCCTTGCGTGACCTTCTCGAACCCAGCATGTGTTGATCCGGCTCATCGGCTCGCCGCTCACAGTATGCTTGGTAACTGAGAGCGTACGGCTCGATTTGGATAAAGTATTACACACTCGATATGGGTATGTCAAGGGCTTTGCGCCAAATAAAACATTCTATTTTTTGTTCGTTGCGCGTGGGCGTTTGGGCTTCTATTTGTTTCGCACGTAACCCTGGGTGACGCGGCGCAGGGGGCTGTCGGGGTGGGCGCGGGCGGCGGCTTCGAGCATGGCGCGGACGGTTTTGGAGCGGTCGCCCTTGGAAGTGCGGGCGGCGTGGCGGTCAATCAGGGCGAGCGTTCCTGGCCCGACGGAAAAGCGCAGGTACAGGTCGGGCTGGTAGATGTGATAACGGTCGCGAAGCGGGACGAACGCGAACGGGCCTTCGTAGTCGCGGTGGATGATGTCGCGCACCATGCGGCTGATGGTCCAGCGCTCGTCGGGGTAACGAACTCGGTACTGGCGTCGGAGTTCGTCGAACACGACCAGCATTTGGCGGTCCAGGCGGACATTTATTTGCTTGACGATACCGACCTTGACGGCGGGGCCGTGGGGTACGATCTCGCCGCTGTCCTGCTTGGCTTTGTGTTCGACGCGCTTGCGTTCGCGGAAGTATTGGAGGCAGGCGGCGCAGTGTTTTTCGGATGCGCCTTTAGCCTGGCGCGGACCGCCGCAGAAGCGGCAGAGGCCGTGGAGTTCCCGGAAGGCGTAGCGGGCCTGATGCGCGAGCGCGGCTTTTTCTTTCGGATTGTTTGGTAGCGTCATAGCGTCCCCCTACGCTAATTTTAACTTTTAGGGGCGCTACTTGGAAACTTTTTGTTGGGTTGGGCGGCGTTTTGACGAAAGAATAAGCCGAGCCGCTGAAAGGGTTATCACAGGCGGGGAAGCACAAAGATCAGGTAGTAGTACGCGATGGGGGCGGTGAACAGGAGCGAGTCGAAGCGGTCCAACACGCCGCCGTGGCCGGGAAGCAGGCCGCCGAAGTCCTTGACGCCCAGGTCGCGCTTCAGGGCGGATTCGCACAAGTCGCCGACCTGACCGAGCGCGCCCAGGACGGGGCCTAAGAACACGCAGTGCCACCACGGCAGGCCGATCCAAGTTCCCCACGCGAGCGACATGATCGTGGAAAAGAGCATCCCGCCCAGCGCGCCCTCGACGGTTTTGTTCGGCGACAAGCGCGGCGCGAGTTTGTGTTTGCCGAACCGCGAGCCGACGAAATACGCCCCGGCGTCCGCGCTCCAGGTCACCGCGAACACGTACAGGACGAGCCACGCCCCGCGCGAGGCGGGGATCGGTATGCCGAAGATTTCGGTTAGCCCGAAGATTTTGAGGTGAACCAAACCGGGCAGGGACCGCAGGAAAATCAGGTAGGAGAACAGCCACCCGACATACACCACGCCCAAAAAGGTCACGCCGACATTGGCGAGCGGTTCGCGCTCGTTGTGGAATATCTGCACGATCAGCGACGAGATCACCAAAACGGCGAGCAGGGCGGGCAGAAACGCGGTCAGACGGCCCCGGCTGACGCTCCAGGCGGCGAACTGCAACAACGCGATTGCGATAAACGCCAGTCCTTCGATCGGCGTGAAGCCGCGCAGTTTAAGGCCGCGAAAGAACTCGAAGCCGCCCATCACGGCGCAGATCGCGACCGCGAACGTGAATGGGAGCGCGGCGACCTCGGGCGGCCCTTCGGCGAAGACGAGAAGGAAGATAAGCGGGATGCCCAGAATGGAGGAGCCGAGCCGCACGAACAAACCGGGCGGCATGGTTTCCGAGGCCCGGCGCGCGGCTTCCTGCGCTTCCCGGGCGCGCTCGCGAGCAAGGTTCGCGGCCCGCTCCTGCGCTTCGCGGACGCGCTCCTGCGTTTCCTTCGCCCGTACCTGAAAATCGTCGAACCAGTTGTTCATCGCAAGGTTTCGTTGTTCGTTCCGGCTCGACGCGCGCCGTACGCGGTTTTCAAAATCCTCGAACCAGTTGCTCACCGGGCTACCTCGGAAATAAGGTTCGCGGGCGGCGTCGCCGCCGTGCCGCCTTCTTCCGACAATATAATGACGGCCCGGAGATAATCAGTGATGTTGTCAATGTCGGCGCACAAAAGCGCGTCCGCGCCGTGGGGCGCATTGGAAGCGGTGAACGCGCGGCACCGGCAACCGGTCATCCGTGACGCCTGCGCCTCGGCCTGCGCGATGGAAAGCGTTCGCGTCAAAAACCGGAGCAGGAACGGCAGGCCGAGCAGGGCGGCCATTTGAAACAAACTTTTGCGGGCCGCGAACGCTTTTTCGATTAACATTAAATTTGCTTCGATTGCGCCGGGGCGCACGATCTGAACGCTGCCTCCGGTGTACCAACCGCCCGCGACCGGGGCGTACGTGTTCGGGCTTCCGGGAAGCGCGGCTTCATACGATTGGCGCGTCACAACGGGAAACACGATGTCCGCGTCGCTTGCGCGGTTCGTGTCCACAAACCACCGCACCGCCGCGCCCGTGAGAAACGGCAAATCAGTTGCGCACAAAAGCGCGCGTCCGTCGCCGGTAGCGTCCGCCTCAGCCCGAACGTGGCGCAAGCCGCGCAACATATTTTCCGGGCCGGTCGCGCCCTCTTCGAGAATCACATCGGCGCTAACGCCCGCCGTTTCCAGTTCTCGTTTCGGGCCGACCACCACCACGGTTCCCGCCCGGCCCGACTCCCGCAGGGCCGCGATAACCAGATCAAGAACGCACCGATCGCCGATCGGGGCGAGCGCCTTGATACTCGTTCCCGACGCCTCGGCGAACGGCCCGGAAATTCTGCCGCCCGCTGTGATTACGGCGGGCATTTTGTACGATACATTCGCCCCCAGTTTATTTTGCATCATCTTTCTTATCCAACGCCCTGCGCGCCAGTTTCGTTGCGCCAAAGCCGCGCGCTTTTTCAGGTCAGCGAACCAGCACCTTTAACGCTTTTGGAATAACGCCGATCTCGACCGGCGCGGGTAATTGAACATCGCCGTCAATGTTGAGCGGTTGCGGCGGCGTGCAGGTGATCGTCATTTTTCGCACCTTCAGCATCCGCACGGCGGGATTGCCGACATGCTTACCCGCGATAACTTTGGGGAACAGCGCGAGCAGTTGCGGCTTGGGAAGGGCGCGGACCAGCATCACGTCTAATTGTCCGTCGTCCATATCGGCGGTTGGGGCCGCCATCATGCCCCCGGCGTACATCGGACCATTCAAGATAGACACCAACATCGCCTTTTCCGTGATAGTTTCCTCATCGTCAACGACCATCGTCACCGTGAACGGCTTGAATTTGGGCAACGTTTTAAGCGTCGCCAGGATAAACGCGGTTTGGCCTTTTTTGAACCGGATGGACGAGTTCATCGTTCGCATCACCTGCGCATCGAAACCAAGTCCCGCGTTGTTGATAAACGGCGTTCCGTTCATTGTTCCAATATCAATTTTGCGGACATGACCGCCGAGAACCGTGGACACCGCTTCTTTCATGTCGAGCGGGATTCGGAGGTTGCGCGCAAGATCGTTGCCGGTCCCGGCGGGCAAAACGCCAAGCGTGCATTCCGTGCCTAAAACGCCGCGCATCACATCACCTACGGTGCCATCGCCGCCGAACGCGACCACGACCGGGTGCGTTTTCGCCGCCTCGCGCGCGAGTTCCACGGCATGACCGGCTCGCAATGTGGAAACCCACTCGAACGAATCGCCCAACCGAATTTGCGCTTCCTCGCGCAGTTTCGCCGCTTGTCCTCGTCCCGCCGTGGGATTGTAAACGACTATCCCGCCTTCGCTGACCATATGCTCCATGCTACAAACGCTCCCGGAAGCGGCGCAGGGGCTGTAGGTGTTGTGGGTGTTGGGTGTTAGGTGTTAGGTGTTGGGGATGGAAGGCGCCGTCGCCGAAGCCGCGCTATGCACGCAACGGATTTTACGAGCGAACTTTCTCATCCCAACACCTAACACCTAACACCTAACACCCTCTCCTAAACGCCCGCAACCGCGAGATACTGCCGCAGTATAACCCCTGCCTAAAAGGGGCGTCAATGGGCGGTTGGGCCTATGGGCGCGGTTCGATGTCCCATTTACGTGGGGCGCGTTCCGGTATCTTGCGCCGGGGCGACAACGACGCGCGCAACCCGGTCACAAAAGACGGGGAATTTTCGTTTTCTTAGTAGCGAATTATGGTAATATAGTCGCTACCTAAGTACGTATTGGCTGATAAGCGAGCGTTTTAACTTCTCTGATCGCGCCGCGCCGCAACCTTCGCGGCTTCGCGCTGTGCGCTCTTTCTTCATTGCGCGCTTTTCGTGGCGATATCCGCTTCCCCGAGGAGCCGCACACCAAAACAGCGCGCCCCGATGCGCGTTACTGGGCTTGTCCGCCCGGTTCTTTCAAACTGTTGCTGTTGCCGCCGACTTTGTCTACTGTCGTTTTCGCAAAGGGGCTTGGCGTCACTTAATTTCATATCGTTTCCGCTTCATCTCGGAAGGCGTGCGCGCCTCGCGCGGCCTTCGACCGCGACCTCGCAATTCAAAGGGAAGAAGTCATAGATGGCATTCGATATTCTCCAGGCCGCCGAAGAGCATCGCAAAACCGCCGACACGCTCCGGTGGGAAGGCTCATTCGCGGGCTACCTCGACATCGTGGACCGCAACCCGCGCGTCGCCGACCTCGCCCACGCCCGCGTCTACGACATGATTACGTCGGCGGGAACGTCGGATAATCCCGATGGCACGCGCGCGTACCCGTTTTTTGAAAGCGACATGTTCGGGTTGGAAAGGACGCTCGCCCATCTGGTCGAGGAGTATTTTTCGCCCGCATCGCGCCGGTTGGATGTTCGTAAGCGTATTTTGATGCTGGTCGGCCCGGTCGGCGGCGGCAAATCCACGCTCGTCACCCTGATCAAAAAGGGCATGGAGCGATACACGAAAACCGACGAGGGAGCCGTCTACGCGATCAAGGGTTGCCCGATGCACGAGGAGCCGTTGCACCTGATCCCCGATGAACTGCGCACACAGTTCAAGGAAAAGTACGGCGTGTATATTGAGGGCGACCTTTGCCCGGTCTGCCGCTACCGTTTGGAGAACGAGTGGAACGGCGACATTGCGCGCGTTCCGGTTCACCGCATCGCGTTTTCCGAGCGGGACCGCCGGGGAATCGGCACGTTCAAGCCCGCCGACCCGAAATCACAGGATGTCGCGGAACTCACCGGTAGCGTCAATATTCAGGCGCTCGCGGAACTGGGTAACGAGAGTGACCCACGCGTTTATAACTTCGATGGCGAACTCAACATCGCGAACCGGGGCGTGATGGAGTTTATCGAGATGCTCAAGGCCGAAAAGCGGTTCTTGTACGAACTCAACACGGTCGCGGGCGAGCAGACTATTAAGGCGTCGCGGTTCGCGCTGATCTACGCCGATTTGTGCGTTTTGGCGCACACCAACGAGTACGAGTACAACTCGTATTTCGGCAACAAAGAAAACGAGGCCATGATTGACCGCATCTTTGTGGTCAAGGTCCCGTATAACTTGAAGTTGTCGCAGGAAATCCGCATCTACGACAAACTGATCCAAAACTCGCAGTTATCCGATGACCGCGTGGATTTGATGAGCATTCATATCGCGCCGTACACGCTTCGGGTCGCGGCGATGTTCTCGATTTTGTCGCGCCTCAAGCCAAGCAAAAAATCGGGCGTCACCCCGATGACCAAGCTCAAACTCTACGACGGCGAAAAGCAGGTCGGCGATTGGGATCAGAAGCATGTCCGCGAACTCCACGACGAGTATCAGGACGAGGGCATGAGCGGCATCTCGCCGCGCTTTGTGATGAACCGGCTTTCCGCCGCTTTGGTCCGGGGCAACAAATCATGCATCACGCCGATTGACGTGTTGCGCTCGCTTCGGGACGGTTTGCACGAGTACACCAACAGCGACGAGGAATACCGCCGTTTGCTCGGCTTCATTGACGAAACCCGCCGCGACTACGACGAGATCGCCAAGAAAGAGGTTCAGCGCGCGTTTGTGTACTCGTACGAGCAATCCGCAAAAACGCTGCTGGACAACTATCTCGATAACGTGGACGCGTACAGCAACAAGGCCAAAGTCAAGGACCAGATCACGGGCGACGACATCGAGCCGGACGAGCGGTTGATGCGCTCTATCGAAGAGCAAATCGGCGTCAGTGAGAACGCCAAGCGCGAATTTCGGGAAGGGATTATGCGCTCGGTCGCAAGCGTTGCGCGTCGGGGCGGCACGTTCGGGGTCGGGTCGGACGAGCGGCTGAAAGAAGCGCTGGAAAAGAAACTGTTCGCGGACCTTAAAGATGTCGTCAAGATCACGACATCGGCGAAAACGCCGGACGCCGATCAGTTGAAGCGTATCAACGACGTTGTCGAGCGGCTTTGCAGCGACCACGGCTACAACCCCGTTTCCGCGAACGAGTTGCTTCGCTATGTCGGCACGCTTCTAAACCGGTAGAAAGCAAGGAATGAACGCTTCTTTACTACATCCCAAACTAAATTCTCCCCCAACGCCGCCGCCTCCGACAGGGCCAACAACGTTAGCGTCCAACACAGGCGATAATGGTCGCTACCGATGGACCGTCGCCGCGTTGTACCGCGCCATTGACGCGGGCGTGTTCGACGAGCCAAAGCGTTTGGAGTTGGTACACGGCGAAATCTGGGAGAAAGAAGTTGTGAACCCACCGCACTCACTCATTACTGAGGTAATCGCGCGCCTGTTGCGCGCCCTTCTGGAACCGATGTTTTGGGTGCGAGAGGAAAAACCGCTTCATATCACCCTTGACAGCGAACCGTTGCCCGATGTCGCGGTTATCACCGCTGCCGCTCGCACGGAGATGCCCGCGCGCCATCCCAACGCGACCGAGGCGCAACTTGTGATCGAGGTTGCGGACGCAACGCTTGCGCGTGACACGAACGAGAAAGCGCGATTGTATGCCCGCGCGGGTATCGCCGACTATTGGGTCGTGGATGTGAACGGGGCCACGCTCCTGGTGTTTCGCGACCCGGTAGCGGCGAACGGCGACGACGCGACATACCAGGCGCAAACGCGCCTTGTCGCGGGCGACGTAATCGCGCCGCTGTGCGCGCCGGACGCAATTATTGCGGTTGCGGACTTGTTGCCGCGCCCGATTGAACAAACCGAAAGCGAGCAAGCCCAATGATGATAGAACAAGCGGACAAAAAGGTGACGCCGGGTAGTTTGTCGGAGCGCGCCCGCGAAATTTACGAACGTGACATCAAGCATCTGGTGGAGCCGGAGCATATCGGCGAGTTTCTTTCGATGGATGTCGAAACAGGCGAATATGAGTTTGGGCGGGATGAGGTGGCGGTTGCGGTTGGGTTCCGTGACAAACATCCAGAGGGTCAGCAGTTTGGAATGCGAATAGGATACCGCACGGCGCATAGTTTGGGCGGACTGCTACAACGGACCAATCCATGATCAAAGGCGCGGTCAACGCCAAGCGAGAAGCGTTTGTTGAGGTCGAGATAATTCTCGCCGACGAGGAGAACGTGGTTCAACCAGCGCTTATAGATACCGGCTTTTCCGGGTTTTTGTCGCTTCCCCCTGACACAATTTCCGAATTGGAGTTGCCCTTTGTGGAAGAGAAGATTTTCGTTCTCGCCAACCAGCGGGAAGAACAAATCTCGCTTTACCAAGCGGTTATCCTTTGGGATGGTGAAAAACGCCTCGTTCTTGTGGCGGCGACCGGAATCCCGCTTATCGGCATGGCGCTTCTTGAAGGGTTTCGCTTGACCGTGGACGTGACGGATGGAGGCGCGGTTTTGATTGAAAAGCGCGACGAGGCGGGTGGAAGCGGGAGCGTAAACTAAATTTATGGATCGTTATTCCCTTTCAACTGATGCGTGGGATTTGCACCGGCGGGCCGAGCGGGACCGTGCGCGGCACAACGAAAAGGTGCGCGAGACCCTTCGCAAAAACTTGGGCGATGTGGTGGCGAACGAGGACATCATCACCGCCGATAAAAACAAGATCGTCAAGGTGCCGGTGCGCGGTTTGGAGTTGCCCCGTATCCGGTTCGACCCGGACGAGCAAAAACGGGTCGGGCAGGGGCAGGGCGGGACCAAGCCCGGCGATGTGATCGGGCGGCAACCCGCCGAAGGAGAAGGTCAAGGAAAGGGTAAGCAGGCCGGGCAAGAGCCGAGCGAGGATTTCTATGAGGCGGAATTTACCCTTGATGAACTCGCCGCGATGGTGTTCGAGGATTTGCGCCTGCCGAACTTAGAGGATAAAGGCGAAAAACAGATCCCGTCCGACGTGATGGACTTCAACTCAATCGCCAAGCGCGGTCTTGCCGGAAACCTGGACCGTAAGCGCACCATTCTGGAGGCGATGAGGAGGAACGCCCGCGAGGGCAACCGGGGCAAACTCGTTATTCGCGAGGACGACAAGCGTTTCAAAACGTGGGAGATGGTCGAGGAGCCGCAGCGCAACGCGGTTATCTTCGCTATGCGCGATGTGTCCGGCTCGATGGGAACCTTCGAGGCGTATATCTGCCGCTCATTCTACTTTTGGATGCTCCGTTTTCTGCGAACCAAATATCACAGTTGCGAGATTGTTTTTATCACGTGCCATACCGAGGCCAAAGAGGTGGACGAATCCGCATTTTTCGGCCTGGGCGAATCGGGAGGAACCCGGATGTCGTCCGCCTATGCGCTCGCCCTTGATATTATCGGCAAGCGTTACAACCCGCGTGAATGGAACATTTATCCGTTTTTGTTTTCGGACGGCTACAACTGGGGCGATCAGGAATGCGTGTCGCTCATGCGCCGGATGCTGTCTATCGTCAATCTAATCGGCTACGGCGAGATCGGAAACGACGGCTGGCAAACCGCGCTCGGGTTTGCGCCGCTCGGGCAGGCGTACGAGGAAGCGTTCACGAGCGACAAGCGCGTTGTGCTGGTCAAGATTAACGACAAAGAAGATGTCTGGCCCGCCCTGCAAAAGTTTTTCGCCGAGCGCGGTTCGGTATCTTCCCCACGGTAGAACGATAGAGCCAAATCCCCGTCGCGGTGACACGTTCTGAAAACGGAGCGAACGTGCGATAAAAGGCGGGAAGCCGTATAAAAAGCGTTATTATGATTTCCTCGATGAACGACAACCTCGCGCCGGTTTACGATGCCTACTTCGCCGACCCGTTTGTGTGGCGACATCATAACACGTATTACGCGGTCGGCACCGGACCAGGCGATTCTTTTCTCCCGGACGGGCGCGTTTTCCCCCTCCTCACGTCGGATGACCTCCAAACTTGGCGGTACGTCGGCGGCGCGCTGGTTCGCCCGGAGACGGCGTCGCCGACCGCCGAGTTCTGGGCGCCGGAAGTCGCGTACGCGGAAGGAAAATTCTGGCTGTACTACTCGCACGACCCGCACCAGTTGCGCGTCGCGGTCAGCGATGAACCGACAGGGCCGTATATAGATTGCGGCGTGCAACTCACGACCGAGCGGGACGGCATCCCATTCGCCATTGACGCGTCGCCATTTCAGGATGAGGACGGGACATGGTATCTGTTCTATGCCCGTGATTACCTCGATACCGAAGAGGGCATCCACCCCGGCACCGCGCTTGCCGTAGACCGCTTGGACGGCATGACGCGGCTCGCGGGCGAGGCGCGCACGGTTCTGCGCGCCCGGCACGAGTGGACGCTGTTCCAAGCCAACCGTCCGGTACACGATGCGGTCTACGACTGGCACACGCTGGAAGGCGCGCATGTTCGCAAGCGTAACGGACAATACTACTGCTTGTTCAGCGGGGCATGGTGGGAGAGTGACCGCTACGGCGTGGACTTCGCCATCGCGGAGCATGTCACCGGTCCGTATGATGGCGACGCCCCCGACGGCCCGCGCGTGCTTCGCACGATTCCGGGCAAGTTAATCGGGCCGGGACACAATTCGATAGTGACCGATGTAAACGGGCGGGAGCATATCGTCTACCACGCGTGGAATCGGGAAGGAACCAAGCGCCAAATGTATATCGAGCCGCTCGAATGGACCCGCGACGGCCCGCGCATCGCTCGCTCTTAACGCCGAGGTGACAAGGAGAAACCTATGATTTCAAATGCGGAAACGGCGGAGTTGGAGCGCTCGATTGACGAGATTTGGGACATCGCCCTGTCGCTCGGCTACGACCCGTACCCGATCAACTTCGAGGTAGTCCCGGTTCACGTTATCTATGAACTGGGTTCCTATGCGCTCCCGGCGCGGTTTTCGCACTGGACATTCGGGCGCGATTACCACCGTCAGAAAACCGCATATGAGTATGGCTTGAGCAAGATTTACGAGATCGTGTTCAACACGGACCCGTGCCAGGCGTTCCTGATGGATTCCAACTCGATGACCAGCCACAAACTGACCATCGCACACGTCATCGGGCATTGTCATTTCTTCAAGCGTAACGATTATTTCGCCCACACGGACCGGCGTATGGTCGAGAAGGTGCGACTGCATCGGGACCGCATCGCCGCATACGAAACCGAGTTCGGCTGGCGCGAGGTCGAAGAATTCTTAGATGCCGTGATGTGTATCGAGGAGCATTTCGACCCGACCACGCCCACGCACCGCCGAATGGGCGAGGGAATCGCACGCGTGACCGAGGGCGGCCCGCAACGCGGCGGCGAGTTCGACGATTTACATTCCCTCTTAGGCGAGAACGCGCCGCGCGCAAAAGCCGCCGCGCCCAAGTTCCCCGAAGAGCCGGAAAAAGATCTGTTGCGCTTTCTCGCCGCGCACGGGCGCGATTTGCAGGATTGGCAACGCGATATTCTTTCGATGGTGCGCGAGGAGATGCTGTACTTCCTGCCGCAAATGCGGACCAAAATTATGAATGAGGGTTTCGCATCACTCGCCCATGAGCGGATTTTGGAGCGGTATCTACACAAATCCGAGGAGATCTGGGAGTTCCGTCGTCTTCACTCCGGCGTTTTGTCACCGTCGCCGATGAAGGGAAGCATCAACCCTTACTATGTCGGCTTTCAGATTCTGAAGGACATCGAGCGACGCTGGGACGGCGTGATGGAGATCGGCGACGAAACCGAAACCGACTGGCTGGGCAACGCGCGCTCGCGTCCGACCGGCGAAGGCTGGAAAAAAGTGTTCGAGGTGTGCGACGAGGAAAACGATGTGTCGTTTCTTCGCAAGTACCTGACCGAGCCGCTGGTCAAGCGTTTGGACTTGTACACGTACCAGAAGGAAACCGCTCCAAACGGCGACGAGGTTTGGGTGGTCAAGTCCACGGATTGGCGCGAGGTGCGCGACGAGATGGTGGACGGCATGACCAACTTCGGCGTTCCGGTTATCCGCGTCACCGACGGCGATTATCAGCGGCGCGGCGAGTTGTATTTGATGCACGCCTTCGACGGCAAGCCGCTCGACGCCGAGTACACGGCCCGCGTTCTACGCGCTGTTTATAAACTTTGGGGCCGCCCTGTTCATCTGGAAACGGTCGCCAAGAACAAACCTATCCGCTTGTCTTTCGATGGCGAGAATGACCGCGAGGAAACGCTGTGAGACAAAGCGGCGGCGGGCCGTGGGCGCGCATCGCCGTGTATGGGGACAAGCCCGAGCGCCTTGTGGTTGGCCTGATGAGCGGCACGTCTGTGGACGGCGTGGATGCCGCGCTGGTTCGCATCGGCGGCGCGGGGCGCGGCGGCGCACGGGCGAGCGTCGCCGCCTTTGCGACGCACCCGTTTCCCTCTGCGTTGCGCGCGGATGTGTTGCGGCTGTCCCACGGCGACGGAAGTCCCGAGGATGTTTCGCGGCTGTCGTTTGCGCTTGGCGCGTTGTTCGCGGATGCCGCGCTCGCCGTGTTGGAGGCGGCGGGCGTCGCGGCGGGCGAGGTTGACGCCATCGCAAGCCACGGACAAACCGTTTCGCATACGCCGCCTACCCGCGCGGGCGAGCGAACCGGCGCAACGCTTCAAATTGGCGAGCCTGCGGTTATCGCCTCTCGTACGGGTATCCCGGTGGTGTCAAACTTCCGCGCCGCCGATGTCGCCCTCGGCGGGCAGGGCGCGCCGCTGATCCCGTACGCCGACTGGCTTTTGCTGACGCACGGGGCGAAATCGCGAGCCGTGCAGAACATCGGCGGCATCGGGAATGTCACCTACCTGAGCGCAAACGCCGATGCGAGCGATGTTGTCGGCTTCGATACCGGGCCGGGCAACATGCTCATGGACCGCGCCGCGCACGACGCGACAAACGGCGCGTTAACCTACGACAAAGACGGCGCGCTCGCGCAAGCCGGAACCGTGGACGAGACGGTTTTGCAGTGGCTTCTATCACACCCGTTCCTCGCGAAAACGCCGCCCAAATCGGCGGGGCGCGAGGAGTTCGGTGAGGCGTTCTTTCGCGACGCGCAAGCGCGTTTTCTATCACGCGGCGCGTCCCCCGCCGACGTGGTTGCGACGTTCACCACTTTCACCGCGCGCTCGATTGCGGACGCCTACCGCCGCTTCCTGCCCCGGATGCCGGACGAAATAATCGTGGGCGGCGGCGGGGCGCGAAACTTGCATTTAATGACTTTGCTCGCCCGCGAACTTGCCCCGCAACCGGTTCTGACGCATGAGGACGTGGGTATAAATGGAGACAGCAAGGAAGCCCTCGCGTTCGCCCTGCTCGCCGATGCCTTCCTGCGCGGCGAAGCGGCGACAATCCCGCGCGTGACGGGCGCATCGCGGGCCGCGCTTGCGGGAAGTTTGACGTTACCTCCGTAATGGGCAAGCGGGGCGTTTGGGACAGGAACTAAAGCAAGACCATGACTGACACGGCGGCGGTGGAGACGGACGCGCAAACCGAATTGACAAGCCCGGCAAACGCCGCGTCGCCCCCCGCTTACGCCTCGCCCGCCGAAGATGCGGTCCCTCCCGACTTGTCTTCGCGAAACACGAGCGAAGCGCCGCCGATGCGCCGCCGCGTTCGCGAGTGGATTCGCGCTTTGTACCGTGACCCGAGCGCAGAAAAGCGCGCTATCGAGGAGCGGCGCATCCGCCTGCTAAACGAGATCAACCAGGCCGTGGCGGACGCGCCCGACGATGTTCCGATCAAGCGGTTGATCGAGCAACTAAACCGCCACAACGATGATTAGCGTTTAAGCGGTTCCATTATTACAGGCGCAGTTAGGGCTGTTTTCCCGGCGTGGTAACAACCGAATAATTTTCCCCAAGCGCATCGCGTAACAGGCGTTCCACTTTTATATTGCTGTATATAGAGGCGATTTGAAGCGGCGTCCGACCTTTGCCATCCGCAAATGCGGGGTCCGCCCCCTTCAGGAGCAACAAACGAATCATCGCTATATCGCCTTGTGCGACAGCAAACGTGAGCGGTGTGGAAATTCCTGCGATGCGCCGATTTGGGTCGGCTCCTTTTTGAAGCAACAAATCAGCCAATGCTAAATCCCGCGTTTGCGCCGCTTTGTAAAGAATAGAAAACCGTCGCTTGTAATAGGACGGTACCGGGGGAGGTCTGCGAGTCGCATAACCAAGTGCGCCGGACCAAAGCCAAGCCGCGCGCACCTGCAAGCGGACACCAGGAGGAAACGTCCCCAGGAGAGCGTACGTTTCGTCCTGGTCGCTGAATACCGCATTGGCGTCCGCGCCCGCCGTAAGCTCGACGCGGCAGGCTTGAAGCCGCTCTGACGTTGGCCTCATCAATGTTGCCCGCAAAAGGGCAAGCCGCGCGGTATCCCGTTGCGACGCTTGATATTGTTCCACGCCATAGAACGCCGCGATCAAAGTGACAAGCGCCGCGCAAACTACCTCAGTTACTTTAGGGCGAAGACGCATTGAACGGAACAACTGAAAACGCAAAAGCGACTCGTTTCTTCCTTGCGGCGCAAACGTTAATCGGCGGTCATACCGGCGACCTCTTCGTCGGCGTCCGCGACCGGGGTGACATCGGCCCACGTTTTGCCGGTTTTCACCTCGACATCTAAGGCGACTTTAAGCGGATACACGTTCGACATCGCCTCATGGACGCGCGGGGCGAGGCGCGCGACCTCGTCGGGGGGCGTCTCGAAGAGTAGTTCGTCGTGGACTTGTAAGAGCATCTTGGACTGGAATTTTTCGCGTTTCAGCATCTCGTAGACGGCGATCATCGCAAGTTTCATGATGTCCGCCGACGAGCCTTGAATCGGCATATTCGCCGCCGCGCGCTCGGCGGCCTGCCGGAACTGAAACACGCGCGAGGTTATGTCGGGCATGTACCGCCGTCGCCCGAACAGCGTTTGCACGTAGCCTTTCTCGCGCGCGAACGCGACGGTCTCGTCCAAATACTGACGGACGCCGGGGAAGCGCGCGAAGTACGACGTTTTAAGTTCTTTGGCGGCCACGAACGAAACGTTGAGGCGGCGGGCCAGCGCGAACTCGCTGATGCCGTAGATAACCGCGTAGTTGACGGTTTTCGCGGCTCGCCGCATATCGCCGGTCACGTCGTCAACCGGGACATTGTACATCTTTCCCGCCGTGTATTTATGAATGTCCTCGCCGCTCTCGAACGCGGCGACCAATTCCGGGTCCCCGGTGACATGGGCGAATAAGCGCAACTCGATCTGCGAATAGTCCGCCGACACCAGAACAGTTCCCGGAGCGGCGATAAACGCGCGGCGTATCTTGCGCCCGATTTCGGTGCGAACGGGAATATTTTGCAGGTTCGGGTTAGACGACGACAACCGTCCGGTCGCGGCGACAGTTTGGTTCAGCGACGTGTGGATGCGCCCGGTTTCGGGCCGGACCAGAAGCGGCATCGCATCGGCGTACGTGCTTTTGAGTTTGGATAGTTCGCGGTGTCGCAGAATTTGGCCGACGATAGGATACTCGGGCGCCAACTCCTCCAGCACCTCGGCCCCGGTCGAGTACCCGGTTTTGATTTTCTTGGTCGCCGGGAGTTTCAGCCGCTCGAACAATACCTCCTGTAGTTGCTTGGTGGACCCGATAGAAAACGCGCCGCCCGCCGCCTCATAGATTTCGGCCTCAAGCGTCGCGATTTTGCCCTCGAACTCGTGCGCCATCCGGTTCAAAACGTCTACATCCACCAAAAGCCCGGCAAGTTCCATCTCGGCGAGAATCGGCGCGACCGGAAGTTCGAGGGTGTCCAGCACTTTGAGCAAACCGGCGGCGGCGAGGCGCGGCTCCTGAACCGCCATCGTGGCTAAAAGGGCGTCGGCCTGCTTGAACGCCTCCTCCTTCTCATGCGCGGCGATAGCGTCCGCTTCCATCGTTTTGCGCTCTTTTTTATCTAAGGGCGCGGCAAGGTCGCGCTGGGCGAAGTCGCCCGCGATCTCGTGGAGGGGGTAGCCGGACCGCCGTCCCGCGTTGAGAAGGTAGGCGGCAAGTTCGGTGTCGAACGTGATCCCGACCAGCCGAACGCCCAAACGCTCCAAAATGGCGATGTCGCTTTTGGCCTCGTGCGTGACTTTCGCGACTTTGGGATCTTCGAGCAGGGCTTTGAGTTCGTTTGGGATAACGACCACGGGCGGCGCAGGGGAAGATGCGGCCCCCCCCGCCCCCAATGATGGGGGGGCTACGGGCGTTTCTGGGGGCGCTGGCTCATCAAAAAGCGACGGCGCGACAGGCGCTACCGCTACGGCTCCCGCAGTATTGGGGGCGGGGGAGGCCGCTTCTTGGCACGGAACGTAAAAAACGGTTCCGTCGCCGACCGCGACCGCGACGCCGCGCAGGTCGCCATCGAGCGGCCCGCCGTTGCTGTCGAGGCGCAAACCGACCCGGCGGGCGTTCGCGACCGCGCCGACCATCTCGGCGAGCAGAGCGGGCGTGTCCACGGTGCGGAAGTCGGCGCGGACCGGCGGCGCGACGGGCGGAGACGTAGCCTCATCGGCGTCGGTATCGTCGTCTGCAAACGGGTCGTACTCGTCCGCGTTCAAGTCCACAGGCGCGCTTCCCCCGGACGCCGTCCCAGGAACAGGCGCGCCCGTTCCCACGCCCGCCTTGTCATGGGAGACAGGCTTATTGTCCGTGTCCGCGCCCGGCACGCGGCGAAGCAGGGTGCGGAACTCCAAACGCTCGAACAAGGCGCGCACTTTGGCCCAATCCGGCACGTGCGGGGCGGCGTCGAGGGCGGGAATGTCCACATCGCTATGGAGCGGCACGTCGCGCAGAATGGTTGCGAGCCGCTTGGATTGCCCGATCTGCTCGGTCGCGCCGACCAGGGCGGCCTGCAACTTGGCCTGCTTGATCTCGTCCACATGGAAAATCAGATTTTCTACCGTCTCGTATTGCTGAAGAAGGGTACTCGCGGTTTTTTCGCCCACGCCCGGCACGCCTGGAATGTTGTCGCTCGTGTCGCCTTTGAGCGCGCGGTAGTCGGTGAGTTGATGGGGCCGCAGACCGTACCGCTTTTCCACCGCGGCCTCGTCGTAGATCACGACATCGGTCACGCCCTTGACCGTGGTCATCACGCGCACGCCCGGCTCGACCAGTTGCAGGGCGTCCAGGTCGCCGGTGACGATCATCACCTCGTAGCCCAGATCGCGCCCTTGCCGGGCGAGCGTCCCGATAATATCGTCCGCTTCATATCCGGGCGCCTCGGTCATCGGGATGTTGAACGCCTGGAGCATCTCGCGCGCAATCGGCCCTTGCTCGGTGAGTTCCGGCGGCGGGGATGACCGGGTTCCCTTATATTCCTTGAACTCCTCGTGCCGGAACGTTTTCACAGGCGCGTCCCACGCGCAAATCGTCACGTCCGGCTTCTGGTCGGTCAAAAGCGTCAGGAGCATCATCGTGAACGAAAACACGGCGTTGGTCGGCTGGCCTGCACTGGTCGTCAGGGCGCGCATGGCGAAAAAGCCCCGGTACAAGAGCGAGTTACCGTCCAGCAAAACCAACTTCTTGGCGGGTGCGGCAGAGTCAGAAACGGGCGGCGTCGTAGCGGCGTCAGGCATGGTTAAAAACAAATTCTCCTGCGTGTATGATACCGCCGCCCCGACCTTTACGGCGCGTGGTTCCGGGCCGCGTCCGCGTCCATTCGGGCTTCCAAAATCTTGGCGTCCACCAAAAATCGGAACCAGAACGCTTGCAGGAAATGGTAGATTAGGCCCGCTTTGCCGTCCAGAAAGCCGC
>CAXUMS010000058.1:0-15030 GCA_964252165.1 uncultured Armatimonadaceae bacterium
GCAGTTGTTCTGGATCACGGCGACGCCGATTCAGCGGATGGAATTGCCGGACAATATCCCCGCGCGGTTCGGCGGCGGCGCAATCGTGACCGGTATCGGGCCGGACGAAAAAGAACACCTCGTTTACATCGCGTCGCTCGTGGACAACAAGCGGTTGCCGCGTCCGTCGCCCGCATTCCGCAAAAACCGTGACGAGTTTGTTTCGTATCAGGCGCAACACCCGCCGCTGTTTTATGCGGTCGCGGCCCCGATTTATGCGGTAACCGGAGGGAGCGGCGCACTCGCCATTTATCTGTTGCGCGGGCTGTGCGCCGTGTTCGGCGGCGTGGCCGTGTTTTGGGCATCGCACGCGGCGCGGACGGCGTTCCCGGACCGCCCGCTGGTCGCGGTTGGAACCGCGCCGCTGGTCGCGTTCACGCCGATGTTCGCGCATATGACCGGCTGTTTGTCGAACGAGCCGATGGCCCTGATGATCGGCGCGTGGGCGTGGTGTCAGATGGCGCGCGCGGTTCGCCGCGACACTGCCCCGGTTCTGCGCGATTTCGCTTTGCTGGGCGCGACTATCGGCGTCGCCGCCCTGACACGCCTGACCGCGCTTTTGTGGCTCCCCGCCGCCGTAATTGCGCTCGGCTACGCCCTGCGATGGCGCGGCGAAGCGAATAGCATAAAAAGCGGCGATGGCAAAGATACGTCCGCTCCGGTTCTGTGGGGCGCGTTTGCGCTTTGCGCCATTTTGCCGCTCCTTCCGTGGCTCGCGTACAACTTGTCCGCTTACGGTGCGGCGGTTCCGCGCACGTTCGACCGCCCGCTTCTCGCGGGCATCACGCTCTTTCAGTACCTTGCAAACCCGTCCCAGCCGGTTCAGCCGAACGGGTTCCCCCAGCCTATCGTCATCACGCCGCTTTACACCGCGCTCTGGTACGCCTCGACCGCCTGGACGCCGTTCTGGCTGTTGCAGTTCTACCTACCCGGCTTCCCGCAGTCGGCGCAGGCATGGCAGGCGTTGTTTTTGCTCGCAGACGTGTTCGCTCTGCTTGCCCTGTTCCTCCATTCGTCCCGGTCGCGGCGCGGCGAAACCGGCGCATCGCCGGATGCGGGCGGTCGCGCGCTGTTGTGGGCCTCAGGCGCGTCGCTCGTTTTTTGCGTTCTCGCGCTTTTGCAACAACAGTTTTGGAGCGACTGGAACGTGGTCAACTCGCCGGGGCGGTATCTGGTCGTCGCCCTGCCCGCAACGTCGGTGTTGTTCCTGTTCGCCCTATCCACCCGGGGCAAGCGGCCCGCGCCGGTGTCCGCCGCGCTTGCGGTCGCCGCCGTGATGCTCGCGTTCGATATGTACAGCGTGGTTCTGGTGCGCCGCTTTTACACGGACAATCCCCGGCAAGATGCGGTTCAACGGTTGACAATGCGGTAGCGCATATCTACCTTGTGCAACGAATAGAGCGAGTGGCGCGTTTCTACGCATCCAACTTGCGGTTTTCAACTTTGAATGAGTTTTCTTCTCTATAATCTCAGCAATGAATTAGCGGGCGAGTGGATCAGCCTGATGGCGCTTGCTGGCTTTAGCGTCCAAGCAAATTCCATCTGGGGTATTCACGCTTTTAAACAAATAGACGGTGAAAGCTCCTATACGATTTCGTTTGGTGAAGCGCGGGTTGAGGCAGTAATTTCGTTTTCAGAAGCAGACCCGGAAGTGGATAAGGAGCAGAATTCCTACAGCATTTACATGGAACCAATGGGAAGACATCGCCGTGACGCCGACTTGGCTGGCTGTATTATCCGAATGTTGGAGGCGTCGGAAAACTTTCTTTGGCATCAGTTCGAGGGGAGCCTCGTCCTGCGTTGCGACCGAAGAGGCGACGGCGTCTGGGGGCGAATCGTCCCCCTTTTCTCACGGGAGTTTCAAACGCTGGCCCGCCTCTCGCCATTATCCCAGTTTTTGTCAGCCCAGAAGTTCTCTCCCGATTACAAAGGCGTATTAACGCTTGAAGGCTGTCACTTCGACGTGTTTTGCGGGCCTTGCTTGAACATGGCTAAAAAAGGATCGCTCAAGTACGTCGCCTCGGAGTACATTTTCCTAAAGATACGCTCGTTGGGCGGCGGCAACAAGGCGAAGGCGCCCACCGCTTTAGAATACATCACGTCCACTTTGCGAAACGCGGATGTTGGTTTGTACGTTTTGTCCGCGAAAGATGCGTCGTGAATAAAGTGTGAGACATGCCTAACCGAGCGTGATTGCCTGACCGGTGCGCGACGAGCGGTACACGCCGAGGATAATCTCGACCGGCTTGCGGCCTTCGCGTCCGTCAATGAGCGGCTGGGTATCGGTTTGGATGGCGCGGATGAAGTCCTCGATCTGCGCCCTATGCGCGTCGCCCCAGACCGCGCCGGGGTCGGCGGCGGCCCCGCCCGACGGAGTTGTGAGGCGGGTCGCGGCTTCCTCCTTGACGCTCGCGGTCCCGCCGCGCGCGACGGATAGCGCGTGAACGGCGGCTTCCTCGCTCTGGTACGATTCGCCGGTTTTGAACGTGAGCGTTTTCAAGCGGTCGCCCTCGATAACCGCCGAGCCTTCGGTTCCGAAGATGTCAATGCGGACCGGGAAGCCCTCCCATGCCGCCGTGGTCGCCGTCAGCGAGCCGACCGCGCCGCTTGCGAACTGAAGCGCGGCGACCGCGACATCCTCGACCTCGATACGCTCGTGGGCCGCTGTTCGGGTTTGCGCCCACAAGTGCGAGACGCCGCCCGCGAGCCATTGCAGGAGGTCCACGGTATGCACGCCCTGGTTCATCAGCGCCCCGCCGCCGTCCATCGCCCACGTTCCGCGCCAGTCGCCGGAGTCGTAGTAGGCTTGCGTCCGCCACCATTTCACCGACGCGTCGGCGAGAACAATCTTGCCCAGTTTCCCGTTGTCAATGGCGTCCTTGACCAGCACGGTCGCGGCGTCCCACCGGTGCTGACTGACCACGGCTAATTTTTTGCCGGTCGCATCCGACGCGGCGATCATGCGGTCGCACGCGTCAAGGGAAATCTCCATCGGCTTTTCGACCAGAACGTGCTTGCCCGCCTCCATCGCCGCGATTGCGCCCGACGCATGCATCCCAGACGGCGTACACAGGCAAACCGCGTCAATACCCGGGTCGGCAAGGAGTTCGGCGGCGTCCCCGTAGATTTTCGCCATGCTGTACTTTTCGGCGACCGATGCGGCGCGCTCCGGGTTGGCGTCGGCGACCGCGATTAATTCCGCATTTGCGATCTGCTTCAGGGCGCCCGCATGGGTCGGACCGATCGAACCGCACCCGATAACGCCAAATCGAATTTTATTCATTTCGTCCTCGATACCGTGGTTTCTGCACCGATTGTAGCGCGAACACGACCATTCTGTAAAGGCCAAAACGTTTTAGGGACGTAGCCCCGGCGCACGAAAACCGCATGCGCTTAAAGTCCCTACTTTGGCGCCATCTAAGACTATGCTAATGACTTACGATTGCGATTAAGTAGCGGGACGGATTTGCGCTGTTTCGATCCACACGAGCGTGTGGCGACCAATTTTTTGTGAAACTCACTCGGATAATGCGCGGGACTTCGTTTGATCGGAAAAACGGGTTTTTTATGAATACGTTCCTCGGGTTTATTCGCGGCGGCGGGGTGATGATGTACCCCCTGATTATTTTCTCTATCGCCCTAATCGCCATCGTGATCGAGCGGGCCGTTGTTCTGCGCCGGGCCGCCGTGGATGGCGACGCCCTGCTCGATGACGTTCGCAATGCGTATGGGCGCGTAATCCCCGGCAAGCGTCGCCCGATGCGGCTATCGTCTCGTGCGAAAAGGTCGGGGCGCCGCTCGCCCGCATGTTCGTGCGCGGTTTGAAAAACGCGCACCGGAACGCGGAGTCTATCGAGATGGCGATGGAGAAGGAAGCGGCGAACGAGATGCCGGTTCTGGACGCGTATCTTCCCGCCCTTCGCACGATTGTCAATATCGCGCCGCTTCTCGGCTTGCTTGGCACCATCGCGGGCATGATTACGTCGTTCCAGTCCGCCGCCCAGGTCGGCTTGTCCAACCCGACGCAAATACTCGCCGGAAACCAAGCGACCCGAGCGTAAGCCGCCCGCCCGAAGAACCCCGCCCGCGCGCAAAAGCGCACCCAGCGCCGCGCGTCCGCGCTCGGCGAGTATGGCGAGAAGCGCGCTGTCGCAACCTAAAGTGGTCGCCGCCGCAGGAGGGCCGGGCGGCGAAAACGGCGACGGCCCGACCGTGGACCCGAACGGGTCGGGCGTCGCGGGACAACTGCCCACCGAGGCGCCGCCTCTTTTGGCGACCCCATCCGCCCCGGAGGTCGCACCTTATCCGTGACCTCCGCTGGGGCCACGCGAAGCAATCAGGAAATCAACACGTTCGTCAACCGCACCAGCAATGACACCCGCGCGCTCACGCAGGGACAGTCCGGCGTCGCGTCGGACTCCAACGGGCAACAGCATATTCGCGGCGAACACGCCGACATCGCCTTTGTCGTGGACGGCGTTCCCCTTCCCGACACGCTGTCGGGGTGGCAAGGGTCGGTCGTGGTCGCGTCCACCATTCAAAGCCTCGATATTGTAACCGGCGGGTTCGCGCCCGAATTCGGCGGGCAAACGGCGGCGTTTTTGAATATTTCCACGCTTCCGGGCGTGAGCCGCGCCGAGAGTGAAGTCACCTTACAGGGCGGCGAATACGGCACGTTCAACACCGCCTTTACCGCGTCCGGGCCGATAGGCAGTCGCGCAAGTTATGTGGTGAATGTCGCGACCACGCGCACCCAAAACGCCCTTGAGCCGCAACAACCGGACAACCAGACCGCGCACAATGCGGGACAGGACGAGAGTTACTTCGCCAAATTCCGTATTTCTCCCGCCCACGCGGACGCCGTGACGCTAACCCTTTCCCGCGCGCCGGGCCGCCTGGAGTTGTCGAACCGGACCGGTCTCGCCGCCGCACGGTTCGCGCAGGCGGGGCAGGGCGACGGTTTTCTCGGACAGCGCAACGCCGACGGGACCCGCCCGGATGTGACGGGGGAAACGGCGGGGCTTCTGGGCGCGCAAACGCTTCCGCTTCCGTCCCAGCAGGACGCGGGCCAGGCGATTCTGCAACACGAGGTAAACGAGTTCGCCATCCTGACCTGGCGACATCAGATCAACGCCCGCGACAGCGGTCAGTTGGTCGCGGTTCTTCTCCACTCCGGGCAAGAGGTCAGCAACCAAAACCCCACCGTTCGGGTGGACGCCCTACCCGTGGATAACTCGGTGGAGTACAATCCGACCGCCTCGCGGAGCGTGTACCACTACCAGATCAGCGGCGATCTATCCGCCCGGCGCGGCGCGCACCAACTCAAAGCGGGCTTTTTGTCCGACCAGCAAAAAGGGGACGAGTCATACCAACTGATACCGGCAAGCCAGCTCGCCCTGGACGCCTTAGCGGGCCTCGATTCGAGCCTTGCGCCGTAGGGCGCTATCCGGACCGATGCGGCAGGCAACGACATTGCCGATGTCAACGGTAACCCGGTGTATGTCGCCGTAGCGGGCGCGACCTCGCCGACCCTGCGCGTTCATCGCACGGGCTTTTACCGCGCCGCATACGCCTAGGTACAACCGGTACCGTCAGGCGCAAAACCTCGGTCAGCCTATCGTGGACAAAGAATATTTTTCGCCCCGGCTCAACTTGTCCTACGCGCTCGACAAAGGAACGATGCTTCGCGCCTCCTACGACCGTTTGATGAACACCGCGCCGCTCGCGCAGGGGGCGGTTGTGGGACAGCCCATCCAGCCGGAAACGCTGAACCAATACAACATAAGTCTGGAGCGACAGGTGGCGTTTGGGCAAACGGCGAAGGCCGCGTACTACTACAAGCAGATCTTCAATCAGGTGGATACCGGCCTTTTGATCCCGGGCAGTCAGATCGGACTGTATTCGGCCTTGAACCTTCAGTACGGCGCGGTCCACGGAATCGAATTGTCTTACGGTGTATCGCCGCGCGGGGGGCGGGCGGGATTGGCGGCTACCTGAACTACACGTACTCCATCGCCAAGCCCAACGGTTTGGATAACACCGGCGAACCCGTGCCGGAGTTCAACGACCACGACCAGACCCACACGGTAGGCGCGGGTTTGGGGTATCTTTGGCGCGGCGGGGCGTCGGCGGCCCCAACGCTCGCGTACGGTAGCGGTCTTGCGAGCAGTCCAATCCCGCCGTCGCCCCGGCGCATCCCGCGCTCGCAGGTGGATTTGCGCCTGACGACCGGCCCGCGCCCGTTCGGCGCGCGCGGCGGCGTCGGTCTGGATATATCCAATCTGTTCGACAACCGGGAGGTCATCAACTTCCAATCCGCGTTCTCCGGCGCCCGCTTTCAGCAGGGCCGCCGCGTTTTGTTTTCCGTGTTCGGCAATTTCTAAGCGAGCGACAACAGACTACATGCGAAAGCCCTGCGGCCTTCGCCGCAGGACTTTTTTGCGTTATCAAATTATCTCCTACTTGATTTGCCGCTTTATTTAGGGGACGAGGGGTTTCAGCCCCTCGCCCCCACGGACGTTTTGACTATCGTTTGCGCTCCTTTTTTGTCGCGCGCGATGCGCCGCCCACGAAACGCATTTTTAGCGCGCGGTCGGTCACGGTCGCGGGAATCGGCAAATCGAGCGCGCCGCGGGTTGCGGTTGCGGTGGTACGGGCCGTGATAACGCCGGTGCGGGTGTCCCACCATTCCGCCGCCCACGCGCCATCATGGGCCAATTTTTTGAAATGAAGGGTTCCCGTCGCGGCGGCGGGCGCAGAACCGTTCCGCGCCTCCTTGTAGTTGAACGCCCGATTGACGATCCACGCCGCAACCGTGTCCGGCCCTTGTAGCGCGTACGCTTTCAGCGTCGGCGCGACCGGATCGAAACGGTAGTTGACCACATCAACCCAGCCGGTTCCGGTGTTGTCCGTAAACAGCGTATGACGCCCGGCGCCCACAGGGATAGATACCGTCGAACCGGCGGCGGGGCTGCCCTCATACACAGTAACGCCGTCCAGAGTGACGATCAGATGCGGCTCACCGCGCGGGTCGCCGGTTATCAGTTGAAACTGGCCCGCGACCGGGTAGGTGACATCGAAGGTGGGTGGGTTGCGCCGCTCGGCGTTGTCTTTGGCCCCGTACAGGTACGCGGCGAGTTGATCCTCGCCCGGCGTCATTGTCCCGTTTGCCGTAATCACGAAGCGCGAGCCTTCGGCTTTAAAACCCCACTCCGGGTAGCCAGTCAGCATCAGGGCGGCGCGGTTTGGCGTGGTGATCTCGGGCCGGGTCGGGACGAAACGCGACGCGGGCGGATTGAGCGACGACAGGAACCGCGAAAGCCACCGATAGTTTCCATACAGGTTTTGCGGCTCGATATAGTCCGCCCACCACCACAACGCGGAACTGCCCGCCGCGCCCGAGAAAATAGACGCCCACTGCGAATTGTGCCAGTGATTTCCCTCTGGGTCGTTCTTGACCGAGTACGGGCCGCCGCTTGGAAACCCGATCTCGCCGCCGAAAACGGGCTGGCCGGGGAAACGGCTCCGGTACCGCGCGATAACGGCGGCGTGGGCATCCTCCATCACGGGTGAAACGCTGTAAAAGTGGAACTGCGTGAAATCAATGTTGGGCTGTTTCCAGATCGCGGCGTCGTTCTGGAACCGGCTGAAACTGGTCGTGACCAGATGACGGCTGTCCAGCGACTTGAGGTACGCGGCCATTTCCCGATGCCATGCCGCGACATCCGCCCGCACTTCGGCGTTTGTCAGGTAATCGTCGGTGTTGTCAATCTCGTTGGCAAGCTCCCACACGATATTGGACGCGTATCCCCAGCGGGCGACGGTGTACCGCAAACGCCGCTTGAAAAACGTCTTCGCCGCTGGGTTCACGAAAAAGTCGCGGGGTGTCGCGCACGGGCCGTTGTTCCCCTTGTAGTACGGGCTGTCCGTCCACTGCGGGTTGACTTTGGTGGAAACCGCGCCGTGGTTCAGTAGCATGAGCATGACCTGAATGTTGCAGCCGCGCGCCGTTTCCAGATCGTGGTCCAAACGCCACGCCTCGTTCAATCGCTTGCGGTAATCGCCCAGCCCGGTTTCCTTCCACTCGATTCCGTGAAAGTCCGACCACAGCCAGTAGCGGGCGAAGTTCCCGCCCTCGGCGGCGATTTTGGGAAGCCATGTGTCGTAGGAAAAGGTGCCGTTGTCCATTCCCCAGTTGCCCCATCCCAGGTTTTGACCAAGCGGGATATAGGGCGAACCGTCGCTGTACTGGAAGTAGCGGGCGTCACGGACGGACTTTTGGATGTCGCCCCGGCGCGCCGACGCCGTACAGATAAATGGGCGCGGGGCGAGCTTTTGCGTTCCGGTTTTGGCGTCCGTTACCGTCAGCGCGTACGTCCAAACGCCGGTCTGGTTCGGCGTGAAACGCACTTTCCAGCAGGGTTTTCCCGTGGCGGTCAACTTTTCGGGCGGGCCGCTCCGCTCGAAATCCTGGTAGTAAAAGCCGTTGACCGAATACCTTTTTTTCCCCGGCGACGTGAAAACGGCGGAAACCGCGATCTGTTCGGGATCGAACGGATTGGTAAAGCCGATATTCGCGAGTTGGAATGTTAGCTCGAACTTGTCAAGGCGAGGAACGGATGCGCCGCTTGCGGTCAAAGACTGTACCATTGAAGCGGCGGTTTTTTGCCGATGCGCCGCCACCGCACGGCAACCCCAGACCGCGCCCAGTCCGCAGATCACGCCCAAAACTGTCAATAAGAACGCCGCTTTGCGTCGTTTGTGAAAACTCATGCCATTTCGCCCCGGTGACACAAAATACAACTCCGTCTTTGTTTCTGAAAATGTTACGGTTATTTTACTGTACCATTGTTTGTATCATTGACAATGTGTCACAACGCTTGTACCATTCATCATGGCCAGCATACGCGATGTCGCATTGAAAGCGGGGGTTTCACCGACCACGGTGTCTCGCACCTTCCGAACGCCGCATCAATTATCCGAGATGACCCAGCGCCGCGTTCTCCATGCCGCAGAGCAACTCGGGTACAAGCCCGGCCCCGCAACGGCGTTTACGAAGCGCGCCCGCGCCGCCGCCCCGCGCCCGTTCGCCGGACGCGCGATTGGCTTTCAATTTTTCTCTGACAGCCCCGATGTGGTTCTCGCATCCAACGTGTTTTACGCGCCGATGCTCGCCGGGGCGCAGGCCGAGGCGACCGCGCTGGGCTTGCACCTTTTGGTGCATACCACCGACGCGCACACGTTCGAGCAGGAGTTGCCCGGCATGGTGAGCGAGAAAATCATCACCGGAATGCTGCTGGTCGGTTCGGCGGATCGCCGCATTCTGGACCGGTTCGCGCACAATGTCCCCCAGATCGTGCTGGTGGATAATTCCGACGAAACCGGGGCGTTCGACAGCGTGATCTCCGACGGCTTTGGCGGCGCGCGAATGGCCACCCGGCATCTGCTGGAGTTGGGACACCGCCGCATTTGCTTCCTGATGACCCGCAAGAACGTTACGACGTTTCAAGATCGTTTGCGCGGCTACTGGTGCGCGCTTCTCGAAGCCGGAATTACCCCGGACCCCGCCCTGCTTTTGGAGCCGGAAGGGTGCGACGAGGACTGGGGACCGCTCGGGATCGCGGACCGGCTCGCAAGCCAGTTGCGGATGCCCGAAGATCCGGCGAGCGCCGTTCTCGCCGCAAACGATGACTGCGCGTTTTTAGCCCAGCGCGTCGTTCGGCAGGCGGGTTTGCGGCTTCCCGAGGACGTGAGTATTGTCGGCTTCGATGATGTGCCGCTTGCCGCCCACGCCGAGCCGCCGCTGACCACGGTTCGCGTGGACAAGGAAGCGATGGGGCGTCTTGCCGTTCGCCGCCTTTGGGCGCGGCTCGCCCCCCACGAGGGCAAGGGGAAACCGTTTTTATCGCCGCCGGTTCAGCAGATATTACCTGTTTCGCTGATACAGCGAGGCTCTGTTTGCCCCGCTCGTCTCCGTTAAGTCCCCGGGATTTTCGCCGGAAAACCCCAAGAAAGAAAACTATGAAACACAGAAGTTCCAGCACGCCGACGCGCGGCGGTTTTACCTTGATTGAACTGCTCGTCGTGATCGCCATCATCGCGATTCTCGCCGCCATCTTGTTCCCGGTCTTCGCGCAGGCACGGGAAAAAGCCCGCGCCATCTCGTGCCTGTCCAACGAAAAACAACTCGGGACGGCGTTGATTATGTACACGCAGGACTACGATGAGTATTATCCTTGCGGCAACTACAACCCGGGCGCGCACTACGGTCATGGCTGGGCCGGAACGCTTTACTCCTATATCAAGAGCGACCGCGTTTTCACCTGTCCGAACGATAATTCCGAACTTAATCCTTCCTGGACGAGCGCAAAGTCTCCGGTTTCATACCTTTACAACCTCAACGTTGGCGAGGACAACACGACGCAACAATCCTACGGCAAGATAAATGGCATTTCGGTAAATCAGGCGGCCCTCACGTCAACCTCCAAAACCGTATTGCTTTGCGAGAACTTCGGTTTCATCTATCAGGCGGATGTTACCAACCCATTGGAAAAGCAGTCCCCCGCAGGAAACGGCGTTACCCACGCGGTTTCGGGCTTTTACCAAACCGGTTATATGGGCGGGCGCGACAAGGACAATGTCGGGTACGAGAACAACGGGTGCGGCCAAAACTATAACGAACATTGCTACGCCAAGACCCCGGTTCACTCCGGCGGCTCGAACTTCGTTCTCGCGGACGGCCACGCCAAGTTCCTTCGGCCCAACATGGTCTCGTCGGGAAACAACGCCACTGTCGCGAATGCGGATCAGGGCGGACCCTGCAACCCCGGCACCTGGGGAACGGATAAATGCAATGCGGCGGGCGGCGATTTCGGCGGCGCTTCCGCCGCGACGGGCGCCCCGTTCACCGCAACGTTTAGCGTCAAGTAACTTCGCCTGACGCAAGCGCGCCCAATCACAAATCAAAAGGGAGCGGCATCCGTGGGATGCCGCTCCCTTTTTGTTGAAGCGCGATTTAACAGAACCAACGCGTTTTTTACGGACTTGACATTTGCATGTCCAGGCAACGCCAACCGTCCGCCGGGTTTTGCGCTTTGGGGTCGTGTTGCATCTTCGCGGTATAGTTTGTGCGCCGGTTGGTATTTCGGCTATTATCCGAGTCCACATAGGCTTTCACCACATATTGATCGTTTCCGAGCGGCGTCACCTCCGCCAAATTCGACCGGGGGAACTCCGCTGTATAAGGAAATTCGAGGCGGTGTTCCACGAACTCATGGGACGCGAAATAAGCGTATTTCCCCAAATCCGCCTTGCCCGCGTTTACTTGAGGCCCGGCAGGCACTGCGCCCGCCGCGCCGTTTCCGATCGGCGGAGCCGCCGCGTCGGGGACAACGCCGCTTCCTTCGGCGCCGGATCTCGGTGGAGGCGCAACAATTGCGTCGGGCGCGCCGCCGCTGGTTAGCGTTGGGGTTTGCCCGGCGTTCTGCGGGACGGCGGGCGGTCGCGGGGTCGGATTGGCCGGGGACGAAAGCCATGACAGGCCCGCGACAATAGCCCCCGCCGCCGCCAATGCTACCGGCAGGCCAATGGCGATCTTTGTCGTGGCCGTCAGGTCGCTCCAGGTTCGGCGCAATTTGCCGATATCGTCATCTTCCTTTGCGATTTCCTCCGCCCCGCCCGTCATCAAAGACGGCTCCGGTGCGGCCACCGTCTCGGACAGCGAAGGGGCGGCGACTTGTGGCGCGATAAGCGGCGGCGCGGCGACCTGCGGCGATGCCATGACAGTTTCCGGCGGCGCGGTCGGTTCCGGCTGGGCAACGGGTTCGAAGGGGACCGGCGCCGCCTCCTCCGCCACAGATTCCGGCGACGAAACCATTTCTTGCGGCGCGGCGGTCCCGTCCGGCGCAAGGGGTTCAACTTCCGCCGCGGGATCTACCGACGTTAAGGGCGAGTCTACCTCAACCGGGAATTTCGTGTTGTAAGTTCGCCCGCATTCCGAGCATTGCGGCGCGTGAAGGTTCGCGACCGCCCCGCAACGGGGACATTTTTTGTAGTGTGTCGATGAGTTCAACTTGCTCTCCTGAAAGCCCGCGATTCCCTCCGCGTCGTTCTGGAAACAGATTAACGCGTCGCCGGATTGTTCTTGCCGCGAACCGGCGCGCGCAGAGGAAGCGGTTTTATTTAAGTATATATTACAGGACCGGAAGCGAAGCGGCTTTATTTCGTTGCGCCTGTTAGGCTTTGTTGAGGCGGGTCGGCGTTATGCCAGCATCCCGGCGACGCGGGGCGTGGTCTTGTGACTAACAAACCGAGACCTAATTTGGGCAAAAGGAGCGACGAGGCGGGGGGCGCCTAAAACAAGGGGAACCTGTGCAGGCGAAGTCGGTTCTTTAGTTGTAGTACAGAGTTCACCGTACATAAAAGAAAAGCCTTCGAGGACGCGGGCGGGAAAGGATCCCAGCAGCGTCTATGTTATCAACAATTATGAGCGCCGGTGTTGCCGTCGCGTTGATTCACCTGTGTTTCGCTTCGCTTTCGAGCCGGCGTGACTAACCAGCTAATCGTCATTACAACGCCCGCCTTTTTGCAAAAAAAGGCGGGCGTTTTCACTTTATTTCCCGACCGGGATTTTCACCTGTGGTCGCTTGTATCGCCCCAGATGGTTTGGAGATAATCTATCTGGCGGGTGTGACCGCCCATGTGATCGGGAAGAATCGTCATCCAAACCGCGAACGGGATTGGCCCAAACGGACTTTGCGGGGCGGTTTCGATTCGCTCCAACGTCACGCTATCCAAAGCGTTCAGGATTTCCGCGGTGGAATCCTGGGCGAGTTTCACGGCGTCCTCGCGCGTCGCGGTGTTTCTACCCGCCGCGCGTATCACGACCATCGCCTCCTCGTACGATTCGGGCGGTGGCAAAGGCTCGCCGCGAAGAACGGCGGCGAACGCACGGTTGGCGGCGGCGCAGTGACCGACGATCTGCAAAGGCGTTCTCGCGGTGGGCGACGGCGACCAGCCGAGTTTGTCGTCGGGGACATACGCGAAGGTCGCGAGAAGTTGCGCGGTCGCCGCTTCGGTTTTCTGCTTCGCCTTCGCGGCTTTCGGTGTTTAAAGCGTTCGTCATAGTTTTTGTACATCCCTTTCTTTCCGGTTTGCTTGACCGCTCTGGTCATCGGTGTGTTACTACCAACGAGGAAGGAAACAGGAAAGGCAAAACAAGACGATTTCAACTTGCCCCTGTGACAAACCGGCGCGGGCGGAACAGGTGACTGCTGCAGGTGACTGCTGGAGGTATGCGACAAGGCCTGCAATGTAAAGAACAAGGCCCGGCGCTCAGTGAGCGCCGGGCCTTGTTCTTGTTATGCGCCGTTGTATACGGTGAAAGTTGAAAGCGGGAGACGAGACTCGAACTCGCGACATTTTGCTTGGGAAGCAAACGCTCTACCACTGAACTACTCCCGCTCGTGGTGCGATTATGATACCGCGCGTTCAAATTTCGTGCAAGCGCCCGGCGCGGGGCGACCAAATTGGCCCGCCCCACGCCGGGCGGCGGGCGGTACAATGAGCGCGTGACTATCGGCCTGATGAACAACCCCGCGCGCGATCCGGTAAAGGAAATCGCCCGAATCGCCGAGATGGGTTTTGATTTCGTAGACCTGACCCTGGAGCCGCCCGCCGCGCGCGCGGATCGGGTGGACGCCGGGAAAATCCGCGACGCTCTTGCGCAACACGAACTCGGCGTAGTCGGGCATACCGCGTATTATTTGCCGTTCGCATCCGCGTTCGATCTGGTGCAGGCCGGGGCGGTCGCCGAGGCCGAGCGGTGTTTGGAGGTTTTCGCACTGGTCGGCGCGCCCGTGATGAACCTTCACATGGACTGCCGCGCGCCCGGCCATGATCCCGCCTGGATCAACCGCCGCAATACCGAGGCGATTGCGCTCCTGCTTCCCGCCGCCGAACGCTTGGGCGTCGCACTGATGCTGGAAAACGCGGGCGGCGACGATGGCGACACGCTCGCGCCGGTTCTCGACGCTTTGCCCAATGTCGGTTTGCATCTTGACATCGGCCACGCCAACCTCCAAACCCGAAAATCTAACACCGAATCGCTGCTGGCGCGGTACGGCTCCCGCCTGCGACACGTTCACCTGTCCGACAACAAGGGCAAAAGCGACGATCACCTGGCAATCGGGGCCGGAACCATTGACTGGAAGCGGGAACTTCGCGCGCTAAAGGCGTCCGGCTACGACGGCACGATCACGCTGGAAACGTTCTACGGCGACCGCGCCCTGACCGTCTACTCACGCGACAAGGTCAAAGCCCTGTGGGAAAGCCTGTGAACGCACGCGTCGAACCGCGCAACACAACAACGCCCCTCCCCGCGCCGCCCCTCCGCAAAACAACCGTGTACGCGCTTGCGACGATGTGCAGTTTGTTCTGGGCGGGCGCGTATGTTACTGGCAAGATCGCGATTGGAACCGCTACAGGCTCGGGCTTCGGGCCGTTCCGGGCCGCGTTTTTCCGGTTCGCCATCGCGGGCGCGCTTCTCGCGCTGTGGGGCTTGTGGCGCGATCCCGGCTCGCTTAAGATTGCGCGAGCCGATTGGGGCGCGCTGTTTCGTGTCGCCTTCTTGGGGATGTGCCTGACGTACACGTTCAACTACGGCGGGCTTGCCCTATCCACCGGTACCGCCGCCGCGCTGATTATGGCGACCGAGCCGGTTTGGATCGCGGTTCTCGCCGTTCTGTTCCTGCGTGAGCGGATGACCCCGCCGCGCTTCGCGGGTATCGTTCTCGGTTTGACCGGCGCGCTTTTGGTGGTTTTGTCCACGCAAAAAGGCGGCGTGTCAGCGAGCGGCGGCGGGCCGTCACAGGCGATGCTGGGCAATATCCTGATGGTGTTGTCGCTGTTGTGGGAGGCGGGCGCGGTTTTGACCGTAAAACGGCTGACCGCGCGCTACAAAGGCCGGGCCATTGTCACGTTCGAGTTTTTGAT
>CAXUMS010000058.1:15040-21547 GCA_964252165.1 uncultured Armatimonadaceae bacterium
CTTCCTCGCCTCGCCGCCTCACGCTCGTGCCGGAGTTTTTGATCGGCGCCCTTCTTCTCGCCCCGTTCGCCATTTGGGAAACGGTTCAGCGCGGCCCGATGCATCCTGAACCCGGCGCGTGGGGGGCGTTCGCGTACCTGCTCACCGCCTGCACCCTGGTCGCGTACCCGGTCTGGTTCCGCCTGCTGGAGGTCGCGGACGCGTCCGAGGTAACCGTTTTCATTTTCCTTCAGCCGGTTGTCGGGGCGATAATGAGCGTGTACCTGTTCCATGACCCGTTCACCGCTGTGACCGCGCTCGGGGCCGCTCTCGTCTTCGGCGGCGTCGCGGGCATCACGTACCGGAAAAAGCCCCGCGTCAGCGGAAGCGTGAAAAATGGGCCGGCGGCGCGAAATTGGCCTTTGGGGAGCGGCGAATGAACCGACGCTACGCGTCCGAGTTTGTCGGCACGCTTTTTCTCGTGTTTACGCCGGTCGCGGTCGCCGGCTCCGCGCACACGCAAACCGGTGGCGACGCCTCGCTTGCGACGGCGGCATGGGCGCCCGGCCTTGCCGTGATCGCGATGGTGTACGCGCTCGGGCCAGTCTCCGCCCACTTCAACCCGGCTGTCACGCTCGGCTTCGCTCTCGCGCGCCGCTTCCCTGCCCGCTACGCGTTCCTTTATATGGTGATGCAGTTCTTGGGCGCGGTCGCCGGGGCCGGACTGGGCGCGTTTTTCTTCGGGGCGGGCTGGGGAACCACCACTCCGGCGATAGACGAAACGCTCCGCGCGCTCGCGATGGAAGGGGTTTTGACGTTCTTTCTGATGCTGGTCGTGCTGGCGGTCGCCTGCGACACGCGCATCTCGGGCGCGGTTCCGGCCCTCGCAATCGGCTTGCTGGTCGTGGTTAACATCTTTATCGGCGGGCCGATTTCCGGCGCGGCGATGAACCCGGCCCGCGCCTTCGGCCCCGCCATCTGGGCGGGCGGACGCGCGCTCGCAATGTACTGGCTATATGTTGTTGGACCGTGCGCGGGCGCGGCTCTGGCCGCGCTGGTTTACAATGCGTTTCTGCGACCCGCCGATGAATGGGCCTGCCACGCGCCGTCCGATCTACCGCCCCCGCCCAAACGGCCTAAGGGGCGATTACCAGATCGTTGATCACGGTTTTGTCGCCGCCCAGCGTTTGACGTGCGACCTGCTCGGCGAGTTGCCGCTGCGTTTCGTTTTTGACGCGCCCGCGCAGTTTCACCCCTTGCTCGTCGGCGTCCACGCGGATCGTCTGCGGCAAATTCTCGCTCGCCTTTAGCGCCGCCGTTACCCGCCCGCCCATCTCCAACTTGTTCAGTTGCGGTCGGGCCTTGCGCTCCGCCCGCGCGGCCTCGCGCTTGACCACGGCGGCGTTTTTGTCCACATCTTTTTTCGCGCTGTCCAGCGTTTGCTGGGAACAGCCGCAGACCGCGAAAGAAAGCGCGGCGAGCGTCGCCCCGACGCCCGCGCGCCTTGCGTGTTTGTTGTTCATCATTATCTCGTTTATTCCCCCTTGTCGTTATACCCGCGTTGCGCGCCGCAGGGTGACAAAGCGCGCGCCGGGGCGTTTGACACTCGGCGCGAACACCGCCTACAATAGTTGTTAACGCGGCGCGGCGTTCGTTTTCCTTCCCTTTTCGTTTTAGAACGTCCGCGGTTACAATTCTACAAGGAAAGTTTCAACGTGGAACCGACAACAACAAAGCGCGCGGTCTTATCCGACGCCGATATTCAGCAGTTTATCGAAAAAGGATTTGTGGTCATTCGCGAGGCGTTTTCGCGCGAACAGGTGGACGAGTGGACGGCGAGCGTTTGGACGCGACTGGGGTTCGACAAAGACGATCCCGAAACGTGGACGTCGCCTCGTACCCATATGCCCACCCATCATTCCGAGCAGGTACGCACGTTCGCGCCGCGCGCGTGGGAGGCGATCTGCCAATTGTGCGGCGGCGAAGAGCGTGTGGAACCGTCGAACTCGTGGGGCGACGGCTTTATCGTCAACCTGGGAACCCCGAACGACCACGAAACATGGGTTCCGCCGTCGCCGACCTCGGGCGGGTGGCACGCGGACGGCGACTTTTTCAAGCACTTTTTAGACTCGCCCGAACAAGGCCTACTGACCATTGTTCTCTGGTCCGGTGTCGTGCCGACCGGCGGGGCGACCTTTATCGCGACGGACTCGGTCGGGCCAGTCGCGCGCAAACTCGCCGCCCACACGGAAGGGCTTGCCCCCAACGGCTTCGGCTTCACCAAACTTATCGCCGAGTGCCATGATTTCGCCGAGGCGACCGGGAAGGCGGGCGATGTGTATCTCATCCACCCGTTCCTGCTTCACGCATCGAGCCAGAACGCCCTGCGCCTGCCGCGCCTAATTACCAACCCGACCGTCCGCCTCAAAGAGCCGATGAACTTTAACCGCGCCGACCCCGCCGATTTCTCGCCAGTCGAGCGCGCGGTTTTGCACGGTTTGGGCGTGGAGCGTCTGGCGTTCGAGCCGACCTCCCCGCGCGAGCGCGTTGTCCCCCAGCGCGCCATTATGCAGGCCAAAATGAAGGAAGAAGAGGCGGCGCGGCTGACCGGCGCGGCGGTCTCGTAAAACAACGGGAGCGTTACCTGGAAAAACGAAAAAACGGACGCGCTTGATGCGCGTCCGTTTGTTTTGTGTCTACCCTTCGCCCTATCAGCGGCGGCGCAGGAACGCGGGGATGTCGAGGTTGTCCTCAGCGACGGTTCGCACGGTTTGCGGCTCCGCTTCGCTTGGGGCGGGCTGGGTTCCTTGCCCTGAAGGGGTGGGCGCGGCGGCGACCGGACGGCGCGGCGGGGCGTCGTAGGCGGACGCAACCCCAGCGGATGCGGCGGATGCGGATGGGCGGGCGTCGAAGCCGGTGGCGAGAACGGTAATACGAACCGCGCCCTGCATTCGCATATCCACAACCGTACCGAAGATGATGTTGGCGTCGTCGGCGTCGGTCCCCTCCCGGATCAGGTCGGCGGCCTCGTACACCTCGGCGAGCGTCAGGTCAGGTCCCGCCGTGACATTGACCAGAACCGCCCGCGCGCCCGCGATGTCGGTTTCGAGAAGCGGCGACGAGATCGCGGCCTGCGCGGCCTCGACAGCCCGGTGATCGCCCTCGGCGAACCCGATACCCATCAGCGCGCTACCGGCATCGCTCATGACGGCTTTAACATCAGCGAAGTCCACGTTTATCAGGCCCGGAATCGTAATGATGTCCGAGATGCCTTGAACGCCCTGCCGCAAAACATCGTCGGCTTCCTTGAACGCTTCGATCAGTGACGCTTTCTTGTCCACGACATTGAGCAGGCGGTCGTTCGGAATGACGATCACGGTGTCCACGTGGTCTTTGAGAAAATCAATGCCGGTATCGGCGAGGCGCAATCGGCGCGGGCCTTCAAACCGGAACGGCTTGGTGACCACGGCGACCGTGAGAATGCCCATGTCTTTGGCGATCTGGGCGATGACCGGAGCGGCCCCCGTCCCGGTGCCGCCGCCCATACCTGCGGTGATAAATACCATGTCCGCGCCTTCCAGCGCTTTCTTGATGTCGGATTTGGATTCATCCGCCGACGCGCGCCCAATTTCCGGGTTACCGCCCGCGCCTAGGCCTTTGGTCAGGTTCTCGCCGAGTTGCAGGGTATGCTCCGCCGACGATGTGGACAAAACCTGAATATCAGTGTTCATCGCCCAGAAATCTACGCCCGCAAGTCCCGCCTCGATCATGCGGTTTACGGCGTTCGCCCCGCCGCCGCCCACGCCGATTACCTTGATCTTGGCAAACGGTTCTAAAATTGTCGCGCTGTTCATAAATCGTTCCTGTCACCCCCGATGGTTTTCGTCCCGCCTGGCAAACGCGATGTTCACCGACGCGCGGACAACGCCGCCTCGCCCCGTATGCAGACGTAATAAACCCATGTTACACTACATCTTGTGTATCGCCTTCCAAACGTTTGTTTGTTTGATTATATTCGCTGGCTTTTTTCAACGCTTTTAGACCGCTTAAATTTGGTTGTATAAGTTTTACGGAGAACGCTTTAGCAAACGTCCTTTTGCCGGTTTATCTACCGGTAACCTCGCGTAGCACACGGCGCATCCACGCGGTTAGAGAATGGAAAAAACCGCTCGCGCCGTCGCCGCCGCGCCGGGGCGCTCCCGCCATCGCCCGACCGCCCCACAGCGCAAGGCCAACCGATGTTGCGAACGACGGCGCGGAGACGGATTCGCTCAGCCCGCCCATGCCGGTCGGGAAGCCGATACGGGACGGCAAGCCGGTGGTTTCGCTCGCGATTTCGCGCAGGCCCGTTAGCATCGCGCCGCCGCCCGACAAAACCATTCCGCCCGGCAAAAGGCTGTCGAAGTGGGAGCGGACGATTTCCTGCCGGACCATCTGGCACAACTCGGCGACGCGCGGCTCGATAATGTCGGCGAGATAGCGGGTGGACATCGTGGTTGGCTCGTCCGCGCCCAAACGCATATACGTGAACTCGGCTTCGGCAGGAACGGTGTTTATCAAAGCCGTTCCAAACTCCAGCTTGACGCGCTCGGCTTCTTCCTGCGAGCAACGCAAACCGGCGGAAATGTCCTTGGTCACATACGCGCCGCCGATGGGGATGACAGACGAGTAGCAAATATCGCCGTTGCGGAAGATAGCCACATCGGACGTGCCGCCGCCGATGTCCACGAGAACCACGCCTAACTCTTTTTCCGCCGCCATCACCACGGCCTCGCCGGTCGCAATCGGCTCCAATACCATGTCTTCGACATGAAGTCCCGCCCGCTCCACGCAAGTCGCGACGTTGCGCAAAAACGAGGTTGCGCCGGTCACGATATGGGTTTCAACCTCAAGGCGCGTTCCGCTCATGCCGACCGGCGAGCGGATGCCGTTCTGCCCGTCCAACGAATAACCGCGCGGAATGGAGTGAACGATCTCGCGATCCGGGGGGAGCACGATCACGCGCGAGTTATCGAGAACGCGCTCCATGTCTTCCTGCGTCACCTCGCGGTCGGCATGGGTGATGGCGATCACGCCGCGCGAGTTGAGCGACGCGATATGCTCGCCGGTCACGCCCACAATTGCGCTGTGAACATCCGCGCCCGCCATGCGCTGTGCGGCGGCGACCGAATCGCGGATCGCCTGCACGGTCAGGTCAATATCCACGACCACGCCCCGCCGGAGGCCCGTGGACGGCGCAAGCCCGACGCCCAGCACATCCACGCGCCCGCTCGTCTCGTCCGTCAGTTCCCCGATCACGGTGCAAACTTTGGTGGTGCCAATGTCCAGCCCCACGATAATGTCGCCTTTAGCCACTCAAGAAGGCCGGTGTTGGGTGTTGGGTGTTAGGTGTTAGGTATTTGGTGTTAAGCGAATAGCAGACGGTAGATGGCGAAGGGTTTGCTCCCTGCGCTCTTTTCTATCGTTCTTTCTCCGCTCAACACCCCATACCTAACACCTAATACCCAACACCCAACACCCGACCGCTACCCCTCTTTCTTCTTCATCAGCGCGCCCTGGTTGAGCCAGTAGCGGCGGATAAGCGACAGATTCAAAAACACGCGCCCGCCCAGCAGAACAACAGCGGCGAGAAACAGGTCCACGCCGATCCGGTCCCCGAGATACGCGAGCGCGCCCGCGAGCAGAGCGTTCATCAGGAAGCCGGACAGGAAAATGTCATCGTGGAACTTGCCCTCGAAGCCCGCCCGGATACCGCCGCAGACCGAATCGAGGCCCGCAAGGGCGGCAAGCGCGAGATACGACGCGAACTGCGGCGGAATGGTCGCCTGCGAAAAGTAAACGATCAAAAAGCCGAGGGCGAGACCGATAAAGGGAATATAAATTCCGGCGCGCATTGATTTTTGCCTGTCGTGGTGGAGCGGGAACGAATGATAATTTCAAATTATGGGCGGGCGGCGGGCGGGGCGATATTACTGCCGGAGGTTCCAACGCCGCCCGCGCCGGTTTTGGGGGAGGTCGCGCCATCCGGGGTAACGCCCGATGCGTCCTTAGCCGTATCCTCGCTCTTACGCTGGGCTTGCTCGGCCTTGTTCGCGCTCGCTTCGCGGGCGAACCGCACCGGCGTCGCCCCGGCGTAGGCGGGAAGCGTCAGGGTTTTCGCCTTGTCAATCGAGAACATCGAAGGGTCGGTCAAGCCGTACTGCGCCTGAACGCCGCCGGAAATCGCCATCGCGGACAAGAGCGTATCCGGGTCGCCAACGGCGGTAATCTTAACCGGCGAGCCGTTGGTTTGCGTGTTGTTCACCAGAACGACCGGGCCGACACAGCGGATCGCCGTGGTCGCGACCACGCGCTGATCGTTGATCGCAATCGCTTCAGCCCCTGCCGCGCGCAGCTCATTCACGACCACCTGAAGGTCGGCGTCGTGGATCAAATACGGTTTGACAAACTCGACATACGCATCCGGCGTCATGTCGGCGGGACGCGGCGGGGCGTGCGGCTCCGCCCTCCCCCGGCTCAGCATGCGGG
>CAXUMS010000058.1:21557-23043 GCA_964252165.1 uncultured Armatimonadaceae bacterium
CGGCGGGGCGTTCTTGCTGTCTTTAAGCGTGACGACAACGCCCGGTCCGGTCACGGCGACCAAGCCCGCCAGAAGGTTCGCTTTTTGCAGGTCGGCGGACAAAAGTTTCGCGTTGCCGGATTCCTCCGCCGCGCCCTTCTGGTAGCGAAGCAGGTTGGCTTGCAGGTCGGCGATTTTCTTCTTTTGCTCGTTTACCGTATCGCGCATCTCGGCGTACGCGGACGCGAGTTTGCCCGGACGCATGTTAGGAATGCCCTCGCCCCGAATCCGGTCTTGCGTTTTGAGTGACAAGGCGAGAAGCGCGCCAAGCATCGTGGCGAGAACCGTTACCTGCATGACCCAGGGTTTATTGCGAATTTGCGATGAAAAAACGCTCATAGGAGGTGCGAACAACCTTCTTGGTAACAGCCCGGCGGAAACCGGGCGAGAACCCGAAGCGAACAAATAACGGAAAACGAACGAGAAAGAAAAACAGCGCGAATACGCAAACGGCTACTGCGGCGATTGTTGAGCCGCGCCATCAACCGAAGTTGCGGGCGGAACCGCCCGGTCATCGTTCTTCGCGCCGGGGGCGGCGGGTTTTCGCAACGTCAACGCGGGCGCATCATAAGCGATTAAGTTAACCGAGGCGATCCGCGATTCACCGCTTCCTTTGAGGTCCGCACGGCGCGCGAGAAGCAGGCTGAGCGTGTCGAGTTTGCGGTCCAAATCAATGCCGGAGCCAAGCGTGACCAGGACGCCGCCGCTTCTATTTAAGCACAGTTTGCCTTCGCTATCAATCGTGATGCGCTCCAACGGGAAATCGGGGCGCGCGGACGACCACGACAAGCATTTGCTTACCTCGACCAGACCGGGCGCGGTGATTACCTTGCCCAAAACCGGAGGTTTGAAAGCGGCGTCCCCGCTTGCGCGGGCGGGCGTTTCGAGGGCGAGGAGCGGCAAGCCCGCTTCCGGTTTTTCCGCCACGCGGAACGGAACCAGATGCCGGTCAATCACATACCATGCGCCGCCGCCGCCCATCTGAACCGCGGCCCACGGCGTCCGCTCGCGCACCACAAGGCGCACCGTGCCGGGGAGCGCGCGCCGAATCTCGGCGACCTCAACCGCAGGCTCCGCGCCCGCGACCTCGGCGAGACGGCGCGGCGACAGGCGAAACAGGTTGGTTCGGTCAGGGAGCGCGAGACGCCGCGTAAGCGTTTCCGTGGGAACGGTGACGTTGCCTTCCACGATCAATTCGCGCACCCAGAAGCGCGGCGACCACAAAGCCGCGACCGCGCATTCCGCCAGGAGCGCGAGTGACGCCCAGCCGAGCAGGAGACGGGGAACATTGACGCGGCGACGGTTGCGCGGGGGCCGGGACGCGCGAATGCGCACCGCCTTCTTGGGAATCGCGCGGCGACGCGCCAAGCGCGCGGGCGCATGATGGGTTGCGGTCGGGACCGGCGCGCTTTTGGGCGGGCCGGGCGGCGGCGGGAGCGGCGTTCCT
>CAXUMS010000058.1:23053-25815 GCA_964252165.1 uncultured Armatimonadaceae bacterium
CGCGGACCGGCATCCGGCTTGGGCGACGGCGGCGCGACAGGGGCGGGCGGCGGCGGGGCAGTGGTGGGGCGTCGGTTGTAGGGGTATCGGTCAGGGCGCATAATAAGGAGGTCAACACAGCGGCGGCGCGTGAAACGCGTTATTTTTCGGTGGCGAGCGTAATCAAGCCGTCGAGCAGTTGCCCGAACGAGATACCGGCGGCCTGCGCGGCTTTGGGCAAAAGCGATGTCGGCGTCATGCCGGGAATGGTGTTCACTTCGAGCGTGATAACGCCATCCTCGGTCGCGAACATATCGGTGCGGCTCATCCCCCGGCACCCGAGCAAGCGGTGGCACGTCAGCGCGACCGCTTTGGCCTCTTCCGCCAAAGCATCATCAAGGCGGGCCGGGACAATCTCGACCGCGCCGCTTTCACCCGATGTGTACTTGGCCTCGTAGTCGAAGAAAAACTCGCCGGGCGGGCTGTCATCCCGCTTGGCGGCGGGCGGCGCGATCTCCACGATGGGAAGCGCGATCAGTTCCCGCGTTCCCAGCACGGCGACCGTTATCTCCACGCCTACAATGCGCTGTTCGACAAGCGCGGTGTCGTCGTAGCGGAACGCGTCGTCGAGCGCGGCCTTCAAATCGTCGGCGGAATGAACCACATGCGTGCCGAAACTGCTTCCCTGCCGCGACGGTTTCACGATCACGGGATAGCCCAGATCCTGCTCAATCTCCTGCGCGGCGCGGCGCAAACGCGGGCCGTCGCGCTTGGTGTACACGCGGTCGGCGGGCATGATGATATTCTCCGACGCCAAAATCGCCTTACAGCGCACCTTGTCCATCGCGAGCGCGGACGCCAAAACGCCGGACCCGGTGTACGGGATGCCGAGAACGTCCAAAAAGCCTTGAACCATTCCGTCCTCGCCGCCCGGCCCGTGGAGCGCGATAAACACGACATCGGGCCGCTCGGATTTGGGCGCGACCGCGAGGCGCGGCAAATCGTCCACATCGAGCGTGGACGCCTCATACTTTTCCTTGTCGAGCGATTCCACAATCTGCTTGCCGGTCGCGAGCGAGACGGCCCGCTCGGCGGATTTGCCGCCCATCAAAACGGCGATTTTCTTTTTATTCGGCATGACGTTCCTTTAGCAATGCAACAAGCCCCTCGCCCGCGCGCCGAATGTCGCCCGCGCCCATCGTCAGCACCACGTCGCCCGGCTTAACGTCGGCGGCGAGGCGCGCGGGCAAGTCGTTTCTGTCCGCGACGTACACGACGGGCAATCCCGCCCGCGTCGCCTGCGTTTTGCGCGCCAACGCCTCGGACGTGACGCCCTCCATTGGCTGTTCGCGCGCGAGGTAAATGTCGGTCAGGTACACGGCGTCGGTAGCCCCCCCCGCCCCCAATAATGGGGGAGCCTCGGATAAAGAAGGCAGGGTGATACCGGGAGGCGTCTTAGCCCCCCCATTATTGGGGGCGGGGGGGGCCTCTTCAACGCCTGCAAGCGCGAGGGCGAACTCGTCCATCAGGTCGCGCGTCCGGGACGGCAGATGCGGCTGAAAAACAGCGACGATGCGCCGGTCCGGGTACGCCGCCCGCGCCGCCGCGAGCGTCGCGCGTAGTTCAGTAGGGTGATGCGCGTAGTCGTCAATCACGAGAACGTCATTCACTTCGCCCAGTCGCTCGAAACGTCGTCCGGTTCCGGTGAATGCCTCTAAGCCTGCGATAATCTTTTCATCGGAAATACGGAGGGCGAAGCCAACGGATGCGGCGGCCAGCGCATTTAGAACGTTATGTCGCCCCGGAACGCCAAGCGTGACGCGCCCCAACTCCATCACGTCACCGGCAACGGTTCCTACTTGAAATTTCAATGTGAACGAAGGGTGAGGGCCGGAAAAATCCGCATCGGAGACGTACATACCATTAGCTGACGGTGTCAGTTGGTACCTCCAAACATCAGACCACGGCGGAGCATAATCTTGCGCGGCGGCGGCTTTCGCATCGTCGCCACACAAAATGACAATTCCATCCATGTTAATCTGTCCGACAAACCGCCCGAATGACGCCAGTACGTGCGCCTCGTCGCCGTGGTAGTCGAGGTGGTCGGCCTCGATATTCAGGACAACGGCGATTTCGGGATGGAGATACAAAAAGCCGTCGTACGCCTCGCACGATTCGGCAAGAACAATGTCGCCCTTGCCATTCCTTGCATTGCCGCCGATGGCGGGCAGGTCACCGCCTAAGAAAATAGTGGGGTCCAAATCGGCGGCGAGCAGGATGCTTGCGACCATGCCGGTCGTGGTGGTTTTGCCATGCGTTCCCGCGATGGCGATTCCCCTACCCTCGTTCATCAGCGCGCCTAACAGTTCCGGGCGGCGGATAACCGGCAAACCGCGCCGTTCGGCCTCGCCCACCTCGGCGTTGTTTTTGGGGATGGCGTCGGACACGATCACCGCAGACGCATCGGCGGGAACGTGGGCGGCGACATGGGTTTTGTGGACGACCACGCCCGCCCGCTCCAACCGTTCTCGGACCGTCTCCGAGATGCCCGGGTCCGCGCCCGCGACGCTCCGGCCCCGCTCGGTCAAGACCTGGGCGAGCGCGCTCATGCCCGCGCCGCCGACGCCGACGAAGTATAGCGTTCCGTGGGGCGGAACCGGGCGCGGCTGATCCGGGATAACATGGTCGGAATGATGCATTTAAGCCATGCCGTCTTTCCGTGGCGACGAAGCCCCCCCCGCCCCCGGTACAGAAGGCCCCCTAACCCCCAATAAGGGGGGGAC
>CAXUMS010000059.1:0-25354 GCA_964252165.1 uncultured Armatimonadaceae bacterium
TTATCTCCTTGTCACAATGTCATCCCGTCACAATGCCACCTCGTCAAAACGCAAACCGTCCTTGCTTCTTCCTTGTTTGGGAAACACAGTCGGCGTTGTCGCGCCTCAAATAACAACGCCCCGCTCGAACAAACGAACCGGCTCGCTTCAAAGCCTTATTGAACAACAAGCAGGCAGGCAACTTGAACTTCCCGGCGGCGTTTTCTCCTTCTTCTTTATCCCTTTTTCCCGATAAAACCGGCAAAACAACCGCCCCTCGCTTGCTTCAAACCCAAAGCGAACAAATGATTGCCTCGGGTTCGGTTTATGTTCTGTGCAGGTTTTGACAGTTTTGACAGGTAAAAATTTCTGACGCACTTAGCGCTGTTTCTTGCCATCTGCGGAGGGCTATTTTATCGCTAACGACGCTTAAAAATCAGTTGTCCGGCTCTACTACACCTGCTATAATTCCGCCTGTACTCCCCTACCGGTAGTGAAAAAGGCGCGTTTCTCGCTTGCGACGAAACTGTATGCTCGCTTCCTTCCAAAGCGCGGGGTCGAGGATGACGCGACGTGGGCGAGCAACTAAATTTTGAAGATGAGGAGGTTTCGATCACGCTTCGGCGCGCTTGGGATCGCGCCCTGCGCGCCTTATCGTCGCGCGTCAACAAGCCCACATTTGAAACCCACTTCCGCTCGCTTCGCCCGGTCGCGCTCGCCGAGGAAAACGATGATCGGGGCCGCCTCGTGGTCGCGATCACACTCGGCGTCCCGTCCGCGTTTACGCGCGAATGGGTGGAAAAACGCCACGCGCCCTTGATCGTGTCCGTGTTCGAGGAGATCCTCGACCGCACAGTTATTTTGCGGTTCGCGCTTTTGCCCAAAGACGCGGACGGCGGAACCGCCTCCCGACTTGCCCCCCCGACGCCGGTCGCGCCGGGCGGAAACGGCGCGTCAAACCCGTCTTCCGGCGCGAGAGCGAAATCCGCCGCCGGGTCCTCGGCGCCCGACGCCGCCGCGCCGCTGATCGGCGATCTTTTCGCGAGCGGCGACGAGGACGCGTTGAGCGACAACGGCGATTGGGAAGGCGGCGCGCCCCGAAACGCCGCTCCCACAGCGCAAAACGGCGCAAGCGATGCAGAACTCGTTCCCGCCGCTGTGGGCGTCTCCCACGCGCCGCAGTGGGGCGCAACCGGCCCCTCCCGGCCCGCTCCGGTTCCCGATACGCGCCCGCGCCAAACCGCGCGTCCCGCCGCAAACAACGGCGGCGCAAACTCGCCCCACCCCGACGCGCCGGTTTTGAATGCGCGCTACACGTTCGACACGTTTGTCACCGGGCAGTCCAACCGCTTGGCGCACGCCGGGGCGAAAGCGGTCGCCGATGCGCCCGGCAAGGTGTATAATCCGCTGTTTTTGTACGGCCCGCCCGGTTTGGGCAAAACGCACCTGATGCACGCCATCGGCAACGAAATCGCCGCCAAAGGCGACGGGCGGGGCCGGGTCGCGTATGTCAGCGGGGAAACGTTCACGACGAACTATCTGGCGAGTTTGCGCGGCCAGAAAACCGAAGAGTTCCGGCGCAAATGGCGGTCCGTGGATGTGTGGCTGGTGGATGATATTCAGTTCATCGCGGGCAAGGAACACACCAAAGAAGAGTTTTTCCACACGTTCAACACGCTGTACCAAACCGGCAAACAGATCGTGATCTCGTCGGATCGGTCGCCGCGCGAGTTGCGCGCGATGGACGAGCGGCTCCGGTCGCGCTTCGAGTGCGGCTTGATCGCCGACATCGCCCCGCCGGATCTGGAAACCCGCCTCGCCATTTTGCACCGCAAGGCCGAATCCGAGCGCGCCCGTATCCCCGACGAGGTTTTGATGTACATGGCGCGGTTAGTCCAAAGCAACATCCGAACCCTCGAAGGCGCGCTGGTGAAATTGATCGCGTACGCGTCGCTGGTCAATTCGCCGGTGACCACGCAGCTTGCCGCCGATGTGTTGGAGCGGTATTACATCGCGGCGGGCGTGGGCGGCAACGGCGGCGGCGGCGATGTTCCGGTCGGATCGGACGGCTCGCCCAAAGCCGACGCCCACGCAAGCGAGCATAACGACGGCTTGCCGCATTTCGCGCACGCGATCCTTCGGGCGAGCGGGGAGAACGGCGCGGGCGTGACCGCCGAGGTGATCCGGCGCGTGGTCGCGCGCCGGTTCAATATCCATCCGGATGACCTGTCCGGCAAAAAGCGCGACCGCGACGTGTCGCACGCCCGTCAGATCGCGATGCACCTGATGCGCGAACTGACGGAGGCGAGTCTGCCCGGAATCGGCGAGTTTTACGGCGGGCGCGCCCACACAACCGTGATGCACTCGTGCGATAAAATCCGGGGCCAGATGCCCCTCGACGATGAACTGCGCGTTCTGATCGAGGACCTGATGACCCAGGTCCGGGCGCAACAAGGCTAACCAAATCACACGAAACGGCGGGGCGAAAAAGCCCGCCGTTTTGTTGTTTTTAACGCCCGAAAATACGCGAAAAACAGGAAAAATAGCGTTGCTTTGCTGAGCAAAGCAAACAAGTATTTCTACAATTTTTGTTCGCCACAAGTTTGCCTGTAGAAAAGCCGTTATAGAGCCTCTAAAGCGGCGAAAACAGCGTGAATTGGGGCGATTGTACACTCTGCAGCGCAAAGCAAACAAGTATTTCTACAGGTTTATCTACAGGCCCTGTAGAAACACTTGTTCGCCGTATGGGGCCTGTAGATAATGTGCATAACTTGGGAAGTTATCTACAGGCAAAAGGGAGTTATCTACAGGCAAACCGAAGTTATCTACAGGCTGGGCGATTTTTTTGTTTGTTTAAGTTCGCCTACTCTTAGCGGGTTTCCGATCCGTTTTTCTTGTTCATGACGCAGTCTCAAGCACTTTTTTGATACTTTGTTAAACAAAGCAAACAAGTATTTCTACAGTTTCTACAGGCATTAGTATTACTACTGTTACTTTTAAATATATATGCAGTAGATAAGATAGAGAAGGCGACGACTTTGTGGTTGGTCGCTTAGTAAGTTTCGGAGAAGCCTTGAAGAAGGACCGGAAAGCCGTGAAGAGGAATACAAGAAACGCAGGAAGGCGTGACGACGAGGCGAGAAATGAGGGAGCGTAAGATAAAACGGTTCGCGCGAACGGCTCCAAGTTCGATGACTTTATGGAAGCCGCGATGAACGCCCTCCCGCCCGGAACACTGCCTGATGGCTCCGCATGGGAAGGCGAATACGAGGTTCGCTATGTCCGCGCTGGAGCGAACACGGCAGTGTACGCCCAGGCCGGATGGTCCCCCGCGAATCCGTACGAACTTGCCACCGCTTCGCGTTTGGCGGATAATGGATTTGATGCGGTCTTACTTCGAGCGCGAGGCGGCGCGCCGGGCGAAACCATCCCAAATATCAAAACGCCGGACCTGGTTCTTTTGACAACCGACGCTCTCTTGTCGCCCCAGCGCAGCGAGAAAAGCGCGTTTTGGGAGATGAAAGGCGTTGGCTTCGACACCGATAACCTGAAACGATCCGCACAGCGCGGGGTCGCCGAGGGCAAAAAGCAAAGCGGAAATATCGTTTTGTTTGTGCGCGAGAATACCGCTTTTCCTGATACAGTAGCGGAGCTAAATAGCGGGGTGGCGGCGGCGTTGCATCATGACCAGAAAAACCGCGAGGTCAGGCAAATCATCCTTTTACGGGAAGATGGGAAACTCCAATTTCGGAGCGCTGAGGAGTTTGTGAATGGACACCGTTTTCAAAAATTTTGAAGAAACTATTCAAACCGCTTTGGAAAAGGGCGAGTTCCCCGACGCCGCAAAATTAATCGTTCGCGGTAAACTCGAATATGCGATGGAGCGCGGCGATTTGAGCGTGAAGCAGGCATGGGAATTGGAAGCCTTGATGGGCGATGAGTTCAACCAGCGCTATGCCCGCGCCTTCGAGATCGCAAGTTTCGGCGAGGTGTACGGGGACGCGCTTCCCGCAACCGTTCCGCCGGTTCCCGTGTAACCGGATTTTTCGTTTTCTTAATTGGTGATTCGTGCGCTCGCTTTTCAAGGTTTTCTTTATGCCGAAAGTTCTCGTTTACGTCACGCTCAAGCCCACGCTTTTAGACGCGCCCGGTCGCACCGTGGAAGGCGCGCTTCACAGTCTGGGATTCGATGACATCAGCGGCGTTCGGATCGGCAAGATTATCGAACTGCATATCCCGGAAGGAGTGATGGGCGATGAGGCGATCCACGAGCGCGTGACCGCGATGTGCGACAAACTTCTCGCCAATCCCGTAACGGAAAACTACCGGATCGAGGTCGAGCATGAACGGTGACGCCGATGCGCCGCGTATCGGGATCGCGGTTTTCCCCGGCTCCAACTGCGACCGCGACGCTGGGGCCGCCGCCTCCCTGTCCGGTTTGGGCGACCCGGTCTACCTGTGGCACGATCAGAGCGATCTGCAAAACGTGGACGCGGTTATCGTGCCGGGCGGCTTTTCGTACGGCGACGCGCTCCGGGCCGGGGCTATCGCGCAGTTCGCGCCGCTGATGGAGTCCATTCGGGCGTTCGCCAATGGGGGCGGCCTGATCCTCGGCATTTGCAACGGCTTTCAAATCCTGTGCGAGGCGGGCCTTTTGCCGGGCGCGCTCACCCGCAACGAAGGCCAGCGTTTCGTGTGCCGACACGTGCATTTGCGCGTCGAAACCACGGATTCGCCGTTCACATCGCTGTACGCGCCGGGCGACGTTCTTTCCATCCCCATCGCGCACGGCGAGGGACGCTATGTTTGCGGGCCGGAAACGCTCGCCGCGCTTGAAGCGGACGATCGCATTTTGTTCCGCTATGTCGAGGCGAATGGCGAGCGAACCGGCGACGCGAACCCGAACGGCTCGGAGGATAGCATCGCGGGCATTGTCGGCGGCCCCCATCGCAACATTTTGGGCATGATGCCGCACCCCGAACGCGCCTGTGACGCGCGCTTAGGCTCGCAGGACGGGTTACGCCTGCTTCAAAGCGTCCGCGCCCGTCTCCGGCCCGCTGAGGCCGCTTTAGCGCGGTAGCGGGAAGGTGTTACACGCTCGTTAGTTGTCGGCGCCCTTCGCCAGCAGATGGCAAAGGAAACAAAGAGTGCGGCGCGTTTACTACCATACAAGCGTGCGGCGCGTTTTACAAGGAGATAAATCTCCTCGCTACATGGCGCTTCGCGCCGGTCGTCCTACGGACGGAATGGACGAGGTTAATAATGGGGTGACATAACGGCGTGAGGTGGCGCGGTTTATCCATCCATCCGGGTTTAAACCAACCCTGTCAAATTCTTCCGCCTTTACGTCCGCAGGACGACCGGCGCGAAGCGCCACGTAGCGAGGAGATTTATCTCCTTGAACACTTTTTCAAACCAACAGCCCAATATCTCGTTTATCTCGTTTCCATCACACCGCCATGACAACTACCACTGTTGAAAACGCTCTTGTCGAAAACGGTTCCCCGGAACCCGCCGCGCCGGTCGCCGCTCCCGCCGCGCTGACGCCGTTCGCGCGCGCGCTTGCCGCCATTCCGCTTTTCGCCTCGCTCGAAGGCCAGCACCTGACGGTTCTCGCCACCCGGCTTCGGCGGCGCGCGTACGCGGAGCGGGCGGTGATCGTGCGGCGCGACACGCCCGGCGACGCCTTGTTTATCCTGCTCACCGGTAAGGTCAAAGTCAGTTATCCCGCCGCCGACCCGGACGATGCGGAAACGATCATCGCGCTGATGCGGGCGGGCGATTTCTTCGGCGAGTTATCGGTTTTGGATGGCGAAGGCCGCTCCGCCGATGTGATCGCGCTGGAGCCGACCGAGTGCCTGGTTTTATCCGCAACCGACTTCCACGAGTGTTTGCGCCAAATGCCGGAAATCTCACTCGCGCTTTTGAAGCAACTCGCCGGTCGCCTCCGGCGCTCGACCAAATGGATCCATTCGCTCGCCTCGCAGGACGTGTACGGGCGAATTGCGCAACAACTTTTGTACCTGTCCGACGCGCACGGGAAAAAACTGCCGGACGGCGCCATCCGCATCGGCGTCCGCCTGACCCAGGGCGATTTAGCCGGGATTGTCGGCGCGTCGCGCGAGTCCGTCAACAAGGCGATGGGCTTTTACAAGTCCAAAGGCTACATTTCCGTGGACACGTCGCACTACATTACGGTTCATAACCCCTCCGCTTTGGAAATAAGAACGCAGTAGAAAAACCAAAACGGCGTTAAAGCGCGCAAGTGCGAGGCGTTCCCGGCGATTTGTTCGGGGCGTTGTCACGAAACAAGCGCAAACGACGTTCTTAATCGTTGAGGGAATGAACATGAACGTGAAACCAAATTCTCGCCGGGAAACCGGGCAAGCGGCGGGCCGCCGTACGCCCCGCATCGCCGCCCAGGCCGCGCTAAGCGTGGCGGTTGCGGGGGCGACGCTTGTGGCCTTCGCGGGCGCGGCCCACGCACAGGGCGCGCGCGGCATCCCGCGCGGCAATATCGGCGGCAGCGGTAACCGAGGCGGCGGTTCGCCGCAACCACAGCCACAGCAACAACCACAGCAACAACCACAGCAACAACCACAGCCACAGCCTCAGCAACAACCGCAACAACAACAAGCCCCGCAGGCGCGCCCGAATATACCGGCGTACCTGCCGCCGACAAACACGTACAACAACGGTAACGGCACGGTGATTTTGCCGCCGCGCGGCGCGGTTTACAACAACGGCAATAACAACAACGGAAACAACCAGAATCCGTTCGACTACTTTAACGGCAATCGTGACCGCAACAACGACCGCCGCCCGTTGCCCAGCACGCTTGGCGCCAACCGCACCGATCTAAACTCGTGGCGACCGTCGGACGGCACGCCGTTCCGTCCGGGCGCGAGCGTGTATCCCGGCTATGTTCAGCCTGGTCCGTACGGCTCGTATGGCTACATCACGGGCGGCGCAACGTACATAACGCCCCCTGCGATTGGCGGAACAACCATTATCACAAATAACCCGTACGGCTATTATGACAACGGCGCGTATGGTTATTACAATAATGGCTATAACAACGGCTACTATAACAACAACACTGGTTATTACAATAACGGCTATTACAACAATGGCTATACGACCGCAATACCGCCGCGCGTCACCGAATACGCCAGCCCCAATACGACCACGGTGATCTCGAACGGCAACGTGTTTATCTTCGGCGGCTATCAGTCCTCGTTTGTCAGCGGGACGAGTATCTTCTCGCCATTCGGCTCGGTGTACAGCCTGCCACCGTACATCAGCACGCGCTACGTTATCAACAACGCGTACCCGTATCAGTCGTACAAAACGCTGGGTTCGATTGCGCCGTGGTCGGACACGGACCGGTTCTACGCGGCAAACGAAACGCGCGGTCAAAAGTTGCGCGCCGCGCTAAACGATGTCACACGGTTCTGGGAGGACGAGGACGTGCGCGGTTTGCGTCGTCACACCGGGGGCGGTTCCGGGGCCGCCGACACGGTGGGTATTTTCAAAAACCAGAAATACTCGTACTCGCTGAAGCGACGCGACTTCCTCGATCTCGCTCTGGACGCGCTGGACCGGACGGAAACCGTTGCGTTCCGCTTCAAGGATGTGCGCGAGCGAAGCGACGGCCTCGTAGATGCGTACGCGACCCACACGTACAAGCTGAAGGGCGAGGGCAAAGCGGCCCGCAACCGCTCGGCGAACGTTTACCTCAGCCTCGTTTACTCGGAAGGCGAATGGTACATCAGCGGCGCATCGTTCGCGCCGGAAACCGCTGAATAAACGTCACGCGAACGCGCTTTGTCCGGTGACAAAGCGCGCGTTCTTAACGGTATTACCAACAACGCGGGTTGAAATCCAACCGATTTCAACCCGCGTTCTTTGTTTATCGTTTGCGTCTACGTTGTCGTTTGACTAAATCGCTCAAGCCGCGCGGCTCCCTCTTCCAGGGAAGAGCAACCTTACGTTGCATCGTTCATTTTCTTTAGCGACGGGTTTATCTCTTAGACCGCTTGAGGCGGTTTAAGAGATAAATCCGTCGCCCAAGCAATGCCCGGTCCAGCGTGTGGCTGGTCCCCGCTGGAAGGCGAGCCGCGCGGCTTGAGCGATTTAGCCCCTCACCAAGTAGACGAAAACGACAAACAAACAACCAAATTGTGTTTTTCCCACTTGGTTCGCCCGATACTATAGGGCAAAAGCCTTCGGTTTGAAAGGTGTTATTTCTTCGTGCTACATAGTCAACTTTCGCGGGGCGGCCCCGCTTCCCGGCCCGCATCGCTTCTCGCCGCGCTTCTACCCGCCGCTTTCGTCACGGCATCCGTTGTTGTGGGCGTATCTGCGGCGCACGCCGCTGACCGGCCCGCGCGGGGTTTGGTAACCCGGCGGCTGGAGAAAACCCCGCCGGTCGCCGCCGACGCCGTGCGCGTGTCCGTGTTCGGCGACGGATCGGGGGCGCGGTTTCAGGTGCGCCTGCTCGCCCTCGGCAAAGACGGCGTGGATGTCGGCGCGTACTGGGCGTCGCCGTCCGTTACCATCTCCCACAAGGGCTGGAAAACATTCACGTTCCCCTTGTCCGCGTTCGCGTTCCAATCCGATCTGAATCCCGAGAACGCCGCGTTCCCGCCCACGCCGACGCTCGCCGCGACGGGCGTGGACACGCTTCAAATCGCGGTCACATCGGAAGCGTCGCGCCTGTTCCTGGACGATCTGGGCTGGACCACGACCGGCGCGGCTTTGACCGAGCCGGTATTGCAGTCCATTGATAGTTTCGAGAACCTAACCGCCAATGCGTGGCGCGCGGGCGGCGATTACGAGCAGGCGCGTTCGGTTTCGTTCGGAAACAACAAGGCGGCGAACTATGTCAAGAACGGGCAAGGCTCGTTTCAAATCGCCGTGCAGTCGCCGATCACCGCTGAGCGCAAACTGAACCTGCCGGTTGTGAATGCGCGCCTCAAGGCCCGTTCCAAGACGCCGTATGTCGTGTATTCACGGGCCGCGTTCGAGATCATACGGCCCGAATCCGTCCCGAACGCCGCCGAGGTGACCACCCCGGCCCGGGTCGGCTTGTTCGCGTGCGCCGAAGAGGTGGAATCCGCCTCGGTCGCCGTGTACGCCGCCCGTGATTTGACCAATTTAACCGTTCGGGTGGTCGGGCCGTTCTACTCGGAATCGCGCCAGTCCCAGTTGCCCGTGTCGGCGATTGATGTGCGCGTGGTCAAGGTGTGGAACCAGGCGGGGCTGGGGGCGGCGTCGGAGCCGGGCGAGGCGATCGCGACGCCGGAACTCTTGCTGAAGGACGACCGGCAACCGTTGCTGGGGCCAATGCCCGATGTCCGTCTGACCGGCGACCCGGTGACCAGTGTTCCGGCCCAGACCGCCAAGCAATTCTGGGTAACGGTGCATGTTCCCAAGCGGCAGTCGCCGTCCAAGTACACCGGAAATCTGGTTTTCTCCGCCGATGGCGTTTCCCCGACCTCGGTTCCGTTCACGGTCGAGGTGTTACCCATGCCGCTCCGAACCGCGTTTCTGCAATACGGCATTGACCTGCGCTCGCGCTTGTCCGCGCGCGACGCCGCGCCGGGCGAGCCGGTGGTCAATCAGCAAACGTTCGCCGCGCAACTCGCCGATATCCGCGACCACGGTTTCCGATTTGTCAGTCTCTACGAGAAGCCGGGCGACAATCTGGACGCCGCGCTGAAACTCTACGCCGCCGCCGACCTTTCCGCGAACGGCCCTATCGTGCTGACCGCGCCGATCCGCGACAAACGCGACTTGGAAAATATAGAGAAAAACCGCGAGAAGTTCGGCCTCCGCCCCGATATGGAGTTTTACTACCGGTTGCCGGACGCCGACGCCGCCTCGCCGGAACTTGCGTCCTCGTATGCGAAGCGCATCCGCGAGGTGAATCGGGCGGCGCAAATTCTCGCCCCGACGCCGTCCACGCAGGTATTTAACGCCCTCGGGAAATCGCTCGACATACCGTTGTACTCGGTATCGTCGGACTACGCCCAGCGCCTCCTTGCGACCGGCAAACGCGAAACGTCCAACCGCGACTGGTGGACCTGGGACATTTCGCGCGAAGACCCGATCCGCAACCGCCTGTTGACGGGCTTCCTGCTGTACCGCACCGGCTCCCAATCGTCGCCGCTTTACGGCGCGTTCCCCGGCCCGTACCAGTTCAACCCGAACCCCGCCGTGGACCCGTTCGATGAAACGTCGAGCGGCGCGCAAGCCTCGGTCGCCGCGTCCGCATCGGCCCAAACCACGGCAAACGGGGCCACGAGGGTCATTGCCGCAACCGACGATGGCAACCTGGCGTCGCCAACCGCGCCGCTCGTGTTGCGCCCCCAAATGACGACGTACCCCGCCGTAAACGGGGTGATCGACACCCTGCAATGGGAGGCGGCCCGGGAAGGCATTGACGATATACGCTACATCGGGGCGTTGAAGCGCTATATCCGCGATCTCAAAGACGCCAAAGTCCGAAAAGACGCAACTGACGCCGCCGATGCGTTCCTGGCGACCCGCCTCCAGAAAGACCCGACCACGCTCTCGCCCGCCGAACACCAAGCCCTGCGCCGCGCTATCGTGGAACAATCCCTAAAACTACTCACGATCCTAAGAGGAAGCGTCCGCGGCTACACCGGGTAGTTATGGTTCGTTAGATTGGTTGCGTTATGTGGGTGCGCTCAAGCCGCGCGGCTCGCCTCCCAGCGGGGGCCAGCCGGACGCTGGACCGTGCATTTCTAAAACGAAAGGTTCGCCTGTCTTTCGACACGTCGAAAAACAGGCGAACCTTTCGTTTCTTAAAAACACGATGCAACGTTAGGTTGCTCCCCCCTGGAAGAGGGAGCCGCGCGGCTTAAGCGCACTCACATAACGCAACCACCCCACCTAACGAACCACAGCCCTTAGTTGGAGGGGGGCATCAGGACGGTGTCAATCAAGTGGATGACGCCGTTGCTCGCCTCAATGTCCGTGACGATCACGCGGGCGTCGTTGACCATTACCGGGGCCGTGGTCTTCACGTTCAGCGTCGCGCCCTGCACCGATTTGGGCATGGACGGATTGCTCATCGCCATCACATCGGCGGCTTTCACGCGGCCTGGGATCACGTGATAGGTCAGGATAGCGACTAGCTTCTCCTTGTTCTCGGGCTTCAAAAGCTCATCCACGGTTCCTGCCGGAAGCTTGGCGAACGCGGCATTGGTCGGCGCGAAAACGGTGAACGGGCCGGGGCCTTTGAGCGTTTCGACCAATCCGGCGGCCTTGACCGCCGCGACCAGGGTGGACAAATCGTTGTTGCTCATCGCGACATCGGTGATGTCGCCCTTCGCCGTATTGCTCATGCGGCCCATGACCGTGCCGCCGCCCACGGACGAGCCGGACACACCGGATGGCGCGATCATCATCGTGCTTGCCCCGTATCCGGGCAAGTCATCGCTGAGGTAGCTTGTCGGGACGTTCTGCATACCGGCGAGCTGGATAAGGGACACGCCGCCGACGCGGACGCGACCGAGATAGTACTCAATCGGGATGCCGGTGCGAAGCGCAAGGTTCGCGGCTCCCTTGATGGTCGCGTCATCGAAGCCCATCGCACGGTAGCGGTTGACCTCGCGGGCGTCCAGGTTGTTATAGATAAAGCGGGCGCGGTACGCCTGCATCCCCTTCATGCCGCCGGTGAGTACCACGGCGTTGTCCGTGGTGTTGCTACTCATGCTACCGGTCGTGTTTGTGGACGATTGCGCAAAAGACGGCGCGATGGCGATGGCTCCGAGTGCGAGCGTTGCGGCTAAGTAGTTAATTGCCTTCATTGTCTTGTTCAAACCTTCCATTTTCAAAGTTTTCCGTTCGCGGGTCTCGGCTATTCGTGCAACACGGAACAAGGAGCAAGGGAAAACACCCCGTTCCCTTTCCGCGAGAGCCGCCGCAAACATCAACTTTCGCCCTTACAACATACCGAAACTGCTTGTCCGCTAAACCTGCTTGCCAGCCTCCGGCGTTTTTTTGGCGGCTCCGAATTTGCTTTCGGTTCCCGTCCGAAGTCGCGCAATGTTTTTGCGGTGACGCAGAACCACGAACGCGCCTGCGAGCGCGCCGAAAAGACGGTACGGAAGCGGCAGGGGAAACGCCCAGAACAACCCGGCCTGCGCTATCGCGGCGATAAGGGAGCCGAGCGAAATATAGCGGGTGACCGCGACCACAGCAAAGAACACGACCAGCGCGCCGCCCGCAACCAGCGGCGACAAGCCCAGAAGCACGCCCAGCGAGGTTGCGACGCCCTTGCCGCCATTGAAGCGCACGAACGGCGAGTAGATATGGCCCAGAACGGCGCACAAACCCGCGCCCACAATCAGCCACGGCGAGGCATGCAAATAGTGGGCGAGCGCGACGGCGGCCCAGCCTTTGAAGGCGTCCAGGATAAGAACCGTGACGCCCGCCGCGACGCCCAGCTCGCGTAGGGTGTTGGTCGCCCCGATATTGCCGCTTCCCCGCTCGCGCAAGTCCACGCCGCGCAGTTTGCCCGCGATAAATCCCCACGGAATCGCGCCGAAGAAAAACGCCCCAACGCACAAAAGCAGGTCGCGCAACATCATAGTTGCGTAATTGTACCCTTCTTTTATAACATCGGGTGACACAAGATATTGACAACCGAAAAGCCCGCTTTCTTGCAAGAAAGCGGGCTTTTCGGTTGTCAATATCTTGTGTCACCCGATGTTATAAAAGAAGGGTACAATTACGCAACTATGATGTTGCGCGACCTGCTTTTGTGCGTTGGGGCGTTTTTCTTCGGCGCGATTCCGTGGGGATTTATCGCGGGCAAACTGCGCGGCGTGGACTTGCGCGAGCGGGGAAGCGGCAATATCGGGGCGACCAACACCCTACGCGAGCTGGGCGTCGCGGCGGGCGTCACGGTTCTTATCCTGGACGCCTTCAAAGGCTGGGCCGCCGTCGCGCTCGCCCACTATTTGCATGCCTCGCCGTGGCTGATTGTGGGCGCGGGTTTGTGCGCCGTTCTGGGCCATATCTACTCGCCGTTCGTGCGCTTCAATGGCGGCAAGGGCGTCGCAACCTCGCTGGGCGTGCTTCTGGGCTTGTCGCCGCTGGTTGCGGGCGGCGCGCTGGTCGTGTTCTTTGCTGTGGTCGCGGTCACCCGCTATATTTCGCTCGGCTCCCTTATCGCCGCGATAGCGCAGGCCGGGTTGTTCTGGGCGTTTCCCCTGCCGCTTCCGTACCGTCTTTTCGGCGCGCTCGCAGGCGCGTTCGTGGTTCTGCGTCACCGCAAAAACATTGCGCGACTTCGGACGGGAACCGAAAGCAAATTCGGAGCCGCCAAAAAAACGCCGGAGGCTGGCAAGCAGGTTTAGCGGACAAGCAGTTTCGGTATGTTGTAAGGGCGAAAGTTGATGTTTGCGGCGGCTCTCGCGGAAAGGGAACGGGGTGTTTTCCCTTGCTCCTTGTTCCGTGTTGCACGAATAGCCGAGACCCGCGAACGGAAAACTTTGAAAATGGAAGGTTTGAACAAGACAATGAAGGCAATTAACTACTTAGCCGCAACGCTCGCACTCGGAGCCATCGCCATCGCGCCGTCTTTTGCGCAATCGTCCACAAACACGACCGGTAGCATGAGTAGCAACACCACGGACAACGCCGTGGTACTCACCGGCGGCATGAAGGGGATGCAGGCGTACCGCGCCCGCTTTATCTATAACAACCTGGACGCCCGCGAGGTCAACCGCTACCGTGCGATGGGCTTCGATGACGCGACCATCAAGGGAGCCGCGAACCTTGCGCTTCGCACCGGCATCCCGATTGAGTACTATCTCGGTCGCGTCCGCGTCGGCGGCGTGTCCCTTATCCAGCTCGCCGGTATGCAGAACGTCCCGACAAGCTACCTCAGCGATGACTTGCCCGGATACGGGGCAAGCACGATGATGATCGCGCCATCCGGTGTGTCCGGCTCGTCCGTGGGCGGCGGCACGGTCATGGGCCGCATGAGCAATACGGCGAAGGGCGACATCACCGATGTCGCGATGAGCAACAACGATTTGTCCACCCTGGTCGCGGCGGTCAAGGCCGCCGGATTGGTCGAAACGCTCAAAGGCCCCGGCCCGTTCACCGTTTTCGCGCCGACCAATGCCGCGTTCGCCAAGCTTCCGGCAGGAACCGTGGATGAGCTTTTGAAGCCCGAGAACAAGGAGAAGCTAGTCGCTATCCTGACCTATCACGTGATCCCAGGCCGCGTGAAAGCCGCCGATGTGATGGCGATGAGCAATCCGTCCATGCCCAAATCGGTGCAGGGCGCGACGCTGAACGTGAAGACCACGGCCCCGGTAATGGTCAACGACGCCCGCGTGATCGTCACGGACATTGAGGCGAGCAACGGCGTCATCCACTTGATTGACACCGTCCTGATGCCCCCCTCCAACTAAGGGCTGTGGTTCGTTAGGTGGGGTGGTTGCGTTATGTGAGTGCGCTTAAGCCGCGCGGCTCCCTCTTCCAGGGGGGAGCAACCTAACGTTGCATCGTGTTTTTAAGAAACGAAAGGTTCGCCTGTTTTTCGACGTGTCGAAAGACAGGCGAACCTTTCGTTTTAGAAATGCACGGTCCAGCGTCCGGCTGGCCCCCGCTGGGAGGCGAGCCGCGCGGCTTGAGCGCACCCACATAACGCAACCAATCTAACGAACCATAACTACCCGGTGTAGCCGCGGACGCTTCCTCTTAGGATCGTGAGTAGTTTTAGGGATTGTTCCACGATAGCGCGGCGCAGGGCTTGGTGTTCGGCGGGCGAGAGCGTGGTCGGGTCTTTCTGGAGGCGGGTCGCCAGGAACGCATCGGCGGCGTCAGTTGCGTCTTTTCGGACTTTGGCGTCTTTGAGATCGCGGATATAGCGCTTCAACGCCCCGATGTAGCGTATATCGTCAATGCCTTCCCGGGCCGCCTCCCATTGCAGGGTGTCGATCACCCCGTTTACGGCGGGGTACGTCGTCATTTGGGGGCGCAACACGAGCGGCGCGGTTGGCGACGCCAGGTTGCCATCGTCGGTTGCGGCAATGACCCTCGTGGCCCCGTTTGCCGTGGTTTGGGCCGATGCGGACGCGGCGACCGAGGCTTGCGCGCCGCTCGACGTTTCATCGAACGGGTCCACGGCGGGGTTCGGGTTGAACTGGTACGGGCCGGGGAACGCGCCGTAAAGCGGCGACGATTGGGAGCCGGTGCGGTACAGCAGGAAGCCCGTCAACAGGCGGTTGCGGATCGGGTCTTCGCGCGAAATGTCCCAGGTCCACCAGTCGCGGTTGGACGTTTCGCGTTTGCCGGTCGCAAGGAGGCGCTGGGCGTAGTCCGACGATACCGAGTACAACGGTATGTCGAGCGATTTCCCGAGGGCGTTAAATACCTGCGTGGACGGCGTCGGGGCGAGAATTTGCGCCGCCCGATTCACCTCGCGGATGCGCTTCGCATACGAGGACGCAAGTTCCGGCGAGGCGGCGTCGGCGTCCGGCAACCGGTAGTAAAACTCCATATCGGGGCGGAGGCCGAACTTCTCGCGGTTTTTCTCTATATTTTCCAAGTCGCGTTTGTCGCGGATCGGCGCGGTCAGCACGATAGGGCCGTTCGCGGAAAGGTCGGCGGCGGCGTAGAGTTTCAGCGCGGCGTCCAGATTGTCGCCCGGCTTCTCGTAGAGACTGACAAATCGGAAACCGTGGTCGCGGATATCGGCGAGTTGCGCGGCGAACGTTTGCTGATTGACCACCGGCTCGCCCGGCGCGGCGTCGCGCGCGGACAAGCGCGAGCGCAGGTCAATGCCGTATTGCAGAAACGCGGTTCGGAGCGGCATGGGTAACACCTCGACCGTGAACGGAACCGAGGTCGGGGAAACGCCATCGGCGGAGAAAACCAGATTTCCGGTGTACTTGGACGGCGACTGCCGCTTGGGAACATGCACCGTTACCCAGAATTGCTTGGCGGTCTGGGCCGGAACACTGGTCACCGGGTCGCCGGTCAGACGGACATCGGGCATTGGCCCCAGCAACGGTTGCCGGTCGTCCTTCAGCAAGAGTTCCGGCGTCGCGATCGCCTCGCCCGGCTCCGACGCCGCCCCCAGCCCCGCCTGGTTCCACACCTTGACCACGCGCACATCAATCGCCGACACGGGCAACTGGGACTGGCGCGATTCCGAGTAGAACGGCCCGACCACCCGAACGGTTAAATTGGTCAAATCACGGGCGGCGTACACGGCGACCGAGGCGGATTCCACCTCTTCGGCGCACGCGAACAAGCCGACCCGGGCCGGGGTGGTCACCTCGGCGGCGTTCGGGACGGATTCGGGCCGTATGATCTCGAACGCGGCCCGTGAATACACGACATACGGCGTCTTGGAACGGGCCTTGAGGCGCGCATTCACAACCGGCAGGTTCAGTTTGCGCTCAGCGGTGATCGGCGACTGCACGGCGATTTGAAACGAGCCTTGCCCGTTCTTGACATAGTTCGCCGCCTTGTTGTTTCCGAACGAAACCGAACGCGCCTGCTCGTAATCGCCGCCCGCGCGCCACGCATTGGCGGTTAGGTTCTCGAAACTATCAATGGACTGCAATACCGGCTCGGTCAAAGCCGCGCCGGTCGTGGTCCAGCCCAGATCGTCCAGGAACAGGCGCGACGCTTCCGATGTGACCGCGATTTGAAGCGTGTCCACGCCCGTCGCGGCGAGCGTCGGCGTGGGCGGGAACGCGGCGTTCTCGGGATTCAGATCGGATTGGAACGCGAACGCGGACAAGGGGAACGTGAATGTTTTCCAGCCCTTGTGGGAGATGGTAACGGACGGCGACGCCCAGTACGCGCCGACATCCACGCCGTCTTTGCCGAGGGCGAGCAGGCGCACCTGAAACCGCGCCCCCGATCCGTCGCCGAACACGGACACGCGCACGGCGTCGGCGGCGACCGGCGGGGTTTTCTCCAGCCGCCGGGTTACCAAACCCCGCGCGGGCCGGTCAGCGGCGTGCGCCGCAGATACGCCCACAACAACGGATGCCGTGACGAAAGCGGCGGGTAGAAGCGCGGCGAGAAGCGATGCGGGCCGGGAAGCGGGGCCGCCCCGCGAAAGTTGACTATGTAGCACGAAGAAATAACACCTTTCAAACCGAAGGCTTTTGCCCTATAGTATCGGGCGAACCAAGTGGGAAAAACACAATTTGGTTGTTTGTTTGTCGTTTTCGTCTACTTGGTGAGGGGCTAAATCGCTCAAGCCGCGCGGCTCGCCTTCCAGCGGGGACCAGCCACACGCTGGACCGGGCATTGCTTGGGCGACGGATTTATCTCTTAAACCGCCTCAAGCGGTCTAAGAGATAAACCCGTCGCTAAAGAAAATGAACGATGCAACGTAAGGTTGCTCTTCCCTGGAAGAGGGAGCCGCGCGGCTTGAGCGATTTAGTCAAACGACAACGTAGACGCAAACGATAAACAAAGAACGCGGGTTGAAATCGGTTGGATTTCAACCCGCGTTGTTGGTAATACCGTTAAGAACGCGCGCTTTGTCACCGGACAAAGCGCGTTCGCGTGACGTTTATTCAGCGGTTTCCGGCGCGAACGATGCGCCGCTGATGTACCATTCGCCTTCCGAGTAAACGAGGCTGAGGTAAACGTTCGCCGAGCGGTTGCGGGCCGCTTTGCCCTCGCCCTTCAGCTTGTACGTGTGGGTCGCGTACGCATCTACGAGGCCGTCGCTTCGCTCGCGCACATCCTTGAAGCGGAACGCAACGGTTTCCGTCCGGTCCAGCGCGTCCAGAGCGAGATCGAGGAAGTCGCGTCGCTTCAGCGAGTACGAGTATTTCTGGTTTTTGAAAATACCCACCGTGTCGGCGGCCCCGGAACCGCCCCCGGTGTGACGACGCAAACCGCGCACGTCCTCGTCCTCCCAGAACCGTGTGACATCGTTTAGCGCGGCGCGCAACTTTTGACCGCGCGTTTCGTTTGCCGCGTAGAACCGGTCCGTGTCCGACCACGGCGCAATCGAACCCAGCGTTTTGTACGACTGATACGGGTACGCGTTGTTGATAACGTAGCGCGTGCTGATGTACGGTGGCAGGCTGTACACCGAGCCGAATGGCGAGAAGATACTCGTCCCGCTGACAAACGAGGACTGATAGCCGCCGAAGATAAACACGTTGCCGTTCGAGATCACCGTGGTCGTATTGGGGCTGGCGTATTCGGTGACGCGCGGCGGTATTGCGGTCGTATAGCCATTGTTGTAATAGCCGTTATTGTAATAACCAGTGTTGTTGTTATAGTAGCCGTTGTTATAGCCATTATTGTAATAACCATACGCGCCGTTGTCATAATAGCCGTACGGGTTATTTGTGATAATGGTTGTTCCGCCAATCGCAGGGGGCGTTATGTACGTTGCGCCGCCCGTGATGTAGCCATACGAGCCGTACGGACCAGGCTGAACATAGCCGGGATACACGCTCGCGCCCGGACGGAACGGCGTGCCGTCCGACGGTCGCCACGAGTTTAGATCGGTGCGGTTGGCGCCAAGCGTGCTGGGCAACGGGCGGCGGTCGTTGTTGCGGTCACGATTGCCGTTAAAGTAGTCGAACGGATTCTGGTTGTTTCCGTTGTTGTTATTGCCGTTGTTGTAAACCGCGCCGCGCGGCGGCAAAATCACCGTGCCGTTACCGTTGTTGTACGTGTTTGTCGGCGGCAGGTACGCCGGTATATTCGGGCGCGCCTGCGGGGCTTGTTGTTGTTGCGGTTGTTGCTGAGGCTGTGGCTGTGGTTGTTGCTGTGGTTGTTGCTGTGGTTGTTGCTGTGGCTGTGGTTGCGGCGAACCGCCGCCTCGGTTACCGCTGCCGCCGATATTGCCGCGCGGGATGCCGCGCGCGCCCTGTGCGTGGGCCGCGCCCGCGAAGGCCACAAGCGTCGCCCCCGCAACCGCCACGCTTAGCGCGGCCTGGGCGGCGATGCGGGGCGTACGGCGGCCCGCCGCTTGCCCGGTTTCCCGGCGAGAATTTGGTTTCACGTTCATGTTCATTCCCTCAACGATTAAGAACGTCGTTTGCGCTTGTTTCGTGACAACGCCCCGAACAAATCGCCGGGAACGCCTCGCACTTGCGCGCTTTAACGCCGTTTTGGTTTTTCTACTGCGTTCTTATTTCCAAAGCGGAGGGGTTATGAACCGTAATGTAGTGCGACGTGTCCACGGAAATGTAGCCTTTGGACTTGTAAAAGCCCATCGCCTTGTTGACGGACTCGCGCGACGCGCCGACAATCCCGGCTAAATCGCCCTGGGTCAGGCGGACGCCGATGCGGATGGCGCCGTCCGGCAGTTTTTTCCCGTGCGCGTCGGACAGGTACAAAAGTTGTTGCGCAATTCGCCCGTACACGTCCTGCGAGGCGAGCGAATGGATCCATTTGGTCGAGCGCCGGAGGCGACCGGCGAGTTGCTTCAAAAGCGCGAGTGAGATTTCCGGCATTTGGCGCAAACACTCGTGGAAGTCGGTTGCGGATAAAACCAGGCACTCGGTCGGCTCCAGCGCGATCACATCGGCGGAGCGGCCTTCGCCATCCAAAACCGATAACTCGCCGAAGAAATCGCCCGCCCGCATCAGCGCGATGATCGTTTCCGCATCGTCCGGGTCGGCGGCGGGATAACTGACTTTGACCTTACCGGTGAGCAGGATAAACAAGGCGTCGCCGGGCGTGTCGCGCCGCACGATCACCGCCCGCTCCGCGTACGCGCGCCGCCGAAGCCGGGTGGCGAGAACCGTCAGGTGCTGGCCTTCGAGCGAGGCGAAAAGCGGAATGGCGGCAAGCGCGCGCGCGAACGGCGTCAGCGCGGCGGGAGCGGCGACCGGCGCGGCGGGTTCCGGGGAACCGTTTTCGACAAGAGCGTTTTCAACAGTGGTAGTTGTCATGGCGGTGTGATGGAAACGAGATAAACGAGATATTGGGCTGTTGGTTTGAAAAAGTGTTCAAGGAGATAAATCTCCTCGCTACGTGGCGCTTCGCGCCGGTCGTCCTGCGGACGTAAAGGCGGAAGAATTTGACAGGGTTGGTTTAAACCCGGATGGATGGATAAACCGCGCCACCTCACGCCGTTATGTCACCCCATTATTAACCTCGTCCATTCCGTCCGTAGGACGACCGGCGCGAAGCGCCATGTAGCGAGGAGATTTATCTCCTTGTAAAACGCGCCGCACGCTTGTATGGTAGTAAACGCGCCGCACTCTTTGTTTCCTTTGCCATCTGCTGGCGAAGGGCGCCGACAACTAACGAGCGTGTAACACCTTCCCGCTACCGCGCTAAAGCGGCCTCAGCGGGCCGGAGACGGGCGCGGACGCTTTGAAGCAGGCGTAACCCGTCCTGCGAGCCTAAGCGCGCGTCACAGGCGCGTTCGGGGTGCGGCATCATGCCCAAAATGTTGCGATGGGGGCCGCCGACAATGCCCGCGATGCTATCCTCCGAGCCGTTCGGGTTCGCGTCGCCGGTTCGCTCGCCATTCGCCTCGACATAGCGGAACAAAATGCGATCGTCCGCTTCAAGCGCGGCGAGCGTTTCCGGCCCGCAAACATAGCGTCCCTCGCCGTGCGCGATGGGGATGGAAAGAACGTCGCCCGGCGCGTACAGCGATGTGAACGGCGAATCCGTGGTTTCGACGCGCAAATGCACGTGTCGGCACACGAAACGCTGGCCTTCGTTGCGGGTGAGCGCGCCCGGCAAAAGGCCCGCCTCGCACAGGATTTGAAAGCCGTTGCAAATGCCGAGGATCAGGCCGCCCCCATTGGCGAACGCCCGAATGGACTCCATCAGCGGCGCGAACTGCGCGATAGCCCCGGCCCGGAGCGCGTCGCCGTACGAAAAGCCGCCCGGCACGATAACCGCGTCCACGTTTTGCAGATCGCTCTGATCGTGCCACAGGTAGACCGGGTCGCCCAAACCGGACAGGGAGGCGGCGGCCCCAGCGTCGCGGTCGCAGTTGGAGCCGGGGAAAACCGCGATCCCGATACGCGGCGCATCGGCGTCACCGTTCATGCTCGACCTCGATCCGGTAGTTTTCCGTTACGGGATTGGCGAGAAGTTTGTCGCACATCGCGGTCACGCGCTCGTGGATCGCCTCATCGCCCATCACTCCTTCCGGGATATGCAGTTCGATAATCTTGCCGATCCGAACGCCGCTGATGTCATCGAATCCCAGACTGTGAAGCGCGCCTTCCACGGTGCGACCGGGCGCGTCTAAAAGCGTGGGCTTGAGCGTGACGTAAACGAGAACTTTCGGCATAAAGAAAACCTTGAAAAGCGAGCGCACGAATCACCAATTAAGAAAACGAAAAATCCGGTTACACGGGAACCGGCGGAACGGTTGCGGGAAGCGCGTCCCCGTACACCTCGCCGAAACTTGCGATCTCGAAGGCGCGGGCATAGCGCTGGTTGAACTCATCGCCCATCAAGGCTTCCAATTCCCATGCCTGCTTCACGCTCAAATCGCCGCGCTCCATCGCATATTCGAGTTTACCGCGAACGATTAATTTTGCGGCGTCGGGGAACTCGCCCTTTTCCAAAGCGGTTTGAATAGTTTCTTCAAAATTTTTGAAAACGGTGTCCATTCACAAACTCCTCAGCGCTCCGAAATTGGAGTTTCCCATCTTCCCGTAAAAGGATGATTTGCCTGACCTCGCGGTTTTTCTGGTCATGATGCAACGCCGCCGCCACCCCGCTATTTAGCTCCGCTACTGTATCAGGAAAAGCGGTATTCTCGCGCACAAACAAAACGATATTTCCGCTTTGCTTTTTGCCCTCGGCGACCCCGCGCTGTGCGGATCGTTTCAGGTTATCGGTGTCGAAGCCAACGCCTTTCATCTCCCAAAACGCGCTTTTCTCGCTGCGCTGGGGCGACAAGAGAGCGTCGGTTGTCAAAAGAACCAGGTCCGGCGTTTTGATATTTGGGATGGTTTCGCCCGGCGCGCCGCCTCGCGCTCGAAGTAAGACCGCATCAAATCCATTATCCGCCAAACGCGAAGCGGTGGCAAGTTCGTACGGATTCGCGGGGGACCATCCGGCCTGGGCGTACACTGCCGTGTTCGCTCCAGCGCGGACATAGCGAACCTCGTATTCGCCTTCCCATGCGGAGCCATCAGGCAGTGTTCCGGGCGGGAGGGCGTTCATCGCGGCTTCCATAAAGTCATCGAACTTGGAGCCGTTCGCGCGAACCGTTTTATCTTACGCTCCCTCATTTCTCGCCTCGTCGTCACGCCTTCCTGCGTTTCTTGTATTCCTCTTCACGGCTTTCCGGTCCTTCTTCAAGGCTTCTCCGAAACTTACTAAGCGACCAACCACAAAGTCGTCGCCTTCTCTATCTTATCTACTGCATATATATTTAAAAGTAACAGTAGTAATACTAATGCCTGTAGAAACTGTAGAAATACTTGTTTGCTTTGTTTAACAAAGTATCAAAAAAGTGCTTGAGACTGCGTCATGAACAAGAAAAACGGATCGGAAACCCGCTAAGAGTAGGCGAACTTAAACAAACAAAAAAATCGCCCAGCCTGTAGATAACTTCGGTTTGCCTGTAGATAACTCCCTTTTGCCTGTAGATAACTTCCCAAGTTATGCACATTATCTACAGGCCCCATACGGCGAACAAGTGTTTCTACAGGGCCTGTAGATAAACCTGTAGAAATACTTGTTTGCTTTGCGCTGCAGAGTGTACAATCGCCCCAATTCACGCTGTTTTCGCCGCTTTAGAGGCTCTATAACGGCTTTTCTACAGGCAAACTTGTGGCGAACAAAAATTGTAGAAATACTTGTTTGCTTTGCTCAGCAAAGCAACGCTATTTTTCCTGTTTTTCGCGTATTTTCGGGCGTTAAAAACAACAAAACGGCGGGCTTTTTCGCCCCGCCGTTTCGTGTGATTTGGTTAGCCTTGTTGCGCCCGGACCTGGGTCATCAGGTCCTCGATCAGAACGCGCAGTTCATCGTCGAGGGGCATCTGGCCCCGGATTTTATCGCACGAGTGCATCACGGTTGTGTGGGCGCGCCCGCCGTAAAACTCGCCGATTCCGGGCAGACTCGCCTCCGTCAGTTCGCGCATCAGGTGCATCGCGATCTGACGGGCGTGCGACACGTCGCGGTCGCGCTTTTTGCCGGACAGGTCATCCGGATGGATATTGAACCGGCGCGCGACCACGCGCCGGATCACCTCGGCGGTCACGCCCGCGCCGTTCTCCCCGCTCGCCCGAAGGATCGCGTGCGCGAAATGCGGCAAGCCGTCGTTATGCTCGCTTGCGTGGGCGTCGGCTTTGGGCGAGCCGTCCGATCCGACCGGAACATCGCCGCCGCCGCCGTTGCCGCCCACGCCCGCCGCGATGTAATACCGCTCCAACACATCGGCGGCAAGCTGCGTGGTCACCGGCGAATTGACCAGCGACGCGTACGCGATCAATTTCACCAGCGCGCCTTCGAGGGTTCGGATGTTGCTTTGGACTAACCGCGCCATGTACATCAAAACCTCGTCGGGGATACGGGCGCGCTCGGATTCGGCCTTGCGGTGCAAAATGGCGAGGCGGGTTTCCAGATCCGGCGGGGCGATGTCGGCGATCAAGCCGCACTCGAAGCGCGACCGGAGCCGCTCGTCCATCGCGCGCAACTCGCGCGGCGACCGATCCGACGAGATCACGATCTGTTTGCCGGTTTGGTACAGCGTGTTGAACGTGTGGAAAAACTCTTCTTTGGTGTGTTCCTTGCCCGCGATGAACTGAATATCATCCACCAGCCACACATCCACGGACCGCCATTTGCGCCGGAACTCTTCGGTTTTCTGGCCGCGCAAACTCGCCAGATAGTTCGTCGTGAACGTTTCCCCGCTGACATACGCGACCCGGCCCCGCCCGTCGCCTTTGGCGGCGATTTCGTTGCCGATGGCGTGCATCAGGTGCGTTTTGCCCAAACCGGGCGGGCCGTACAAAAACAGCGGATTATACACCTTGCCGGGCGCATCGGCGACCGCTTTCGCCCCGGCGTGCGCCAAGCGGTTGGACTGCCCGGTGACAAACGTGTCGAACGTGTAGCGCGCATTCAAAACCGGCGCGTCGGGGTGGGGCGAGTTTGCGCCGCCGTTGTTTGCGGCGGGACGCGCGGTTTGGCGCGGGCGCGTATCGGGAACCGGAGCGGGCCGGGAGGGGCCGGTTGCGCCCCACTGCGGCGCGTGGGAGACGCCCACAGCGGCGGGAACGAGTTCTGCATCGCTTGCGCCGTTTTGCGCTGTGGGAGCGGCGTTTCGGGGCGCGCCGCCTTCCCAATCGCCGTTGTCGCTCAACGCGTCCTCGTCGCCGCTCGCGAAAAGATCGCCGATCAGCGGCGCGGCGGCGTCGGGCGCCGAGGACCCGGCGGCGGATTTCGCTCTCGCGCCGGAAGACGGGTTTGACGCGCCGTTTCCGCCCGGCGCGACCGGCGTCGGGGGGGCAAGTCGGGAGGCGGTTCCGCCGTCCGCGTCTTTGGGCAAAAGCGCGAACCGCAAAATAACTGTGCGGTCGAGGATCTCCTCGAACACGGACACGATCAAGGGCGCGTGGCGTTTTTCCACCCATTCGCGCGTAAACGCGGACGGGACGCCGAGTGTGATCGCGACCACGAGGCGGCCCCGATCATCGTTTTCCTCGGCGAGCGCGACCGGGCGAAGCGAGCGGAAGTGGGTTTCAAATGTGGGCTTGTTGACGCGCGACGATAAGGCGCGCAGGGCGCGATCCCAAGCGCGCCGAAGCGTGATCGAAACCTCCTCATCTTCAAAATTTAGTTGCTCGCCCACGTCGCGTCATCCTCGACCCCGCGCTTTGGAAGGAAGCGAGCATACAGTTTCGTCGCAAGCGAGAAACGCGCCTTTTTCACTACCGGTAGGGGAGTACAGGCGGAATTATAGCAGGTGTAGTAGAGCCGGACAACTGATTTTTAAGCGTCGTTAGCGATAAAATAGCCCTCCGCAGATGGCAAGAAACAGCGCTAAGTGCGTCAGAAATTTTTACCTGTCAAAACTGTCAAAACCTGCACAGAACATAAACCGAACCCGAGGCAATCATTTGTTCGCTTTGGGTTTGAAGCAAGCGAGGGGCGGTTGTTTTGCCGGTTTTATCGGGAAAAAGGGATAAAGAAGAAGGAGAAAACGCCGCCGGGAAGTTCAAGTTGCCTGCCTGCTTGTTGTTCAATAAGGCTTTGAAGCGAGCCGGTTCGTTTGTTCGAGCGGGGCGTTGTTATTTGAGGCGCGACAACGCCGACTGTGTTTCCCAAACAAGGAAGAAGCAAGGACGGTTTGCGTTTTGACGAGGTGGCATTGTGACGGGATGACATTGTGACAAGGAGATAA
>CAXUMS010000060.1:0-846 GCA_964252165.1 uncultured Armatimonadaceae bacterium
GCAAAAAACGGCGGAAACTAACTTTCCTGCTGGTACATAAAATGGGGGCAGGTCAACCGGGCCTTGACAACGCTGGTTCGTGCGCAGTGCAAACAACGTTAGACGTACGGCGTCACATCCACGGCGCGCATCCCGGCCCGGCGCGCGGCCTCCAAACCGGCGGGCGCGTCCTCGTACACAACGCAATCGGCAGGGGCGACGCCCAAACGCTCGGCGGCGAGCAAAAAAACGTCCGGCTCGGGCTTGCCGTGTCGCACATCATCGGCGCACGTGATCACCGGGAACCAGTCGAGGATGCCAATAGCGCGCAATGTTTCCTCGACGACGACGCGCAAACCGCCTGATGAGACGGCGATGGGGCAAATGCCTCGGAACCGCGCGGCCTCGGCGACCACGGGCGCAAGAACGGTCGCCTGCGGTATCAACTCGGCGAACCGCGCCTCCTTGACATGGGCGGTTTCCACAACGGGCATCGCAAGCCCGTGTTCCTCGTTCAAACGACGGATAATCTCAAATGCGGTGACGCCGCCCCACGCATAAAACTGCGCCTCGGGGAATGGGCAACCGAGCGCATCCAGCGTTTCTCGCCACGCGACATAATGAAGCGGCATCGTATCGGCAAGCGTTCCATCGCAATCGAAAATCGCCGCGCCGGGAATAAAGGGAAGCGGCAGGGGAAGCAAAATGAGCGGAGCGTCCGCCTCGGTAAATGACATATCACGCTCATCGTAACCGAAAAGGCGCGCGGCCCGCAACGCGGGGCGGTTCCGTTGCGGCAGGAAACCGGAGTGCGCGCGCGGCATTTAGGCGCAAAGGATTCTACAACCGTGATGAACTGCGTTTGGC
>CAXUMS010000060.1:856-8054 GCA_964252165.1 uncultured Armatimonadaceae bacterium
AGCGTCGCGCGGGCCGTGTCCGCCCTGGAAGCGCGCGGCTACCGCGTCCGGGTGGGCGCGCACGCAACTGACAATGCCGGACCGGATGCGCCGTACCTTGCGGGCGCCGACGACGACCGGGCGAGCGACCTGAACGACGCTCTGCGCGACCGCGAGATCGACCTGGTGCTTTGCGCACGCGGCGGCTATGGCGCGATGCGGATTCTGGACCGTTTGGACTACGACGCCGCGCGCCGCGACCCGAAACCGTTGGTCGGTTACTCCGATGTGACCGCATTGTCGCTTGCGCTCGCGGCGAGGGCGGGCGTGGTTTCGTTTTCGGGCATCATGGCGACAGCGGGGCATGGCTTCGGCGAGGACACGCTGGACCCGAACAGCGAAACGAGTTTCTGGGCCGCCGTGGCCGGGTCTCCGCAGGAACGCATTTTACAGGGGCCGGGAAGCGACGCCCCGTCGTGGAGCGTGTTGCGCCCGCCGCTTGGCGGCGGCGAAACTGTGTCGGGACCCGTAATTCCGGTTTGCTTGTCCCTACTCACGTCGCTTTTAGGCTCGCCGTACGTTCCCGACCTGGCCGGGGCGATTCTGGTTATCGAGGATGTTCACGAGGAACCGTACGCGGTGGACCGGTGCCTGACCCAGTTGCGGCTCACGGGCGTTCTCGACAACCTCGCCGCCGTTCTTATCGGATCGTTCAACGGTTTCGAGGACGACGAAAACGAGAACCTCGCCCGCGTGGTTCCCCAACTTGTCTTGAACGCCGCTCCGCCGCACATCGCGGTTGTATCGGGCGTTTTGTACGGTCATATCCCGCGCCGCTTGACGCTTCCGGTCGGGGCGCTTGGGAACGTGAACTTGACAACGGGCGCGTTTACGTTCAATCGGCAATAACAATGAAAAAACGAACCACACGAAGCCCATATAAACGGAAATATATCCGCATCGAGCGACGCTTCATTGTCGCAAAGCCTGGCAAGCCGTATGACACAGGCAAGGGGTATTCCTGGACGCTTGCCGCCGTTCTTGGCGAAATTATTCTCAAAGCGGAAGAGATGTTTGGCGACCGGGATAGGTCCTACACGTTGCTGGGGATAGACTTCGCCCCGGACTACTCAAAAACATGGACGCCGGGTAACTGTAAACACATCATCGTTCAGTTGAACATGGACTGTTTGACGGATCGCTACCAAGCGTATCTTAACCTCGCCCATGAGGGTATTCATCTTCTGTCGCCGACCGGGAAAGCGGACGCCAACGTTTTGGAAGAAGGCTTGGCCGTGTATTTTGCGCAATGGTATCTGAATTATGTTTTTGAAGACGGCTGGTGGAACGGTACATTTAAGGATGACGCGTACCGAAGGGCTGGCGACGCCGCAAAACAGTTGCTGGCGTACGACATAGACGTAATCAAAAAACTGCGGCAGGTTCAGCCGACGATCGCCTACATCACCGCAGAGCAAATAAAGGCGCAATGCCCTGCCGTATCGGATGAACTCGCCGCCCTTCTGGCGCGTCGCTTTTTACACGATTAACGAGGCGGGCGCGAGGACCTGCGCGCTTCGGGACGGCAGGTAGATTTGAACGCTTTGACCTCGCCCATACATCGGGGCGGACTGGATAGGGTACGTTCCCTCGCCGCTTGTGTCGCCCCGGCCCGCACCGGCGAACGCGCCGTCGTCGGTGTTCAGGACGATTTGGTAATCTTCCGCATCGGGAACCGGAATGCGAAGGCCCGCGTACGATTCGGTTGCGTGAAGGTTGACCGCGAACACAAGCGGACCGCGCCGATAAACTAACTGCCGCGTGTCCTCGTGGAGCGCCAATTGCTCGATCAGGCCATCAGAGAGCAGGTGAAACCGGGCGTCAAGGGCTTGCAGGGCGCGGTCGAACGCGCCCAGACCCGCGTAGCGCAAATCCGGGTTGTCCGCGAGCGACCACTGACGCCGGGCGTGCTGGAACGAGTAGTTATTGCCGTCGCGGGGGAAATCCACCCATTCGGGATGCCCCCATTCGTTGCCGATAAAGTTCAGGTACGCCTCGCCCGCGAGACTGAACGTGAGAAGGCGGATGATCTTATGCAGGGCGACGCCCCGCTCCACCACCACGCTGTGATGGCGCTTGTCCATGTCCGTATACATCGCCGCGCCCATGAGTTGAAACGCGAGCGTTTGATCACCGACAAGCGATTGGTCATGGCTTTCCACATAGCCGACGTGCTTTTCCCCCCAGCGCCGGTTGAGCAACTCGCGGTAAATCTCGCCCAGGCGCCAATCCTCCTCGCGCTCCTTGACAAGCGCAATCCAAAAATCCGGCACGCCCATAGCGAGGCGATACTCAAAACCCACGCCGCCCTCGGCTATGGGGCGCGCAAGGCCCGGCATCCCCGAAACATCCTCGGCGACAAGAACCGCATGGGGGTTTACGGTTCGGGCGACATCGGCGGCAAGCTGCAAATATAACACCGCGTCGTCGTCCACGTTCGCGCCGAAGTAATCGTCGTAGGTCGTAAATTCGCGTTTGAACCCGTGGTCGTGGTACAGCATGCTGGTCACGCCATCGAACCGGAGACCGTCAAAGCGGAATTCTTCGAGCCAGAAGCGCACATTGGATAAAAGAAAACGGCGGACCTCGTAGCGCTCGTAATCGAAAACGAGCGAGTCCCACGCGGGATGGGTTCCCCGCGCGCCGGAGTGGAAATACTGATGGTCCGTGCCGTCGAAGCGATTCAAGCCTTCCAATGTGTTTTTCACGGCATGGCTGTGAACCAGATCGAGTAGCGCTTTTAACCCCAGGCCGTGGGCCGTGTCCACCAAACGCTTCAAATCTTCCGGCGTCCCGAACCGCGACGACACGGCGTAGAACGAGCTGACATGGTAGCCGAACGACCCGTAATACGGATGCTCCATGACCGCCATCAGCTGAACCGCGTTGTACCCGCCCTGCGCGATGCGGGGGAGTATATGGTCCGTGAACTCGTCAAACGTCCCGACGCGACCCGCCTCTTGCGCCATGCCCGCGTGCGCCTCGTAGATGCGAAGGCCCTCGCCCGGCGGCAAAACGGGCGCGTCGTGAACGAAGCGATACGGAGCGGGGGGGAGCCAAACCTGCGCGACAAACGGGCCGTTCTCGCCTTCCTGAACCACGCGGCGCGCGTACGCGGGAATGCGGTCGGACGCCGCGCCGTCCGCGCCGATAATATGCGCCTTGATGCGGTCGCCGTGGGCGGGCCCGCCCAAACCGTCCGGTAGGAACACGGACCAAACGCCCCATTCGTCGCGCGCGAGCGGCGTTCGGCTACGGTCCCAACCATTGAAATCCCCGATCAGAAAAACGGCTCGCGCGCCCGGCGCCCATTCGCGGTACCAAATTCCCGCCTCGTCGTTGCTGCGGCCCCGGTTGAAGCCGAAGTAGTCGGCCCCCTGCGTTATCGCCCCGCGCAAACCGCCGCCGCGCTCGATTTCGGTGCGCGCGTCCTGGTAACGCTGTCGCCGCGCTTGCAACGCGTCGGCGTAAGGCGCGAGGTAAGGATCGAGAAAAACGAGCGGGATGGGTTCTTCGCTGTGGTTGTCGCCGTTTAGTTTCATAAGGTCGCCTTTGTTCCTCCTTGCATTGTACGAGCCTACGCTCCGCCTTGACAAGCGCAGGCGAGCCGCAGGGCGGCTTCGTTGACAACGAACGGGCGCAATGATACGCTAAAGGCGCTTCCGTTCCGGGGTGTAGCTCAGTTGGTTAGAGTGCAAAGCTGGGGGCTTTGAAGTCGCAGGTTCGAGTCCTGTCACCCCGATTCAAGTGTGTAAAAGCCGCAGGATTTCCCTGCGGCTTTTCTGTTTGGCTCGCGAGGGCTGTTAAAACCGCGCTTGCGGTTTCTGATATAATCCGAAATAACCCCGCTGTTTTGGGCGGACCCCCCGAGGCTTATCTGCTGTGACGCCGGACCCCCGTACCTCCGAGAAGCCGCTTCCCGCGTCTTCCGCTTTCCTTGTCGCGGACGCTTCCGCGCCCGCCGCGCCGACCGGCGAAGATGCGTCTACAGCGGCATCGCTCAACGGCGTCGCCCCGGCTCCTTCCGCGCCGTCCGTTTCCGATGCCCGCCGCGACAAAGGCCGTCTCACAAGCGCGTCGGATGCGCTTGCCTCGCTTCCCTCACGTGTCGCCCGGTTCGTGTCCGATGAGCGTCAGTGGCTATGGGTTGTTATCCCATACTTGCTCGCATGGGGCGTTCCGCGGATTGGAGAGCGGTTCGCAGGCTGGGGGCCGCTTCGGTGGGAGTGGGGATGGTGGAGCAACCCGGATTCGGTTTTGCATTTCCAGTTTTGGATTCTGCCCGGCTTTCTTGGCCTTATCTGGATGGACCGCGCCCGTTTGAGCAGACGGTGGGCCGGTTTGTCTTACCACTTCACGGATAAAAACCGGCGCCTTCGTAGCGGCATGAAACTGCTCACGTTCGGGGCTATTTTGCTCATCTTGTCTAACCTGGTCAGCCTCGCCGCTGTCGCCATAATCGGCATGGTGTGTATCACGGCGGGTATCGTGCGGCGCGTTTACGGCCCGGCCATGTTCAAGGCGATGGCGACGCCGTTTTTGTTTTTGCTCTTGATTATTCCGCCGCCCGAAACCGTTGCGGCCAAATCGCAGATGTTCTGCATGAAAGCCAGCAACAGTTTCGCCGCCGCGATTCTAAACCTGCTGGGCAAAAAAGCCGTTGCGTTACCGAACGATGTATTTACAGGCAGTTTGAATGTCAACGGACATATTATCGTTACCAGCGAGCGGTGCCACGGCGCGGGTATCGCCTCGTTGGTATTCGCCTTTACGCTTTGGTACCTGATCGCGACCCGCGCCCGCGCGTTTTGGGCGGTGATTACGCTTATCCTGAGCCTGTGCTTCGCATTGCTTCTGCACGGTTTGCGTGTTGTCGGCATGGGCTTGACATCGGAAAGTAACCCGGCGTTCGGTAATGCGCTTCAATCGTTGTTTCCGTACCTTCTTGTTGCGCCTGCGCTTGCGATGACGTATCTTGCGAACCGGTACGCCATACCCGTTTTCGCCGAGGCGGGCAAGAAAATAGCCAAACTCAGCGTGGTCACGCGGGTGACCGGTCGCTTTACCGACCGCCTCGCCGGACGCGCGGCGGCGCGGCTCGGCGCGGTTGGGCAAATTACGGCGGGCGCCAACAAGGCGACCGACCGCGCGATGGGCGCGGTCGGGAAGGGGATGGGCGGCGTTTGGGGCGTTATCTTCAGCCCGTTTCAAAGTTTCGCCAAAAAGCGACGGTCGGCGTTGGCGCAAAGTCGTTGGACCAAAAAGCGCGGTCGGCGAAAGGATTGGTAAAAGGATATGTTTTCTAATACCTACATCAAGATGGGCGCGGTAGTGGCGGCGGCGGCGGCAGTGGGCGTTTTTTCGACCTTTCGGTTTCAGCACGCCGGGGCATGGCTCCCCGACGTAAGCGATACCGCCGGGGTCCCCGGTCAAGTCGGGGCGTGGACCGCAACCGCGCAGGAGGTCGCCCCGGCTGTTCGCGGAATCTTAGGGTATCCGCTCGTGTCCGCCTACGAATACAAAAATCCGCTCGGCGAAACGGTGTACTTATCGCTTGTTGCGGCGGGACCGTTCGAGAACTACCACGACCCCACCGTCTGCGTCGCGGATAACGGTTTTACCAACACGGCGAAAGAAGTGTTCGCTCTGCCCGGCGCCAACGGGCAAGCCAAAGTGCGCGCTCTGGTTTTCAAGCGCGGCGATGGCTTGCGGATCCTGATGTATTACTGGCAACAAACCCGCGACGGGCAAACGTCGGTGGAGCGGCGCATGGGAAATTACCGCGATGTCGCCGCGCGCCTTAGCACCGGCTGGGATGCGGTCGGACTGGGCAAGCAGGTGTGCATCGTTCGCATCTACAATGTTATTGACCCCGCTGATGAACAAGGACGACAAGCCCAGCGGAACTTGAACGAAGTGTCGGTCGCTCTTTTCAAGGGCCTGAAGGCCGATGGGGAACAGGGGAAGTAACGGTGACAAAGCGGCGCCCAAGGTTCAACAGTGCGGTTCTCCGTTTTTGCGCTACGGTTGCGGCTTTCAGCGTCGCCGGTTGCCGCGATGACCCCAATGGGGGCGTGGATCACGCTTACATCCGCACCGGCGAAACGGAAACAATAGAGGACGCGAAGCCTGCGCCGTCGCCCGCGACTCTGTTTCCCATGGACAAGGGCCGTCAATGGCGTATGACTATACGCATCGAAGCAAGAGACGGTTCACAGATCAAAACCGCCACGGAAGTCATTACCGCAACCGGCCCGGCGACAATCGCCTCGGTTTCCGGCAAGTCCTTGTCGCTGGACCAAAAGGGCGTTCCCCTGCGCTCGGAATTGTTCGCTTTGTCAAACAAGGGTTTAAGCCAGATAGCGGCGGGCGGGACGCAGAAAATGATTATGTCGCCGCCCATGCCTATCTTCGCCGCCCCCATCAAGGAAGGCTCTTCTTTGTCCTGGGAAGGGGAAATCCGCATGATGGGACAGAAAAACCCGGCGACCGGTTTTTCCCGCGTGTCTGGGAAGGATACTATTCAGACCCCGGCGGGCAAGTTCGAGGCGTGGCGCGTAGACAGCGTTCTGACCACCATCGCCGAGGGGCGTCAAATCGCCTTTCCCATCACGCGCTGGCTGGCTCCCGGCGTCGGCGTGGTGAAGCAACGATACATTATTGGCGATGCGGTTGTGGTGAAGGAATTGACGAGCTACACAAAGAAGTAAGCGCCGGAATCGAAGGCGCTTCAAGCGGTCGGTAAGGTAGGTAGGCCGCTCGCTAAAGTTTTCATCTCCATCTACCGAAGTGTTAGGTGTTATGACAACGGGCAAGCGGAAATTCTCCGTGCGTCCGGTTTCGGCAGGTGCGGGGCCGGACGTAGGCGAATTTGACGTTTGAACAAAACGGCGAGCGCGGCGCAAATCCCGACAAGGAGTAGGCATGAAGCTTCGAGACAGAGTTATACGTTTTGCCGTCGCGATCAGCATCGCAGGCATGATTTCCGCGCAAATTCCGTCCACCAGCGTATCCGCGCTGGCGCAGGACGGCTATACCACAACGGGTCCCGATAACAGCGGCGACTTCCTGGGAATTGATGGCGTGTCCAACCGGGATGTTATTCAAACCTCGGTACTCGGCCTTGTCGGATACGGCGTTTACGCGACGGTATTTCGTG
>CAXUMS010000060.1:8064-24364 GCA_964252165.1 uncultured Armatimonadaceae bacterium
GGCGGCGGCGGTGGCGGCGCAGTCAGCGGCGGCGGCGGTGCGGCGGCGGGCGGGGGAGGCGGCAACGCGCTTCCGTTAATCGCGGGCGATAGCTCGAAGCCGATCTTCGATGTGGCGTCCGGTCTGCCCGACAACTTCTCGACCCTCACCGGCGCGGCGCGGCAAGCCGGTCTTGACGACCCGCTACGCACCGGCGGCCCGTTTACGGTCTTCGGCGCGACCAACGAAGCGTTCGCCAAGTTGCCGGAATCGCAGATGCGTGACTTGATGCGCCCGGAAAACAAAGCGCAACTCACCAACGTTCTGGACTACCATGTGGTTCGGGGGCGCTACACCATTGCGGACCTGAAGCAGATGGAGGAAGGGCGACAGTTGCTGACCGTCAATGACAAAACGCTCACGATCACCAATGTGGGCGGCCTCAAGGTTAACGGCGTTCCCGTCGCCGAGCAGGACATCGAAGCCAGCAATGGCGTGATGCACCCCATCGGAACGGTTTTGACGCCTCCGGCGCCGTAGTTTTACAACAATCCAGTTCCAAAGCCCGCCGCGCCTTGCGCGGCGGGCTTTGTTTTTGTCCGTCAAACGCTTGCTCCCGACCTGAAAATCCGGGTAAAACAACAACGGACAGGACAACCGCCGCTTTTATGAATTCACTGGACTTTCACTCTCGCTTTCACTCTCGCTTTCACTCTCGCTTTTGCTTCGCTTTCCGTTGCGCTTTCGCGCCTTCGCTTCTGGCATCGGCTGGCGCGGCGATGGCGTTTAGTTGCGCCGCCATAGCCCCTGCTCGGGCGGCGGATACGATCTTTTTCCAAAGAAGTGGCGTTCTCTACGCCACAAACGACAACGACGAGGAAACCGTTCTCGCCGCGCCTCGCCGCTTGACGCTTCTCACCCGCGACACCGGAACGCTGTGGGATGTTTCGCCGGACGGACGTCGGATCGCATGGCTCGCCCGTCCTGCCGCGCCAATCACGGCAAACACGGGAACCAAAACATCCGACCTCGCCGATGGGGCAGGGCGCGGGATGAACGCCCGCCCCGCTACGTTGTTCGTCGGGGATCAAACCGGGCGACGGCAAAAAAAGTTGTTGTCTACGGACGCCTTGCGTGACCGGCAAGGGCGGAAAGTAACGCGTCTTTCAGCGGCGGCCCCGGGAAGCGCCGACGCCGAACCGCTACCCGGCGGATTTGAAGCGTGGGAACCGGTTGGTATTTGCTACAGCGCGGACGGCAAAACGCTGTACATCTCGTGCGTTTCGTCTGCGCCCGCCGCTTCGGTGACCGTTCCCATTGTCGCCTCCGACGGCGCTATTCCTGCCGTTCCCGCCGCGCCGCAACCACCAACGACGCTTGTGACCTCGCCCGCGGCGCCGAACCGGGCTACCTTCGCCGTGGACGCGGCAACCGGGGCGGCGATTGTGGATGCCCAGGGACGCTGGAAATCCTTCGCGCCGATTACGGATTTGGATGCGGCGGGAACCTTGCTTGCCGGCTTAGGTCGGCAAACGCCGCGCGCTACAGGGACATCCGATAGGGGATCGTCGTCCGCTGTTGCGCCTGCGTCGCTTACGGTTGTCAATCTCGCCGAGGGTAAAATCAACGCGCTTTCGGCCCCCCGTCCGGCGGGAACGCCCGCTCCGCCGCCGATCTGGACCAGTCCTTCCGCTCCTGCCATCGCCCCGAATGGCGCGCGTCTTGCGTTTGTTTCCGCAAACGCCCGCAAAGGCTTATGGCTGTGCGATCCGTCCGGTAAAACGTACCGCCGCTTGTTATCCGGCGATGTCGCGCGTCCCCGCTGGGCGGCGAACGGCGCGCGAATCTATTACCTCGCTCCGCGTCCGGGCGCAACCGACCGTTCCACCTTCGATCTGTATGTGGCGGACGCTCCCGCGACGCTCGCGCCGCCACCGGCTTCGGGCGTCGCACGGCTCACCGCCCCGCGCCTCGTTTTGCAAAACGTCGAATGGTTCGATATTGCGTCGGACTGACAATGGGTCACTCACGTACGACAGGTTTCCTGTACGCTCGAATATAGCGAAAGCCACCGTGGCGCAACGAAGCGCGTCAGGCTAAATACGGTACACTGGAAATCGTCGTGCCTGTTTTTCTACGTTTGCTTTCGTATCTGCGTCCCTACCGAAAGGCCGTTTGGGCGGGTTTCGCCTGCCTTGTCGCCGCGGTCGCCCTGGAACTATCGCCGGGCCTGGTTTGGAAATACGTCGTTGACACCATCATCGTCAAGCGGCTGTGGAATGAACTTCCTATCGCCGGTTTGATCCTCGCCGGTATTTATGCGTCCGATTCTCTCCTATCCGCGTTTCGCACCCGCTTGCTGGAATCCGTGGGACAGCGGTTTGTGTTCGATCTGCGAAACGAGTTATACCGCAAGGTGTTGCGCCTGCCCTTAGGTTACTTTTCCGAGGCCCGCACCGGCGACCTGATGAGCCGTCTGGGATCGGATGTGGACGCGGTTCAGGACGTGGTGATTCGCGGCACAGACTCGGTTCTCGCCAACGCCCTGCGCTTAATCGGCGTGGCTGTGATCTTTTGCTCGCTCAACCTCAAACTTGGGCTGGCGACGCTTCTACCCATCGTTCTGGTCGGCTTTTTCTTGCGCCTTTTTAACGCGCGCGTGCGCGGCGTTTACAAAGCCACGCGCGAGAAATTGGGGGCGGTCACCGCCAAATTGCAGGAAGATTTGTCCGGCGTGCGGGTGGTCAAGAGTTTCGCCCGCGAAGCCGAAGAAGCCGAGGCGTTTCAGGGCGTCACCGGGGATTATCTCGCGGAGAATTTGCAGGCCGTGCGCGTCCGCTCGACATTCTTCCCGTTCGTGCGCTTTGTCGCCTCGTTCGGGCAAACGATCACGATTATCTACGGCGCGTATTTAATTCTGCAAGGCCAGTTCACGCTCGGCGGCCTTTTGGCGTACCGCACGTACGGGCGGTATTTTTACGGCCCGATTGACGACCTGACGCAGATCAACGACACGGTTCAGCGGGCGGTCGCGGCGGGAACCCGCGTGTTCGAGGTGCTGGACGCCGAGGAAACCGTGCGCGACGCCCCCCAAGCCCGCGAATTGCCGCCGCTCCGGGGCGTGGTCGCCTTTGAAAATGTCACGTTTCGCTACAATCCGGACCTGCCGCCTGTGCTTCAAAATGTGTCGTTCGCTGTTTCGCCCGGACAAACCATTGCGCTGGTCGGGCCGAGCGGGGCGGGCAAGTCCACGCTTTTCGCGCTTCTTGCTCGTTTCTGGGATGTGACGGACGGGCGTATCACGTTCGATGGCGTGGATGTGCGCGACGTAACGCAAGCCTCGCTCCGCCGTCAGATCGCGCACGTTCCCCAGGAAACGTTTTTGTTCGCCGCGACCGCGCGGGATAACATTCGTTACGCCCGCCCCGACGCTTCCGACGCCGATGTAGAAACGGCGGCCCGTCAGGCCAACGCCCACGAGTTTTTGTCCAAACTCCCGCAAGGCTACGACACACCGATTGGCGAGCGCGGCGTTCGTTTGTCCGGCGGGCAAAAACAGCGTGTCGCGGTCGCCCGCGCATTTTTGGCGGGCGGGCGCATTCTGCTTTTGGACGAGGCGACCTCGTCGGTGGAGCCGGAATCCGAGCAGATTATTCAGAGCGCGCTGGAGCGGCTGATGCAAACGCGGACCACATTCATCGCCGCGCACCGCTTGTCCACCGTTCGCAATGCCGACTTGATTTTGGTCATCAACAACCGGGAGATCGCCGAGCGCGGAACCCACGACGAGCTGGTGCGGGCGGACGGTTTGTACGCCCGCATGGTGCGCCAACAAACCGGCGACGATCACGCCGTTCTGCTCGCCGTCTAAACGACACCCCGTAAATTTATTTGTTTTCATCAGCGGTTTCCGCCTTTTGTCACGCCGCAGGCCCGGCGCGGCGTTTATGTAGCATCGGACCAAACGGTACCGAATCGGCGCAAAGCGAAATAGGGCGTTAAGAAAACTATGTTTTCTTTAGCGTCGCGCGATGCGCGGAATTAAAAGGAAACGATGATGAAAACAATGAATGGCATTGCCGCCGCCCGCCCCCGAATTTTGTCTATGGGGCTTGCTGTCCTGAGCCTGACAGCGCTTCTCGCCACAACCGTCGCCCCGGCGCAAGCGGGTCCGCCGAGCCACGCGCCGGCGTGGGGCTATCGCAACAAAGAGCGCGCCTCGGATAACAAAGATCGCCGAAACGACGACCGCCGCGATGACCGCAAAAACGACCGTCGGGATGATCGGCGTGACGACCGGCGTGACGAGCGTCGCGATGATTGGCGCAACGACAACCGCCGCGACGACCGCAACCGTGCGGGTTATGACCGGCGCAACGACAACAACCAAAACAGCAACCAAGACCGGTATCGCTTCGATCAGGACCGAGACGGGACGCCGGACCGCCTCGACCGATTCCCGCGTGATAGCCGCCGCCATTAAAGGCGTTCAAGATTGGTAGAAGTAAAAAGCGTCTTTCCCGGTGGAAAGGCGCTTTTATTTTTCTGTCTCGCTTTACGCGCCGCCTCTGGGCTTTTAAATGGGAACTTGGCGCGTAGGCGAGTTGTAAACAGGGGCATGGAACACAGATTACTGGGCGGTTCGGGATTTAAAGTCCCTGTACTTAGTTTTGGCACCGGCACGTTTGGCGGAACCAGCGAGTTTTTCAAGGCATGGGGATCGAGCGATGTCGCGGAGGCGACGCGGCTTGTGGATATTTGCCTCGACGCCGGTCTCACCCTCTTCGACAGCGCCGATGTGTACTCCAACGGCGCGGCGGAGGAGATTTTGGGCCAGGCGATTAAGGGGCGGCGGGATAAAGTTCTTATCTCCACCAAAGGCGGTTTTCGTACCAGCCCGGACGCGAACGGGACCGGCTCGTCACGATTTCACCTGATCGAAACCGTGGAGGCGAGTTTGCGGCGTTTGGGGACGGATTATATTGACCTGTATCAACTTCACGCGTTCGACGCCTTGACGCCCGTGGAAGAAACCCTGCAAACGCTCGGGGATTTGGTGAGGGCCGGGAAAATCCGCTATATCGGCTGCTCCAACTTTTCGGGCTGGCATTTGATGAAGTCGCTCGCGGTTTCGGAGAAATACGGCTTGCCGCGCTACGTCGCCCATCAGGCGTATTACTCGCTGATCGGGCGCGATTATGAAAGCGAACTCATGCCGCTCGGTATAGATCAGAAGGTGGGCGCGGCGGTGTGGAGTCCGCTCGGCTGGGGCCGTTTGACCGGAAAAATTCGTCGCAACCAGCCGCTTCCGGAGTCGAGCCGCCTCCAATCGCAAACCGTGAAGGACAGCGGCCCGCAGGTGGACGACGAGTACGTGTACCGCGTGGTAGACGCCCTTGATGCGGTCGCCGAAGAAACCGGCAAAACGGTTCCCCAGATCGCGCTCAACTGGCTTTTGCAACGCCCTACTGTTTCTACGGTGATTATCGGCGCGCGCAACGAGGAGCAGTTGCGGCAAAACCTGGGATCCGTGGGTTGGAACTTAACGCCCGAGCAGGTAGCCCGGTTGGACAAGGCGAGCGCCGCCCCGCAGGCGTACCCGTACTGGCACCAAAGCGGCTTCGACCGCAATCCTTCGCCGGTCGCCGGTTAATTCACGCGACGCTTTGTTGTTCTGGGAGTAGAGGAGGTTGAGTTCAACCTCCTCTAAAATGCTATAATCACGGTGACTTCCCGAAAGGGAATACGGTTTCCATTCCGCAAAGGCGGAACCGTATGGAGCGTTATGCAAACACCGGAACAACAAAAGCGATTTTTTGATACCTTCGGCTATCTGGTCCTGCCGGGCCTTGTCAAAGACGATATTTCGTGGATTATGGACGAGTTCGAGGCGGTTTTCGCCGACCGGGGCGTTCAGCACGATGCGACCCGCCGCACTACCGTGGTGCCGTTTATTGACCAGCGCGAGCGGCTTTGCACGTTGCTCGACCATCCCGCGCTTGCGCCCGTAATCAAAAATCTGCTGGGCGACGACTTCAACTATGTCGGCGGCGACGGTAACTATTACACCGGGGACACCAATTGGCACTCGGATGGTTACCACGACATCGGCTGTTTTATCAAGGCGGCGTTCTATCTGGACCCGGTCGCGCGCGATACCGGCGCGCTTCGCGTTATACCTGGCTCGCACCTAATTCCCGTGCGCGACGTGTGGCGCGAAAACGACGCCGCCCGCGCCCCCGACCTGTTCGGTATCGAGGGACGCGACGTTCCCGCAATCGCGCTCGAATCCACGCCGGGCGATGTGGTTTTCTTCAACCACAACCTGCGCCATGCCGCGTTCGGCGGCGGCAGTCGGCGGCGTATGTTCACGCTGAACCTGTGCAGACAGTGCGAAACGCCGGAGGAGATCGCGGACTTGGAGGACTATGTCGCCAGCCATGACCGTCTGTGGATTGACTCGATGCACAGTCAGACTATGCGCGAAACTGGCCCGCCCGAGCGGCAACGGCATCTGCAACAGGTCTGGGAACACGAAGGGCATTTGCCCGCCCTGTCCGCCAAAGCGCGGGAGAGAATGCCCGAAGCGTCCCGGCATTAGATAGGCGCGCTCGGACAGAATTTCTCGTGGCGTTTTCGTAAAACCACAAAGCGCGGAACGAGAACTCTTCTCGTCCCGCGCTTTGTGGTTTCGTTTTTTGCGACTGGCTACCGCATCGTCGCGTTTTACGCGTCGGCGAGCGGTTCGGCGACAATCTCGCCGTTCCCCAGAAACGGCGTCGCGTAGTTGAGCGGGCGCGAGCGGTCATCGGTCGTTATGACAACCGGAGAATACTGCGCCAGATACACCCGGCGCATGTTCGGCGTTCGGTTGAAGCCGCTCCGGTGGAAAACCGTGGATGCGAAAACCGCTATACTGCCCGCCGGACAGATCACGGGAATACCCGGATCGTCGCCGAAGTACCCGACTTTGTCGTTTGTCGCCGGGTCCATCTTGTGCGGGACCATCGTTCGGGTTCCCGCCCGGTCATACGGCAAGATATACACCGTGCCGTTTTCCTCGGAAACATCGTCGAGCGGACACCAGCAGGTCAGGTACGGCGGGTGGGGGTAGCCGACATAGCCGCTGTCCTGATGCCACGAAAACGCCATTCCTTTTTCCGCCGCCTTGACCACGTACTGCTCATAAAACAGAAACGCGTCCGGCCCGATGGTTTCCCGGCACACATCCGCCATCAGCGGGGAAAACAGAAACGCGCCCGCTTCGGGGTAGTGTTTATCGTAGCCGGATGCGAAGTAGCGGCTGTTGCGGCGGTTGAGACCGATAACATCGGTTCCCTGCGCGTCCATTTCCCGCTCCACTTTGTCAATGGACTTTTGGCACGCCTCCCGCAAAATGGTGAGAAGGTCAGGGGGAATGACGGCGTCGAGAACGAAGTAGCCTTCGTTCTCGAACTGTTGTTTCTGCGCTTCGGTGACAACGCTGTTCATGGGACAAAAACCTTTCCGGCGCGGAGGGGCGTTTGTTTTAGCTTGCCATATAGCCCTCGCCTACGTTATAGCCCGCGCCTACGTTATCATTTTTCCACCGCGGGCGCGGCGAATCTTAGCGGAAAAGGGCGCGATGTTATCACTTTCGGCTGACAATTTACTTCCTGCGCGCGAAACGCTTCATTTAGCGGGCGGCGCAAGCGGCGCGGTTTGGTTTTGCGATTCGCTTCCGTTGCAACGGCGCGCGCATCGGCACGATGAACTGGAGCTAAATCTTGTCACGCGCGGCGCGGCGACGTATCTTCTGGGCGAGCGCCGTCACGATATTCGGCGCGGGTCGCTCCTGTGGCTGTTTCCCGAGCAGGACCATGTGTTGATAAACCACACGCCCGACTTCGCCATGTGGATCGCGGTTTGGACGCCGGAACTGGTCCAGCGCATTTGCGTCAGCGCGTGGGACGCGCCGCTCGCGCAAAAGATCGCGTCGCCGGAAGACTGTGTTCGGCGCATGGGTGAAACGGATTGGGGGCGTTTGGATGGTTTGCTCGCGCAGATCGCCGCCTCGGGAAGCGAGAACGATGAGGCGAGCGCGCGACGGGAGCGCGTAAACGCCGGACTGACATGGCTTCTGCTGGCCGCGTGGGACGCGCACCAGGCCGCCCGCGCAAGCGCGCCCGCCGGGCGAACGATCCATCCCGCCGTGGAGCAGGCCGCTCGCCTGTTGCGCGATGAAACCGAACCGCTTCCGCTCGAGGAAATCGCGCGCCGGGTCGGCCTGAGCGCAGGCCGTCTGGGGCGGCTTTTCCACGGGCAAACCGGGCAAACCATCCCTGCGTTCCGTAATCGGCAACGGATCGAGCGTTATCTGCGGTTGCGTCGCGGCGGCGCGCGGTCCTGTTTGGAAGCGGCTCTCGCGGCGGGCTTCGGCTCGTACGCGCAGTTTCACCGCGTTTTCAAAGAAAGCGAACACTGCCGCCCCGGCGATTATCGGGACTAAGGGAGCGGCGGCAAAGGAAAAGCGGGGCCGAGTAGTACAATAAATCAACGTGAGTGTGGGTTAACGAGTGGCTCAAGCCCGCTCGCTACCCGGCGCGGAGCGCGCCATGATCCCGCTGAAGCGGGAAGGCGGAAGGCTCGTATTGCGGGGCTATTCTACAATTGCTGGCCCCTCCCCGTTGTAAAAAATGTTCACGCCAACACAAATCTACAACACGAGCCGTTTGTTTCTTCCCGCTTCAGCGGGATCATGGCGTTGCGCCCGATAGTGAGTGGGCTTGAGCCACTCGTTAACCCACACTCACGTTGATTTATCGTCCGTGCCACCGCCACCGAGACGGGCGGGCGAACCGTCTTGGATTTCTGCCCGTGGTTGCGAAGCCGTAACAGAATCTTCTTCTTATGATGAAATTAGAAAGCCGACCCCCACGGCATTATCGGAACCCATTGTTTTCCTTGTTTTTGTCCGCTTTGCTTTGTTCCGTCTGGGCTTTTGGAACGGCGAATGCGGCGGCGCCCCAAAAGCCCGTCGCGCCTGCCGCGACGAAATTATCGCCGCTGAAGGTGATCGGGGCGCAGATTCTTAACAACCGGAACGAGCCGGTGCATTTGCGCGGCGTCAACACGGCGAGTATGGAATGGTCAAGCGACGGCGAGGGCCGTATCGTGCAAACCGTGCAAACCGCAATTCGCGATTGGCGCGTTAATATCGTCCGCTTGCCGTTGTCGCAGGACTGCTGGTTCGGCAAAGCGCCGGAGCAAAAGGACGGCGGGGTCGCCTACCGTACGTTAGTGAAACAGGTCGTCGCATTGTGCGCCGCGCAGAACGTGTATATCCTGCTGGATTTGCACTGGTCCAACGCCAACGAGTGGGGCAAGCGGATCGGGCAACACGTTATGCCCGACCAGAACAGTGTGGCGTTCTGGAAAAGCGCGGCGTCCGCGTACAAGAACAACCCGGCGGTTTTGTTCGACCTTTACAACGAGCCGCACGATACCACGTGGGAAATCTGGCGCGACGGCGGATCGGTGACGGAAAAGAACCGCCGGGAAAATACCGAAAAAACGTACCAGGCGGTCGGTATGCAATTCCTGCTCGACACGGTGCGGGGGACCGGCGCGCGCAATGTCGTCTTGGTGGGCGGGCTTGACTGGTCGTATGACTTTTCCGGCATTCTCGCAAGGCCGCTTTCCGACCCGAAAGGGAACGGCGTGGTCTATGCCAATCATGCGTATCCGTTCAAGGGCGAAACGGTTGAGAAATGGATTGCGCGCATGGAAGCCGCGACCGCGAAGTTCCCGGTTATCGTGAGCGAGTTCGGTAGCGACCCGAAGGGCGGCGCGGGTAACACGGGTGAGGAGTGGGTACGCCGCGTTCTACAGGCGATTGAAGGCCATAAATGGAACTACACAGCGTGGGACTTTCACCCCTCCGCAGGCCCGACTTTGATCTCCGACTGGACGTACGCGCCCACGCCGCATTTCGGTGTCTGGGTGAAACAAGCCCTTGCGGGAACGTTGCCATTTTATGTCGCCACCCCATCTGTTGCGCCTGTAGCGCCCGAGAAACGGGAGGACGCGTTGGGGCCGGATTCTCTGCCGCAGGACGGCGCGCCAAAGGGCGAACTCAAAGGCCCATTCCTGTTCCACAGTAAAATTCTTGCGAATACGACGCGCAAGTACTGGGTGTATGTTCCCGCCCAGTACAGCGCGGATAAACCGGCCTGCGTTCTCGTGTTTCAAGACGGTCAGCGGGCGATCAACCCCCAGGGCGCGCTTCGGGTTCCGGTCGTGCTGGACAATCTAATCGCCAAAAAGGAGATTCCGGTCACGATTGGGATTTTCATCACGCCCGGTCAGAAGGGCGATAACTACCCGGACAGCCTGGGGAATGATAACCCGGACAACCGGAGCGCGGAGTACGATTCTCTCGGCGACACGTACGCGCGCTTTGTGGTCGAGGAGATGCTGCCCGAAGTCGGGAAAACGTACCGCCTGACAAGCGGCCCGGAAGGCCGCGCTATCGGCGGCGCGAGTAGCGGGGCTATCGCCGCTTTTACCGTCGCATGGGAGCGTCCGAACGAGTTCCGCAAGGTGATTAGTTTGATCGGCAGTTTCACCAACATTCGCGGCGGTCATGTGTACCCGGAGTTGGTACGAAATACGGAGCGCAAGCCGATACGCGTTTACCTTCAGGACGGTGTCAACGACAACCGCAACGCCGAAAACCCGCAACGGGATTGGTTTTTGCAAAATCAGTTAATGGCATCCGCCCTGAAGGAGAAGGGCTACGATATGACGTACACGCTGGGGCAGGGCGGCCACTCCGACAACCACGGCGGCGCTCTCCTGCCGGACATCCTGCGCTGGATGTGGCGGGATTATCCGAAGTAACGCCGCGCAGTAACACCGATTTTAATACGAGCGGGGCTTATATGTTAGGAAAACAAGCGCATTATCGAGCGTCAATCGCAACGCAAATTGCGTTGTCGCCGGATAAACTAAAGGCATGAATGAACACCGCGATAACGACGACCGCGATGACGCCTCCGCGTCCCGCCTCGACCGCCGCGCGCTTTTAGGGCGCGGCGGCGCGCTTGCCCTGGGTTTGCTGGTCGGCGGCGCGTCCGGCCTGCATGCCGAAGAAATCACCGCGCCCCCGGCGGGAACCGCGCCCGCCGTGCCGCAAAATGCGCCCAATCCGGCAAAGCCCGACGGCGTTCCGCCAACGCCGGTCGGTTGCGCCGTTATCGGGCTGGGCGAGCAGGGGCGCGAACTTTTAACCGCGCTTCAGTACGTGCCGGGGGCCAACCTCGTCTGGGTATGCGACACGTACGAGCAATCGCACAAAAAAGCGTTGGAGTTGTTTCCCAAAGCCCGCGCCGCGACCGATTACAAGCAAGTTCTGGATGACAAGGCGGTGCAGGCGGTTTGGGTAGCGACGCCGTCCCATCTGCATAAACAGATTGTTCTCGATGCGCTCGCGGCGGGAAAACACGTTTACTGCGAGGCTCCTCTCGCGCACACCCTGGACGACGCCCGCGCCATCGCGCAGGCGGCTAAGGCCGCGTCGCCCCGGTTGATTTTCCACACCGGTTTACAGCAACGAACCAACCCGCAACACAACCACGTTTTGCAGTTTGTACGCACCGGCGCGCTCGCCAATGTCGCCGCCTGCCGGTCGCAGTGGCACAAGAAAACATCATGGCGGCGCAAGGCCCCGACCGACGCGCGGCAAACCGCGCTCAACTGGCGGCTTCAGCGGGAAACCTCGCCCGGACTGATGGGCGAAATCGGAATCCATCAGGCCGATGTCACCAACTGGTTTTTGAAGGGCGTTCCTACCGCCGTGTCCGGCTTCGGCGGGACGCTCGCATGGAACGACGGGCGCAATGTGCCGGATACGGTGCAGACTATCTTCGAGTATCCAAACAACGTACATTTGTCATACGACGCCACGCTTGCGAACTCGTTCGACGGCGCGTACGAACTGTTTCAGGGAACTGACGCCGCTGTGTTGCTCCGGGACGGGCGCGCCTGGATGTTCAAGGAAGCGGACGCCCCCGCGCTTGGCTGGGAAGTGTACGCGTACAAGGAAAAATTAGGCGATGAAACCGGAATCGCGCTTGTCGCCGATGCGACCAAGCTTTTGGCGGCGGGCAAGGAGCCGGGCAAAAACCGCGAAACCGACCCGACCAAAGGCGCTCTGTATTACGCCGCCGATGTTTTCCTGTCCGGCGTCCGTAGCGGCAAGCCGACGGTATGCGGGCCGGTTGAAGGGTTCAATGCGACCGTGACCGCGCTCAAAGCGAACGAGGCCGTTTTAACCGCAAGCCGGGTCGTTCTCACGCCGGATATGTTTACGATTTAACAATAACCAACGCAATTTGCGATCATCTGTCCGGGTCGCATCTCGCATCGGCCCCCTAACCCCCAATAATGGGTGGACAAGAAAGAGCGAGTAACGACGCGCTTGCTTGTGTTATCAAGGAAACCGTTCGGGATAGGTATTTTCTTGTCCCCCATTATTGGGGGTTAGGGGGCCGATGCGAGATGCGACCCGGACGAATAAAGACGAGCGAGCAAAGGAACCAATACGCAATGAAGCCGACCGAAAACAACGAGCCGATCAACGATGCCACGGACGCCGGAGCGCCACAGGCGCAAACCACCCGGCGCGACTTTCTCAAAGTGGCGACCACCACGGCGGCGGGTTTCGCCGCCGCCAACATTTTAGGGACCGGCGCGGGAACCGGAACCGAGCGCGAGGCGGAGGCGCACGCCGCCGCTGTCAAGATGGCGGGCAAAATCCCCGTTCCGGTCGCCGACACGAAAAAAATGATGGGCGGCGCCTTTCCCAAAGGGCCGGTGATGGCGTCGGGAAGGGCGCGGGGCGCGAACGACCGAATCGGCGTCGCCTTTGCGGGCGTTGGCGGCATGGGCGGCGCCCATGTTCACCACTACTCCGATGAACATGCCGAGCGTAATGTCGAGTTGCTGGGTTTTTGCGACGCGCAAAAAGGTCGCGCCGAAGGCAACCGTCAGTATGCGGTGGACAAGGGCGCGGCGAAAGTGACCGCATACGCCGGGGCCGATTACCGCACGCTTTTAGATAACCCCGATATTGACGCTATCGTGATCGCGACCCCGGAGCATTGGCATGCGCAGATCGCGTGCCATGCGATGGAGGCGGGCAAACATGTTTATATCCAAAAGCCGATGACGCGCTATATTGACGAGGCGTTTCAGGTCCACGATACCGCCGTTCGCACCAAGCGCGTGGTTCAGGTCGGCTCGCAGGGTTGCTCGAACATGGTCTACCATGCGGCGGGCAAGGCCATTCGCGACGGTAAAATCGGGCAGATGGTGATGGGTCAAGGCTCGTATACCCGCAACTCCCAAAAGGGCGAATGGAACTACGGAATTGACGGCAACTGGAACGCCGACAACCTCGCGTGGGATGTGTGGCTCGGCTCGGCCCCGCCGCGCCCGTGGAACAACGCCGCGCCCGGCTCCAAAGACGGCGACGACCCGGCCCGCGACGACGCCAAATCCCGGTTCGCCCGCTACCGCAAATACCGCGACTACTCCGCCGGTATCCTCGGCGATCTTGCCCCGCACAAACTGCACCCGTTTTTAATCGCGTCCGGCACGCCCGAATACCCGGTGCGCGTGTCGTGCGTAGGGACGCAATTAGACTCGAACCGCGAGGTCGAGGACACCATTCAGGTGGTAGCCGAGTTTCCGTCCAAATGGACCATGCTGTTTGTCGGTTCGACCGTAAACGAGCAAGGAATGCAGGACATGTTCCGGGGACACAAGGCGACCATTTATTTCGCGAACGGCGTCAAGATCGAGCCGGAGCGCTGGGCGTCGGAAGAGGTGACGGGCGAGCAGTTGGCGATTGACGGGCCAACGTTCGAGTCGCACGAGAACCACGAAAAAGACTGGCTCCTCTGCATCCGCACCGGCAAAACGCCGAACTGCAACATAGACCTCGCAACCAAAGTGCAAACCATCATCTCCCTCGCTGAAATGAGCCTCCGCCTAAGCAAAACCGCCGTGTTCGACCCCAAAACCCGCAAAATCACGATGGGTTAGGGTTGCTTGTCGTTGGGTTTGTGCGTTACGATTTGTGGTCGCCCTGCGCGGGGGGGTCACACAAGTGTGATCGTGGCGGCGCCCCCTCAGGCCGGGGGAGGCCCCAGCCTAACGCTGGACCGTGCATTAAGAAAACGAAAGGCTCGTCAATTTTGCGTAGGCAAAATTGACGAGCCTTTCGTTTATCTCCAATGAACTGATCCAACGTTAGGCGTTGGCGCTCCTCCGCGTAGGAGGCGCCGCCACGGTCACACTTGTGTGACCCCCCCGCGCAGGGCGACCACAAATCGTAACGCACAAACCCAACGACAAGCAACCCTAACCCATCGTGATTTGCGGGGCTGGTTGCATGGTAGCGGTTGTGTTGGGGGTGGGGTGACCGCTACGGAAGTAGCCCCACAGGAAGAGGGCGGTTCCTGTTGCGAAGATTAGTTTGAGTAGGGATGGGAGCGCGGTGGGCGTCACGAATGACTCGATGAAACCTGCGGCGATAAATAGCGGGACCGTTCCGAGGAGAAGGCGAACCGCATCGCGGCCCGCGATCACGAGAGCGTCTTTGCGGGTGCGCTCGCCCGGCGCGATAAGCGCGTGGCCGATGATCATACCGGCGGCGCCGCCAATGATGATCGCCGTTAGTTCGATAACGCCGTGCGGGAGGATCAGCGACCAGAACAAAAGGTCGCGCCCCGCCACATGTTGTTGCATCGCGAGACCGCCCAGCGGCATCCCATTGTAAAACAGCATTAGGAGGGTTGGGAAGCCGCCTAAGATGCCAAACGCGAAGGCTTTGATAGCGACGCCGATATTGTTCGCCATCAGACCAGCGGCGAAGTACGGTTTGGCGTCGGCGGGCGCGTCGTACTCCGGGTTCTTTTCGCGCTGGGCATAGTAATCGTCGTTATCCACGAACTGGGCAGGGACCACGAGGCGCAGGTTCGCTGGGTCGTACGCAACCGCGCCCGCCGCGACCACGGCCCCGAGAAGGAGCATCGAGGCCGCAAGGAGAACGTAGACGCGGCGCGCGTACAGCAAGCGCGGGAAGCCGACCGCGAGAAACCGCCATAAACGCGCCGAACCCGGGCCGCGCTCGGCGTACAAAAGGCCGTGCGAGCGGGTCACCAAATCATTGAGGTAAGCGATAAGCGGCGGCTCCGCGCCGCGCATACGGATATAAGATAGATCGCTTGCCGCCCGCCGGTACAGGGGGCCGAGTTTCCGCAGTTCGTCGCGGGTCAATCTGCGGACCCCGCCGTTGCCCGACGCGCGCGATACGATACCATTCAAATCATCCCACGCGGGCTTGCGCCGCTCAACAAAATCGTTCAAGGCCGCCATTTATTTGTGGTTCGCTTTCGTGGAAAAAGAAAAGGAAAAGGTAGACTGTTTGGCGCGTGAAATAACCGTGGTAACGCCGGAGAATATCCCGATAACGCTCGAACTTGCGGGCTTGGGAACCCGCTTCGGCGCATTGATGATTGATCTGCTGATCCAAATCGCGACGTTCGTGATCGGCCTGATTCTGTTTTTAATTCTCGCCGCGTTCACCAGCGTCGCCGGACTAACCTCGCTTTGGATCGCGCTCGGCATTATCGCCGGTTTTCTTCTGCTTGTCGGTTATTTTATCCTGTTCGAGACCATCTGGAACGGGCAAACGCCTGGCAAGCGCATGTTTCGTTTGCGCGTGGTTCGCGACGGCGGTTATCCTATCAACGTGTTCGCGAGCGCGACCCGCAACCTGATTCGAATCGCCGATTTTCTACCGGCATCGTATGGAATCGGGGCCTTGACGGTTTTCTTCAACCCGCAGTACAAGCGTTTGGGCGACATGGTCGCGGGAACGCTTGTGGTTAAGGAAAAAGACGCGAACGCGCTTGCGTACATGCCGACCAAACGGGGCCGCAACACGGTCGCGGTTCCCGGTCGCTTGCCCGATGATGTGAAGCACCCGTCCGAGGTTCTGACGCCGGACGAGATCGCCCTTTTGCGCCGATTCGCCCTGCGCCGCTGGGAAATGACGCCCGATGACTCAGAACGTCTCGCGTACCGGCTGGTTGTGCCGCTCATCCCGCGCCTCGGCTTGACGTTTGTTCCCGGCGTCGCCCCGCGCTATGCGGACCTGGTCACGGTTCTCGCCGCCGCGACCGACGCCCGCGAAGCCGAGGCGGAGGCGCGCCGGATTTAGTCTTTCGTTAGGTTTGTGCATTACGATTTGCGGTTGCCCCTGCGCGGGGCG
>CAXUMS010000061.1:0-10530 GCA_964252165.1 uncultured Armatimonadaceae bacterium
GTCTATAGACGACTTCAATCTGTAAAGACAAAACGGGTAGCCCCAAAGGTTATTAACATTTATTCACTACGAAGCAATCGGAACTGTACATCTCAAGAAGGAGCCAGAGCGAATTTATAATGGAGGTAGATGGCCCCGCGAGCTTTAGTTTTTTTACGCTTTTTTAGCTTTTGCCTGTACAAGGATAGGGGGTTAAGCAGTTACTTACCTTCTTTGGGCTGCCATCTTTAAGAATCGCTTCGAGTAAGCCCAGCACTTCAGCTCTGCCTCTTCAGCCAGTAGGCGTATTGCTCGGGCAGTACTCTTTGCGGTGTCTCGCGATTAAGCTTCCGGGCGGCGTAGTAAGGCCAGTGCGGATTCTCTAAAAACGCCTTCGCAAGCATAACAAGGTCAAGCTGTTCGTTCCGTATAAAATCATCCGCTTTTTGAGGGTCCGAAATGTTCCAGGAGGTAACGACCGGAATATCAACTTCGCGCCGGATGCGGTGGGCGACCGGCACGAGAAAGCCATGCTCAGCCCACGGTACGCGACTGACATCCGGCGTGTTGAAGCCCATGCTGATGTCGATCAAATCCAGCCCGCCCGCCTTCATTCGCCGTGTCAGCTCAATCGATTCTTCCAACGGCTGTTCGCCCTCTACATAATCAAGCGCCCCGAGTCGCACCGTGAGCGGAAGATGCTCTGGCCAGACGGCGCGAACGGCGGCGAGCGTTTCAAGAAGAAAGCGTGAACGGTTTTCAAAGGAGCCGCCGTACTCGTCGGTTCGCGTATTGGAAAGCGGCGAGAAAAAGCTTTGTGCCAAGAACCCGTGAGCAAAGTGCAACTCCAGCCATTTGAAACCGGCATTGAGCGCGCGCTTCGCCGAAGCCGCGAAGGAATCCTGCACCTCCTGAATATCCTTAGGTGTCATTGCGCGCGGTCTGCGCCACAGATTGCCGCCATAGGCATCGTCAGTGGGGCCAAGCGGCTCCCATGCTTCAAGGTGGTCCGCTGGCAGATGCTCGTCGCCCTTCCAGGGCGGATTGGCGCTCGCTTTGCGCCCCGCGTGTCCCAGCTGAATGCCTGGAACTGCGCCTACGCTCTCGATGAAGCGGTTGATCGGTTGGAAAGCCTCCGCCTGAGAATCATTCCACAAGCCGGTGTCGCCGGGCGTAATCCGCCCCTCCGGCGTAACCGCGGTCGCCTCCGCAATGACCAGTCCCGCGCCGCCGATAGCAAGGCTTCCCAGGTGGGAGCGATGCCAGTCGTTCGGAACGCCGTCCTTTGCGGAGTATTGGCACATCGGGGCGACAACAATACGGTTCTTGAGCCGCACATCCTTGAGAGTGAATTCGCTAAAAAGGTCGGGCATATAATATCCTGGTTCTAATTTTGTCTAACGAGGGTTAATGAACAGACGAGGGGACGATTTAAGTTCGTCCACCCCGCCTATGGTCACGCTATGGTTACAGGTCAAACGCGCCTCTCGTTCAAAGGTTCTTTTGGTAGAACGGCGACAGCTTATTCATCGCGAGATCCACACCTTTACCGTCATACAAATCCATGTGCGTCGCCCCGTCAATAAGGAACAGTTCCTTCGATCCGGATGCGGCTTTGGCGTGAAGTTCCTCGCTATGCCAGAGTGATCCGGCCTTGCTTCCCGCGATGATTAAAACCGGTTGCGTCAGCAGGGTATCGACCCGGTCGAAACCGGTATACGAGATCATGTAGCTGGCGCTGGTCATAAGCATCTTGTTGGGGGCGTTCGGATGCTGCCCGCGCGGCGTCAGGTAATAGTCGGCGGCCTCTTGCAAATCGAGGGGCGCGGTCTTGTCCCCGACCTCCGGCACATAGGGAACATAGACTGGCGCGGCTCCCGCCGCTTCGGCAGTGCGCTCTTTGGCGACCGCTTCAAGGGTCGCAAGCGGAGAGGCTTCCGAAGCCTTGCCATCCCACCCTTTTCGGCTCGCTGCGCCAACGTCCACCGCGCTCACCGTCGCCACGGCCTTGATGCGTCGGTCCGTCGTGGTTGCCTTGATGGTGTGACCGCTGCCCGCGCAAATGCCCAGAGCGCCAACGCGACCGGCGTCCACGTAGCCAAGCGTGGTCAGGTAGTCCACGGCGCTGTAGATGTCTCCGACCCGCTTCATGGGGTCATCGAGGAAACGGGGCGTACCTTCGCTTGCTCCCTGGTGGGAGGCGTCAAACGCCAAAGCGACAAACCCCTGCTCGGCAAGTTTCTTCGCGTATAGACCCGCTGTCTGCTCCTTGACGCCGCCGCCGGGATGCACAACCACAATCGCGGCGTACTTCTTCCCCGCTTCAAATCCCTCGGGAAAGTAAAGGTTAGCGGCCATCTTGAGGGAGCCGTTCTTGAACGTGGTATTCTTCATGGTTCCGCCTTTGGCGAGCGCTTGATCGCTGCTGCTGTTGTTGATTTCCTCAATCGGAGCCGCTACTGCAACCCGCGTCATCGGACCGAAAAGCAACCCTGCTCCGAGAAGAGCGGTGGTAGCCAAAAAGCTGCGGCGACCGAGTACTCGGCCCTCTCCCGGCGTCGAACCCGTTATCTGCTTGTTCTCGTTCATAGCGCTCTTCCTTCAACTTTCTAATCGCTACGCTGTTGCATGCGCCGTTCGCTCATCCAACAACACTAATTCTTGGCTTCGCAATCGGGGAGAACGACTAAACGGAATTACAAACTTTATGATCTCCCTTAAGCGATTGCTCATCACTAATGTTACTGGAGTTAGAGGAAGAGACAATATAACAAAATCCGATTAGTGTTGTATAATCTTGCAAATGTTGGAAAGAAGCGGCAGGGAAACTGGCCCGAGATGTTATGATCAATAGTATGAGCAAAGAGCAGTCGGGAGGACCAGAGCGATTAGAGCGCGAAGAGCGTAGAGTGCAAGACAACCGGGCTGAGTTGGTCGAGCGCATCGCGCACGCCGTCCCTGAGGATGGCATTATTGAGCCGGTAAAAGGTCTTTACCTCTACCGCATCTCAAAGGCGAGAGAACCGATTTACGGTGTTACTGATCCCGCCTTTTGCGTTATCGCTCAGGGCAGTAAAGAGGTTCTTTTAGGCGAAGACCGCTTTCAGTACGACCCGCTTCATTACCTTCTTTCAACGGTAGAGCTGCCCGTTGTGGGCCAGGTGCTTGAAGCGTCTAAGGAAAAACCTTACTTGGGCCTGCGCTTGCAGCTTGATTCTTCTCTTGTCGCGTCCGTCATGGTGGAGGCAGGCATCTCGGCGCAACGAAGCGGGGATGCCGCGAGCGTCAAGGCTGTTAACGTAAGCCCGCTTGATGCAGGTTTTTTGGATGCGACATTGCGGCTTGTGAGGCTTCTCGACACGCCACGGGAAGCGCGGGTTTTGGCACCGATGACGACGCGGGAGATTATCTTCCGGCTTCTGATGGGGGAGCAGGGCGCCCGGCTACGTCACATCGCCGTCTTGGGCGGCCACACGGACCGGATCGCCCGCGCTATCGAGCGATTGCGCCATGATTACGACAAGCCGCTAAGCATCGAGGGCTTGGCGCGGGAACTGGGAATGAGCCTTTCGGGATTTCACAATCACTTCAAAGCCGTCACTGCAATGAGTCCGTTGCAGTTTCAGAAACAGTTACGGCTTCAGGAAGCGCGTCGTCTTATGCTGGGGGAAGATCTTGACGCCGCGAGCGCAGGGTATCGAGTGGGTTATGATGACGCCTCGCACTTCAACCGAGAGTACAAAAGGCTCTTTGGGGAGCCTCCGATGCGCGATGTGGAACGTCTTCGAGCAGCTCCCATAGTTGGAAGATCCATTATCGCTGTTCCATAATAAAGCTGCCGATTCGACATAGAGGGCGGTAGTTAGAATTGCGTGGGTAGTTTCTTGCTTGGAAAGGAAGTTAGAATGCAGAACGAACAGAGCGCGCTAAACAACGTGGAAGCCGCTGATAACTCCAAAGACCAAGTGAAAGACAAGGTCATTCAAACGCTGGTTATGCGAACGCGTTTTACCTATCCCGACGGTCAAACGCGAAAGCCACGTACGGGGAAGATCGTCGCCCAGGGCGCACATGCCAGTATGGCGTTTCTGTCTCATCGTGTGCGTGAGGCCGCTGAGCAGACGGAACTGCGGCATCATAAGGACGATGGCTCGGTCTTAATTGCCGGTGTGGTTCTTTCCGTCGAAGAGCGTGAATGGCTTCTGAATGGCGCGTTCACCAAGATTACGCTTGGCGTCTCCACCGAAGAAGAACTGATAACGGTGTATGAAGCGTCAAAGGCGGCGGGCCTCACCGCCCACTTGATCGTGGACTCTGGCCTCACCGAGTTTGGCGGCACACCCACGCCGACGGGCGTCGGGATCGGGCCGCATTATAAATCCCGCATTGACCCGATCACGCGCCATCTCGAACTGATTTGAGTCCACGGGGTAATGAAGTGAACAGCGATTCGCGCCTTGGCTGGATAAAGGCGCGCCTGATTAAGCTTCTCGACATCGTGCATAACGTCACGCAATCTTCGATTGCCTCGGCAACAGCCCCAAAAGGTGGAATCCGCCAATCGAAGATGTTGATTTTCAGCAAGACAATAAAGCGACATCAAAGATCGTTGTTGCACAGCGCGCTACAGCGTGTTCGTGCCTTGAATCGTTAACCAGAGCGATTGGAGAGAGGTTGCGTCCCTTGTTCCAGGTTTTCCATCACCTGATGTTTGCGGCGCTTAGTAGTCGAAACACGATATATTATAGACATAGTTACTTGCAGGAATTGTCCTCCAGGACCTCAACAAGAGCGAGTACAAAATATAAAACTGCGAAGCGACGCCACTCCATAGAGGCGCCGCTTTTTTGTTTCTCAGCCCTTCTACTTGCGCTTCCGTGCGCGCACTTTCCCACCATGACCACACTAGCCGTACCTACCCTGGATACCAAGCCCGCTTCGATGAACGACCTGCTCACCGTGGAACAAGCGGCTCAGCATCTTCAGCTTTCACAGTCCTCGATCCGTTCCTACATCCGGCAGGGCAGTCATTTGCGGCAAATGACTTAGCGCAAGCTCAAGGCCTTCCGCATCGCGGGCTTGCGCAAAGCTCTTATTCCTCGCGCTGAACTCCTTCCGCTCCTCGAACCCGTTGAGTTTATTGACGCCTGAGTGGTCGCTAACGCATAAATTTTGAAAAAGCGACACTTTGGGGTTGTCCCACCAACGCCATCGCGCTGAGGTGGTTGCGTTGTCTGCGCAAATGCGAATGAATCCATAAGCGACGATCTTAGAGCAAGCCGAGATGTTTTCTTATCTATGTTTCCTTTTCCTACGCCTTCACTTCAGCTCAAAGCTAACCGTCACATTTCCCGAGCCGACAGCGGCGGAAAGCCCCGAGGCGTCATTGATACGACCAAGCTTTGTGTAGTTGTATGAGGTCGAAAAAGTCTTATAGAAGAGAACCAGACTCTGAGAGGTCCAAATCATTAAGTCGCCGGTATGGATATGCTCTGGATTTGAGTCATCCGTGGGAGTAGCGTAATATTGTTTCTGTAAAAGTTGGCTTGGCAGGAGTAGCAAGCCATTTCTCGAACTTCTCGATTGCTTAAGAAAGAGAAAACAAGAGAAATGGCTTACCAAAACGAGGATAACGCGCTGGCGGGTTTGTTGCCACTTTTAACCAACGAAGGTCAAAGCGAGAACCCACTTGCCCAGGCTCTCGCGGTTCTGCTCAACGCGGCGATGTTGCACGAGCGCGAACAGCATATCGGGGCCGCGCCCTACGAACGGAACGAAGAACGCAACGGACACGCCAACGGCTACAAAGAACGGACGTTATCTACTCGCTTAGGCCAGATTGCGGTGGCGGTTCCCCAGGTCAGAAACAGCGCAGAGACATTCCGCCCTCAGTCGTTGGAAGCGGCTTTGTTGTCGGAGAAAGCGCTCAAGTTTGCGCTTGCCGAGATGTACGTGCAGGGCGTATGTGCAGGGCGTATGTGCAGGGCGTCAGTACGCGCCGTGTATCTGCGGTTCTTGAGGCGCTTTGCGGTACCAGCGTGTCCTCGACCAGCGTCAGTCGCGCCGCAAAGGAACTCGACGGTGTTCTTGGCGCATGGCGGGAGCGGCCTTTAGGCGTGTTCCCGTTTGTGCAGTTGGACGCCTTGTGGTGTGTGGTGCAAGGTACGGCAGAACGGTGCAGAACGGTGCAAAATGGTTTGGTCAAAGACGCCGCCGTTCTGGTGGCGAGTGGCGTCTTTGACCAAACCATTTTGTCGCACTTTACACCACAAAGCGTCCAACTGCACGAACGGGAACACGCCTAAAGGCCGCTCCCGCCATGCGCCAAGAACACCGTCGAGTTCCTTTGCGGCGCGACTGACCGTCATGGACGAAACCTGGGTCCCACACAAGGATTCCAGAACTGCCGAGACACGCCGTGTCGAAACGCCCTGCACGTACATCTCGGCAAGCGCAACTTTGAGAGCCTTCTCGGACAGCAAAGCCGCTTCCAAACTTTGCGGACGGAACGATTCACTGCCGCCACGCACCTGCGGAACCGACAGGCTCAGTTGTCCCAGGCGGGTCGAGAGCGTCCGTTCCTTGTAGCCGTTGGCGTGACCATTGCGCTTCTCGCTCCGCTCATACGGCGCGACCCCGATGTGCCTTTCACGCTCGTGAAGCATGGCGGCATTGAGCAACACCGCGAGGGCGTGGGCCAGCGGATTGTCGCTTTGGCCTTCCGCCGTCAAAAGTGGCAACAGGGTTGCCAGGGCGCTATCCTCGTTCTGGTAAGCCCTTTCTCGGTTTCTTCTTTCTTTTTGGACAATCGAAAGATTCGAGAAATGGCTTGCTGTACCTGCGCCCAGCCAACTTTTACAGACGATATGTTACGCTACTCAGGCGCTCAAGGAGAGACTGGAGGGAACGGCGCAATAGCATAACCGTTTGTCTCAATAACGCATAACATTCTGTCCCGCAAGCGTCATCTACGCCTGCGGGACTTTCTTATACTTGACGCCCTACAGCAACGTAAAGGGTTTGGGTATCGGCTTGCGTAATATGGCGCAAGAGGCCCATTCACATTACGCTTGCCCGCCCGAGGACAATGGGCGGTAAGGAAGTCACCATGCCGCATCGGACCCGAGCGAACGATATCGCCGCACGCGCCTTGCGTGTTCTTTTTCTGGTACTTCATCAGCCGCCCCATGCGCCGCTGTCCCGGCGCCAGTTAGCCGAGGACTGTGGCTGTTCTACGAAGACAATCAGCAATACAGTTGAGCTGTTAAGGTCGCAAATGGAGATCCCGCTCGAACCTGCGCCTAATCACGCCAGCGGCTACGTCTTGACTGACCCTGCCTGGCGGCTTCCCATCGCACACCTCGATGTTGGCGATGCGCTTGCGCTTGCGCTCGCTCGCGATCTGGTCATTGGCGAGGGTATGCCCTACCAGCGCCAGATGCGGGCCGCGCTCGATAAACTGACGGCAGGCCTACCCCCGCCGCTCAAAAACCTCGCACGAAGCGCCGCGACCGGGCTTAACCCGCCACACTTGCCTCGCTCTTACGCCGATGCTCCGGTCGCGCCCCTAATCGCCGCCCGCGTCGCCCAGCGGACGGTTGAGATCGACTACGAAAGCCGTCGTAGCCAGACCCGAGCATGGCGGCGCTTCGACCCCTATGCGGTCGAGCCGCGCGACGGCGTTTACTGGGAGCTACATGGCTGGTGCCATAACAACCAGGCAATTCTAACCCTCGCCCTTGACCGCGCCCATGCCGTCCGCGACACCGGCGACAGTTTCGTCTGGCGGACGGAAGCGTGGGAGCGATTCCGCTGCGAACAGGGAGTGGGCGGTCTGCGTGGCGGAGAGGCAGTGGCTGTCGATGTCCGCTTCTCGCCCCAAGTCGCCCCTTACGCCCTTGCCTTGCGCTGGCCTGAGGGCCTGCTCCTGACATCGCAACCGGGTGGCGGCGCGCGCCTGCACGGCGACGTGCGCGGTATGGATGGTTTGGTGACTGAACTGCTTCGCTGGCGCTCGGAGGTCCGCGTAGTCGGCGGGCAGGTTCTTCTCGCTCGTATAACCGAGGAAATACGCCAAATGGCGGCGCTGTACGCCGCTGAGCCTCCCGATCCTCCCCATTATTAGCTAAAAATAATTTTCCGGGGCGGGAGGTAGGGAGCGATAACGTTCCCCACCCCCGGCGTACAATATCGGCAACACAAATGCGGCTAACCCCCAAAGCCGGGCGCAGTGCGTTAGATGAGGAAGAGAATGTATGCCGACAGCGGACAATCCGAAATGGGTGGCGCACACGCCGCCCAAGCACGCCCCAAAACGCTGGCAGAGCATGAATGCCCATAACGGCGCAGTGGCGCTACGGGCGGAAGGATTCGCGGATGCTTTCGGGGCGGGAAAACTGGCGTGCTGGTGCGGCTGGGGACACGATGTCGGCAAGTACAGCGATGCGTTTCAACAGTACCTGCGCGACTGCGCGGCGGGAATCAAGCGCAAACCGGGAAGCGCCGAACACAAATGCGCGGGAACGCGGCTTGCTATGGAGGCGCTACCGCCGCTCCTGCGCGACATAGGCGCGCTGTGCGTTTTGGGGCATCATGGCGGCTTGAACGCCAGCCGCGATATCCGGTCGCGGCTGGACGAGGCCGAAGATTTGCGCGGCGGTGAACTAACTGAGGCGATCCGCCGAGCGACCGCCGATCTTCCTGCCCTGTCCGAAACGCCGCGCCTCGAAAAAATCCCCGCCCTCGCGGCCTTACCTGCCGACAGGAACGATAAAGAACGGGTCATCGAGATGGTGACCCGGTTTGTTTTCTCGTGCCTTGTTGACGCCGACAGCCTGGACACCGAGCGGCATTTCTCGCCAAGCGATGCCAATCGGCGCGACTTACCTTCCCTGACCGAGATCGGCCCGCGCTGGCAGGAAACGCTGACGACGAAAATAAAGGAGTTGCAGGAAGACGCGTCGCCAACCGTTGTCAACCGCGTGCGCCGCGAGGTGTACGAGGCGTGCGTGGCGAACGCACCCTTTGCGCCTGGCGTGTTTTCGCTGACCGTGCCGACTGGCGGCGGCAAAACGCTGTCGTCGCTTGCGTTCGCGCTTTCGCACGCGCTCGCGCACAATCGGTCGCGCATCATCTACGCCGCCCCGTACACCAGCATTATTGACCAAACCGCGCAGGCGTTCCGCGACGCGCTGGGCGGAGACGAAGGCATACTCGAACACCATTCCGCAATCGAAATCCGGCGCGAGACCGGGCCGGGGCGCGGCGATGAAGAAGAGGGCGCCGCGCAGGATGAGAACGCCCCCGAACAGCGGCGGCGGCTCTGCGCGCAAAACTGGGACGCGCCCTTAGTCGTCACCACAACGGTGCAACTCTTTGAGAGTTTGTTCGCACGGCAAACATCGCGTTGCCGAAAGTTACATAACATTGCTGGCTCCGTCTTGATTCTGGACGAGGTGCAAACGCTTCCCATGCCGTTGCTGACGACGCTCGTGGACGGTCTTCGGACGCTTGCGCGGCATTTTGGGGTTACGGTTCTGTTGTGTACCGCAACCCAGCCCGCCCTGGAAGGAGACACCCCTTTCCTTAGGGGACTCGCCCCTATAACGCCGATCATCCGCGATCCCGCCCCCCATTTCGCCGACCTGCGCCGCGTCAAATACAGCGTGACGAATGAGGCATGGACATGGGAACAGGCGGCCCGCGCTATTGTGGGCGCGGACAACCGTTCCCCTTCCGCGCTTGTGGTGTTGAACACAAAGAAGGACGCCCTGATCCTGCGCGCTGCGGTCATCGAGGCAAGCGGCCTGCCGCAGGAGCGCGTCGTCCACCTGTCTACTTTGCTGTGCGGGGCGCACCGTCGCGTCGTACTACAACAGGTTCGGGACGCTCTCAAGGACGCCGAAAAAACGCCTGAAAACGCCCTTCCTCTGTACCTAATCTCCACCCAGGTAGTTGAGGCGGGGGTTGATCTGGACTTCCCACGCGCTTTCAGGGCGTTCGGTCCGCTCGACCGTATCATCCAAACAGCGGGCCGTTGCAACCGCGAGGGCAAAAGGGCGGCGTCCGAGTCGCCCGTGATCGTGTTCACACTTGCTGAGGGTAGCGTCCCGCCCGGCGACTACCTGACCGCGTTGAGCGAGACCCGAACGTTCTTCGCACAGCGCCACGGCAATGTGGACTTCGATCATCCCGACACGACAACGACGTTCTTCCGGCAACTGTACGCCACTTTCGGCTCGGACCTCGACCGTCACGGCGTGCAAAAAGCCCGCGCCGCCCTTGATTTCCCGCTCGTCGCCGACAAGGTACGCCTTATCCCGGACGACACAATCCCGGTTCTCACGCCTTACGCCCCGATGATATTTGACGCTTTGATTGAAGAGATCGCGGCGGAGCAGGCGCGACAACCGTATTTATCGCGCGATTTGTGGCAACGTCTTCAGCCGCACTGCGTCGCCGTGTATCAGCGCGATCAAAAGCGGTTGGGGAACCTGCTGTTTCCGCTTGTCGAGGGGCAGTTGTACGGGTGGGCGGGTCGCTACGATCCGT
>CAXUMS010000061.1:10540-22031 GCA_964252165.1 uncultured Armatimonadaceae bacterium
GGACCCGATCCAAGCGATCTAATCGTGGATGGCTAATGCAAGTCGCAAAGGCGTTTGTCGCCCCGCGCCGAGAATCGCCTTGCGCCGTGTTGTCCCGTGTTAGAAAGGAGTAAAAACGAAGGAATGGCCCCGTCGCCCGCTCTGGTCGCGAGGTGACGGCTGGGCGCGAACGACAAGTGATGGCGGTGTAGTCGGGAGGTTCGCGCCCCCGCTTTCTCGTAAATCTCTCGGCGTGATGCCTGACTGCGCGCCGCGCACGGTCTGGCAGTCGCATTCTTACGAGTAAAATGGACCGTAGCACCGGCCCTTCGGGGCCGGTGAGGATTGAAACACCGTGTTTACGGCCTTCCCAACGTCGCCGCCGCTGTAGCACCGGCCCTTCGGGGCCGGTGAGGATTGAAACCCAACGTCGCCGCCGCTGATCACCAGCAAGGCGCGTAGCACCGGCCCTTCGGGGCCGGTGAGGATTGAAACAGGAGTTGCTGGCGTTCGTACGCGACGGTGACACTGTAGCACCGGCCCTTCGGGGCCGGTGAGGATTGAAACGCGAGACGCCCGAATACTTGGCCAACTTGGACAATATGTAGCACCGGCCCTTCGGGGCCGGTGAGGATTGAAACGGTTGGATGCACGCCATTCTTCGCCGCGTGTGTTTTGGTAGCACCGGCCCTTCGGGGCCGGTGAGGATTGAAACACCACGCTGACAAACCGATCCGCGCCAAACCCGCTGTAGCACCGGCCCTTCGGGGCCGGTGAGGATTGAAACGTTCCCGGCGACTTGGGGCAACTGACCTATGGCAGATCGTAGCACCGGCCCTTCGGGGCCGGTGAGGATTGAAACATCATGTCCGTTTCCGCTTTGTTTGTTGGTGGCTCGGTAGCACCGGCCCTTCGGGGCCGGTGAGGATTGAAACAAGAAACATCCCGTCGCTCCGATCGCGCTTCGCCCGTAGCACCGGCCCTTCGGGGCCGGTGAGGATTGAAACTCCAACAAGCGGACGGCTCAGATACGCTGTGGCTGTCGTAGCACCGGCCCTTCGGGGCCGGTGAGGATTGAAACTGCAATGCGAGGGCAAAAAGCGAATTAACCTGTACGTAGCACCGGCCCTTCGGGGCCGGTGAGGATTGAAACACAAACAACGGCGCGCGGCTCGATCCGGCGTATGTGTAGCACCGGCCCTTCGGGGCCGGTGAGGATTGAAACCAAGAAACAAACCGACGACACGCCACGCCCGCCGGTAGCACCGGCCCTTCGGGGCCGGTGAGGATTGAAACAGGAGGTTAGTCGCCTCAACCCGCGCGCCCGCGCGTAGCACCGGCCCTTCGGGGCCGGTGAGGATTGAAACAGGTACTTGGCGGCCCGGTCGGTGTAAAAGTCCTTGGTAGCACCGGCCCTTCGGGGCCGGTGAGGATTGAAACCCCTTGCGATAACCGGCGTTCCGGCGGGCATGAAGCCGTAGCACCGGCCCTTCGGGGCCGGTGAGGATTGAAACTACACCACGCGGCTCCTCGGCACGGCGAACGAAAGTAGCACCGGCCCTTCGGGGCCGGTGAGGATTGAAACTCCAAAGCCAAAGCGGCGCGACCGATGCGGAAATGTAGCACCGGCCCTTCGGGGCCGGTGAGGATTGAAACCCCATCGTCGTCGATGAATTGTGTTTCTCCGCGCGTAGCACCGGCCCTTCGGGGCCGGTGAGGATTGAAACACGCCGTTCTCCACATCGCTCATGCGCGAGTCCGTAGCACCGGCCCTTCGGGGCCGGTGAGGATTGAAACAGCGGCGCAATAACGGATAGCGTCGCGGTTGGGGGGTAGCACCGGCCCTTCGGGGCCGGTGAGGATTGAAACCAGGCACGGCCTGCAACGCAAACTCGATGGGGTGCGCGAGTAGCACCGGCCCTTCGGGGCCGGTGAGGATTGAAACATGTGCCGCGCCTCCGCAGGGATGACGCGGACCACGGGTAGCACCGGCCCTTCGGGGCCGGTGAGGATTGAAACACAATGAAAACCACATGCCCTAAGATCATCAGCGGTAGCACCGGCCCTTCGGGGCCGGTGAGGATTGAAACTGAAGCGCGTTGTTAACGTGGGTGAACACCTTGAGTAGCACCGGCCCTTCGGGGCCGGTGAGGATTGAAACCGAAACGGTCCAGCGCAGACAACCACATTCGGTGTAGCACCGGCCCTTCGGGGCCGGTGAGGATTGAAACCCCCACGGTCGCGCGCCTGCGTCGTGTGGCGCGAGTGTAGCACCGGCCCTTCGGGGCCGGTGAGGATTGAAACACCGGGCGCGATACGCTCCGCTCCGAAGTCATCCGTAGCACCGGCCCTTCGGGGCCGGTGAGGATTGAAACGCATTGAGCAGGAAGGCGGGAGCGCGGGCAAGCGCGTAGCACCGGCCCTTCGGGGCCGGTGAGGATTGAAACATCGGGCGGAAGGTTCGGAATGTTGCCGGTGTTGTCCGTAGCACCGGCCCTTCGGGGCCGGTGAGGATTGAAACGGCGATGGTGCGCGGCGTTGCGATGGGTTTAGGACGTAGCACCGGCCCTTCGGGGCCGGTGAGGATTGAAACCACGTTTGCTTGTGGGATACCGCCCTCACCTCGTTTGTAGCACCGGCCCTTCGGGGCCGGTGAGGATTGAAACGCTTACCCTTACGTAAAGGGGGCGATGAGCGACTAGTAGCACCGGCCCTTCGGGGCCGGTGAGGATTGAAACATTTACGAAGGCGCGCATTTTGGGGGAATGGGAGGTAGCACCGGCCCTTCGGGGCCGGTGAGGATTGAAACTACGTGGTGACGGAAGGCATTTCCATCCTGGAGGTAGCACCGGCCCTTCGGGGCCGGTGAGGATTGAAACTACAAAAAAGAAGGCCGATCTGGAAGTCAATATCGGTAGCACCGGCCCTTCGGGGCCGGTGAGGATTGAAACTTCAGGCTGAAGCGTGTGAGGTCCACGTTATCTGTAGCACCGGCCCTTCGGGGCCGGTGAGGATTGAAACTACCTGTTCGGTGGCGACGTGACCTTTGAGGTCGTAGCACCGGCCCTTCGGGGCCGGTGAGGATTGAAACACCCTCAGTGTTTGATGCGCGTGCCGCACCCGATGTCGTAGCACCGGCCCTTCGGGGCCGGTGAGGATTGAAACAATCAATACGAGTGCAGGAGAAAACACCCCCAAATGTAGCACCGGCCCTTCGGAGCCGGTGAGGATTGAAACATGTCAAATGGTCCATCGTGGGGGCGAGCGGCGTGGTAGCACCGGCCCTTCGGGGCCGGTGAGGATTGAAACGCCATTGGAGCCGCCGCGCCGGTCAAGGACGCGGACAGTAGCACCGGCCCTTCGGGGCCGGTGAGGATTGAAACACCGATACCGTGCCAGTGAATGGAGGCGGGTTTGGCGTAGCACCGGCCCTTCGGGGCCGGTGAGGATTGAAACGCCCTGTTTGATAAAGCCGGTGTAGGCGTAAGGGTCCACCGTAGCACCGGCCCTTCGGGGCCGGTGAGGATTGAAACTTAGGTTGCAGGTCGCTTTTGTGGCAACGCCCCGTAGCACCGGCCCTTCGGGGCCGGTGAGGATTGAAACCACCGTTGTTACTACCACCGGCCCCGACGTTTCCGTAGCACCGGCCCTTCGGGGCCGGTGAGGATTGAAACGATACAGCGAACCGCGCCGCTATGAAGTTTTGCGGTAGCACCGGCCCTTCGGGGCCGGTGAGGATTGAAACGCCGCGTTCGGGGATGTGTTCCCGGTTGTGGAGCGTAGCACCGGCCCTTCGGGGCCGGTGAGGATTGAAACCACGAGTTGACCGCCGCCCGGAACCGTGGACAACATCGTAGCACCGGCCCTTCGGGGCCGGTGAGGATTGAAACATCTTCTCCGTGGTCACCGTCTCGATGAGATCGGGGTAGCACCGGCCCTTCGGGACCGGCGAGGATTGAAATGGCATAGGAATGTTTGCCCTAATCGCGCCTGCGGTAGCGCCGGCCTTTGGAGGCCGGTGAGGGTTGAAACAAAAACTCGCTACCGTTGTCCGTGAGGATGTGCTACAGCGCCGGCGCTTCGGGGCCAGCGAGGATTGAAACTATTATTTGCAAGTTGAGGAACCACACGCTGATCAGTAGCGCCGGCCCTTCGGGGCCGGTGATTACTGGGACAAAACCGGAAGGAGAAATATGGCTGGCGCCCACGGCGTCGTCGGCTCGAAGGAGTTCGCAAGAATCGAAGTGGTGAGATGAAAAGACTAATGTTTGGTTCTATTACGTGCAAGTTGATGACCGTGATAGAATCTCATGCAAACGGTGAGAATTAAAACAGCCGTTGAACAAACAAACAAAGGAGGCGCAATGCAACAACATTCGCCTGCGGCGGCTATGCCCCCGGTCGAAGTGAAGGTGTGGGGGCCGATGGCCTGTTTCACGCGGCCTGAGGCGATGGCGGAGCGGGTCAGTTACGAAATACCAACGCCGTCGGCGGCGCGCGGGATGCTGGAGGCCATCTACTGGCACCGGCCCATGCGCTGGCGCGTTCGAGAGATTGTGGTTCTGAAGCCGATACTTCACTTCTCGCTCCTGCGAAACGAGGTCCGGTCGCGTATGTCGGAGCGCACTGGCGGTCTTGATATTGCCGACGACCGAACGCAACGACACACGCTCGGACTGCGAGATGTGGCGTATATCGTGCGCGCCGATGTGTGGCTGCCGCCCGGTGCGGAGCCGCACGATCACGTTAAGCACCGGGACCAATTTCGCAGGCGGGTCACGGCGGGGCAGTGCTTCCATCGCCCGTACCTCGGTTGCCGCGAGTTCGCCGCAGACTTCGGCGAGCCAAACGCGGCGACGGATAAACCCGTCGAGGTTTCGGCGGACTTAGGAAGGATGCTGCTGGATTTCGCCTACGGTCGCAATGGACGAAGCGGGAACGCGCCTCGGTTCTTCAACGCTCGCCTGGAGAACGGCGTCCTGCGAGTCCCAAATGCCGTCTACGATGCGCTTTACGCCGATGAGGTTGGCGGCGTTGGCGACACAAACACAGCGGAAGCGGAGGAGCCGCAACCATGATTCTGCAACAACTATACGAGGACGCGCCCCAAATCCTGGGCGACACGATGCCGCCCCCTATGTACGACCGCAAGCCCATTCGCTGGGAGGTGCAGTTGGATGAGGCCGGGAACTGCCTCGCCCTCCAGTCCGTGGGTGGCGGCAAGGAGAACAAGCGCGGCATCGCGCGGCTTGTACCTTACAGTCCCACACGCGCCAATGTGATCCGCCCTACACTGATAGCCGACACGTTCGCCTATACGCTCGGCGTGTCGTCTGATGACAAAAAGGAGGACAAAAAAATTCCGGTCAAGCACGCCGCTTTTAAGGCGTTGGTGCATCGTTGCGCCGTGGCGACGGGAAGCGCGGATGTCGCCGCTGTGGATGCGTTCTTGACGGCTTGGGACCCCGAAGAAAAGGCGGATTGGGTGCGCGAGCAAACGGACGGCAACGGGGTCAGCAACGACATTGTCACGTTCCGGGTCGCGGGACGCTGGCCAACCGACGAGACTGCCGTTCAGGCGTTTTGGGCTACAACGGCGCGACGGGACGCAAGCGGCGACGATGACTTGAGCGTCGCGGCGGAAGGGGGCGCGGCAATCACCGTGGACACAGGGCCGCCGTCCGCTGTGAGAAAGCGCGGCAAAGCGCCGGTGTTCCAGGCGGTACCCGTGGAAACGGAATGTCTCGTTACCGGCGTGCGCGGCCCGGTCAAGGGAAGCCTGCCCGGCATGATCAAGCGCATACCGGGCGGTCAAAGCTCCGGGGTCGCGCTGGTTTCCGTTAATGCAAGCGCGTTCGAGTCGCGGGGGCTTCCCGGCGGGCAAACGTCGCCGATCAGCGATGCCGCCGCCGAGCGGTTCACCAAAGCGCTCAATCGGCTCCTTGAGGACCCCACGACCCATATAACGATGGGATCGGTCGTTTACGTTTTCTGGACGCGAGAAGGGGCGGACCCGGAAACCACCAGCCTGATTGATCGCCCTGACCCCACCCGCGTGCGCGACCTCCTTAATGCGGTCCACACCGGTAAACGGCGGCACACGCGTTTAAGAGATGAGGACGCCTACTTCGCGCTTGCCCTTTCCGCAAGCGGCGCGCGGGCCGTGGTGCGGGACTGGCTGACGACAACCGTTGGAACGGTTTATGGGCGTCTCGCGCAGTGGTTCGCCGCGCAGGAGATGGTGAACCCGCTTGGCGAGCGAAACGCGTTCTTCAATATCTATCAGCTTGCCGGAAGCGTGTACCGCGACCCGCGCAAGGAAATGACGCCGCAGGTTCCGCAACAGTTGATGCGGTCGGCCCTGCACGGCGACCCGATGCCCCTTCATTTGGTGGCGAAGGCCGCGCTACGTTGCCGGGCGGAGCAACGCGTTACCCATGCCCGCGCGGCTTTAATCAAAGCCGCCCTGGTAATGGACGCGCAAACTGTCGCCAGGCTATATCCCGATCCCGAGCAGCGCAAGGAGGCTGCTACCCGTATGAGTGAACTCGACACCACTTTGGACGTCCCGGCGTACCAGTGCGGACGCTTGCTCGCCGCGCTCGAAGCGGTTCAGCGCGCCGCCTTAGGACGCATTAACACGACGCTTGTGGACCGCTACTTCGGTTCGGCGTCCACGACTCCTGCTACGGTATTTGGCATTTTGCTGACCCAGGCGAACAAGGCGCACCTACCCAAGATACGAAAATCGAAGGAGGGCCTTTACCTTCTTTTGCAGGATCGTATCGCCGGTATTGTCGCGCCGCTCCAGCAGGGGTTCCCGAAAACTTTGACCCTGTCCGAGCAAGGGCTTTTCGCGCTGGGCTACTACCATCAGCGGGCCGCCGACCGCGCCGCCATGCAAGCGGCGAAACTTGCCCGTGAGCGAGGCGAGGCGCTTGATGCCGAGACCGCCGCCGCCCTCGAAGCCGCCGACGACGCCACGCCTGAAACGATTGAAGGAGAATAAACCATGCCTGTTGACCTGACACAATGCGGCGACCCCGCACGCCGCCACGATTTCATTCTGCTGTTCGATTGCACCGATGGCAACCCGAACGGGGACCCAGATGCGGGGAACCTGCCACGGGTGGACCCGGAAACGATGCAGGGTTTGGTAACCGATGTTTGCCTCAAGCGCAAAGTTCGCAACTATGTCCAGGACGCCGCCTCGGACACCAAGGGCTTTGAAATTTATGTCCGTGAAAAGGCGGTCCTCAGCGCCCAGCATAAGCGCGCTTACGAGGCTCTTGGGGCGGACGCGACCATCCCGCAGGCGCGGCGCAAGATGTGCGACCTGTTTTACGATGTGCGGATGTTCGGCGCGGTGATGTCGCTCAAAGAGAGCAATGCCGGGCAGGTGCGCGGGCCGATCCAATTCACCTTTGCGCGCTCGGTCTCGCCGGTAGTTCCTATGGATGTTTCTATCACGCGAATGGCGGTCGCAACCGAGCGCGAGGCCCTAGACCAGAAGGGCGACAACCGAACGATGGGACGCAAGACGATGATCCCCTACGGCCTGTACATCGGACACGGTTTCTTCTCACCGAAGATGGCCGAGCAGACGGGCGTCACCCGCGCCGACTTGGAGATGTTCTGGAACGCATTGATGCAGATGTGGGACCACGACCGCTCGGCGGCGCGGGGTTTGATGGCATGCCGGGGTCTGTACGTCTTTACCCACGACCACCCGCTCGGTAACGCCCCGGCTAATCAGTTGTTCGACAGACTGGAGGTGACTCAAAAAACAGGTGTTGCCGCCCCACGTCGCCTGGGCGATTACAACGTCCTTCTCAATCGCGAACTGCCTGCGGGCATCACGCTTACGCCATTGGTCGAGGCGTAGAGGGCGAATGCGAACCTCAAGTGATGGCGTCGTAGGGGAGAGGTTCGCATCCGTTCTTTCTCTCAAACGCTTCTCTGCCAACCGCGACTCCGCCAGTATCGGTGGCGCGGCGGGGATTGTTTTGTGAGAAAAATTGGCCGTAGCACCGGCCCCCGTGGGCTGGTGAGGATTGAAACGCCATTAGGAACGCAAGCGGATTAAAGCCGCCCGGTAGCACCGGCCCCCGTGGGCTGGTGAGGATTGAAACACCCAGCAACGCTTGCGAGGACTTAACGGGCTTGTACGTAGCACCGGCCCCCGTGGGCTGGTGAGGATTGAAACATGTTTTAGGCGCCGGATGGGACGCGTCCGATGTGTAGCACCGGCCCCCGTGGGCTGGTGAGGATTGAAACCATCGGGGGTTCCCTTTTTAGTGGTGGAGAGGTAGGTAGCACCGGCCCCCGTGGGCTGGTGAGGATTGAAACACCGACATGGATTCCTTCGCCGGAACGTACTCCGTGTAGCACCGGCCCCCGTGGGCTGGTGAGGATTGAAACATAACGTTTCCGTCGTCGTGGAGCAACGTAATCTGTAGCACCGGCCCCCGTGGGCTGGTGAGGATTGAAACGGGATACCTACATCGTTGACCTGTTTGACGGCTCCGTAGCACCGGCCCCCGTGGGCTGGTGAGGATTGAAACTGCGAGTCGTAGAAAACGGTCACGCCGTCCTGCGTAGCACCGGCCCCCGTGGGCTGGTGAGGATTGAAACTTGTCGGTGCGGATCATGGCGCGCGCCGCGCACTGTAGCACCGGCCCCCGTGGGCTGGTGAGGATTGAAACCTGATCGCGAATTCTGGATCAACGCGATCATGTATGTAGCACCGGCCCCCGTGGGCTGGTGAGGATTGAAACCAATTGTCCCGTGGTCCCTTGTGGTCGCGCTTGTGGGTAGCACCGGCCCCCGTGGGCTGGTGAGGATTGAAACACCGGATCATCGAGCAGGTTACGCCGATTGTCGCGGGGTAGCACCGGCCCCCGTGGGCCGGTGAGGATTGAAACGCGATGAGGGCGTAGAACTCGCGGCTTGGGCGCGCGTAGCACCGGCCCCCGTGGGCCGGTGAGGATTGAAACGCCATGCGGAACGCGAGGGGCAAACCGGGCCACGTAGCACCGGCCCCCGTGGGCCGGTGAGGATTGAAACCGTTTTATCCCGACGTTGCGCGCAAACAGCGTGGTAGCACCGGCCCCCGTGGGCCGGTGAGGATTGAAACCGAATGGCGAACGCGGGGACGGTCCCCGCGTCTTGTAGCACCGGCCCCCGTGGGCCGGTGAGGATTGAAACTTCCTTCTTGCGGTGCGTCATCGGGCGCAAGTGTAGCGCGTAGCACCGGCCCCCGTGGGCCGGTGAGGATTGAAACGTTCGCCGATGGTCAAATTTTCGCGCTACCGGGTAGCACCGGCCCCCGTGGGCCGGTGAGGATTGAAACATCGCAGTCGCGACCGTGTACCGCAAGGACATGACGCGTAGCACCGGCCCCCGTGGGCCGGTGAGGATTGAAACCGAAAGCGCTCAGACCGTCCGCTCTCCCCGAAACGGTAGCACCGGCCCCCGTGGGCCGGTGAGGATTGAAACGTCGAACCGAGTGACATAGCCCGACGCCCAATCAAGGTAGCACCGGCCCCCGTGGGCCGGTGAGGATTGAAACATCGGACGGTGAATACAATGGGTAGCGGAAACGGGTAGCACCGGCCCCCGTGGGCCGGTGAGGATTGAAACTGAAACAGAACATCGTCCGGACCGTCCGGTTTGTAGCCAAAATCCGTAGCACCGGCCCCCGTGGGCCGGTGAGGATTGAAACGTAGGTGGGGGGTTAGTTTGGTCTCTGACCCCCGTAGCACCGGCCCCCGTGGGCCGGTGAGGATTGAAACGATCATGCCGCGCGGGTGTGCGGAGACGACCAGCGTAGCACCGGCCCCCGTGGGCCGGTGAGGATTGAAACTTTCAAGCGCGGCAGGAGCCACCGCTTTCCACCGACCGTAGCACCGGCCCCCGTGGGCCGGTGAGGATTGAAACATTGTTTGCCCCGTCGCAACTGACGCCCCGCGCCCGCGTAGCACCGGCCCCGTGGGCCGGTGAGGGTTGAAACTGCTGCTCGATGCGCGCGATGGCGGTGTGGACCTCGGTGTAGCACCGGCTCACGGGCCGGTGAGGATTGAAATATGTACTGCACCAAGAGAAGTAAACAACGGAGGATGAATCGGATGTGGAAAGAAGAGGAGATAGTTTTAGTTTCCGCGCTGGAACACCACTCCTATTGCCCGCGACAGTGTGCGCTGATTCATGTCGAGCGGATATTCGATGAGAACGTCTTCACTCTACGGGGGCGGCGCGCCCACGAACGCGCCGACACCGTCCAGACGCGTGTCGAAAACGGGGTGCGTCTGGAACGCGCTCTGCCGCTCTGGTCTGACCGTCATGGGTTAGTAGGGCAGGGCGACGTGGTCGAGTTTCACTCGGATGGCAACGTAATTCCGGTCGAATACAAGCATGGCGCGCGCCAGAAACAGAAGCGGCACGACGATTTACAGTTGTGCGCGCAGGCGCTTTGCCTCGAAGAAATGCTGAGCGTTGTCGTCGTGACTGGGGCGATCTATTCCATTCAAACGCGCCGTCGTCGCGTTGTTCCCATTGACGACGCACTGCGCGACGAAACCATGGCCTGTATTAGCGCAGTCCGCGCCTTACAGCAAAGCGAGGGGCCATTACCTCCCGCCCTCAACGATGCTCGTTGCCCGCGTTGCTCGCTTCTGGACGCCTGCGTGCCAGCGACCGTTGTGGCGGCCCGCGCCGCCCAGATCGGAAGAAATCTGTTTGTTCCGCTTCCCGTGGAGGATTGAAAGGATAGTGTGACTACAATGACCCGCGAATTGCTCAATACCCTGTTTGTGCTGACCCCGGACGCTTACGTGCGCCTGCGCGACGACACGCTACGGGTCGAGGTGGAGGGGACAAAGATAATGCAAATCCCCCTGCATCATCTGGGATCGGTTATGCTTTTCGGTAACGCTAATATCTCGGCGCAGGCAATCCATCGTTGCGCCGAAGAAGGACGCGCGGTCAACTTTCTGGATTATGGGGGCAGGTTCAAGGCGCGCGTCATCGGGCCAATCAGCGGCAACGTTCTGTTGCGGCAAGCGCAGTACGAGGCTCATCGCGATGAAGCCCGCGTGACGGAGATCGCCCGCGCTATCGTCGCCGGGAAACTGCAAAACACCCGCGCCTCGGTCGCCCGCGCCGCCCGAGAAGTGAAGATGGAGGAAGAAGCCGTTCTGTTGCGTGCTTGTGTCGAGTCGTTGGGGCGTTTGCTTTTGTCGCTACCGGAACAACGGACCGTGGACGCAGTGAGAGGCGTTGAGGGGCAGGGCGCCGCTTTGTATTTCGACATCTTCGATATGATGATCACCGTACCTGCCGCTGACTTCGCTTTTCGCACGCGAACCCGCCGTCCGCCGCGTGACCGTGTTAACGCATTATTGTCGTTTGTATATGCCCTGTTGACCGCGGACTGTGTCGCGGCCTGTGAAGGCGTGGGCCTCGATCCGCAGTTCGGCTATCTTCACTGCCTGCGCCCGGGACGTCCCGCGCT
>CAXUMS010000061.1:22041-24358 GCA_964252165.1 uncultured Armatimonadaceae bacterium
CCTTGATCTTATGGAAGAATTCCGACCGATCCTCGCCGACCGTCTCGTGCTGACACTGATCAATCGCCGTCAAATTAGACCCGAACACTTCGATGCGCGGGACGACGCTGGCGACAGCGTTCTTCTCACCGCGGACGGGCGCAAGGCGGTACTCGCCGCCTATCAAAACCGTAAGCAGGAAGAAGTCGTGCATCCATTGCTCAAGGACAAAGCGCCGCTCGGACTGCTGCCGCACCTGCAAGCGCGTTTACTCGCCCGCCATCTGCGCGGCGACCTTGCCGCCTATCTTCCCTTCATTCCATGAGGCGCTGTTTCAATGGATTTACTGATAACATATGACGTTAATACGCTGACCCCGGAGGGCCGACGACGCTTGAGGAAGATCGCAAAAATCTGCGGCGGCTACGGGCAGCGCGTTCAGTTTTCCGTCTTTGAGTGCAGCGTCAACGACGCTCAAAAGGAACGTCTCCTAAACCGCCTGACGGACGTTATCGACAAGCGCGAAGACAGTCTGCGCGTGTATCATCTGCGCGGGCCGCGCGAAGCCGTTTTGGAAACCTTTGGCATTGATGGATACGTCGACTTTAAAAAGCCGTTGATTCTTTAGGGGCTTATCCTCTGAAGGCAATTTATGCGGCGCTGTTCAAGAAGTGTTGAATTTGACAGCGCACACAAAACCACAAGTATTCATCCTGCTCAGGCTGGCTTGGGTATCAGAACGCTTGTGAACAAAAAAGAATTGGCGCGGGAACCGGCTACGGCACGGGCATCCCCCCGGGCATGTTCTTCCGCGCTGTCTGTACGCAACGCTGATTGACCGGGCGCAACCCGTGGGCGATGATGGCTCTGCCCAAACAAAAACCGAATAACCATGATAACCACGCGGGGAAGGGCAAGCGCGCGCACGGCACACGTCGTCACGCGCTCCCCCGCAGAAAGGAGCAACATGCCGGTTCGAGAGCAAGACGCTGAGAAAATACCATCGCATAGTAGCGGTTTTAGAACTCCCGTGGCGTCAGAGGTAGGAGGTGGAGAGCCGCCGCGCAACCACAACCGCATCCGGGCGATCCTCCTGCACACGAGCCGCTACGCCTTCGAGGGGCAGGCAAGGCTCGCCGCCGATGTGGGCGTGTCCCGCTCCACGATCTGTCGCCTCGCGTCGGGAAGAAGCGCGCCCTCCTACCGCCTCGTGCAGGGCGTCACCCTTGCGCTGGAGAAGGCGTTGGGGAAGAGTCTGGACGCACGCGAGATATTCAGCCCGGACGGCACGTACCCGACCGCGTCCTGTTGCGCGCTCTGCGGCTGCCGAAACGGTTGCTTCCCCGACGAAGCATTCGATGCCAAGGGGAACCTCAAGCCGGGCTGGCGGGATATGCAACCGGGGGACTGGTCGGTTTCACCCAGGCAGGTATCAACCTCGCATGGCAAGACTATCCACAAACACCTTGTCAAACCCGGCGCAAGGCGCTAATCTTCGCTAACAACGTGCGCCCGAAGAACCAGTAGACGAGCCAGTAGAAGATTCACTGACAACTTCAATAGCCCTTCTCTTATTGGTCCAACCCAACCGCCATTTATCTTCTTCAAAGCGCCCAACCGCGCGTTTAACCGCTGGATTCTCCACAAGCGAGGTCCAGCGGGAACTCCTGGAGAAACTGCTCGCCCTGAACTTCCACGCCTGCGCTCTGACCATCGCCGCCCTGCTGGAGGAGATGGGCTACCTGGACGTGCGCCTTTCCGGTCGCAAGGACTGGCGCGGGCGAAACCGACACGGCGGCTACGACATCGAGGCGATGCTGCCCGCCATCGGCATGAGCGCCGCAACATCGGGTAAGGGACGGCGGCGCGTTCTCGTGCAGGTCAAGCAGTTCGACGGGGACCACTTCGTGTACCAGCGCGGCATAGACGAGCTTCGGGGCGTGTGCCTGCGCGTTGGCGCGAGCGAGGCGTTGCTGATCACAACCGGGCGGTTCGCCCCGTCCGTTGAGCAACGAGATATGCTCGCCCGACTGCGTACCGTAGACGCGCCGGTCGCGCCGGTGCGGCTGCTGGACGGGGACGGCCTGACCCGCGAGATGCTGGCCCACCGCTTCGGCGTGTGGGAGGAGGCGGGCGAAACGGCGTCCACACCATCTCGCTTCGGGGTGGATGCGCGGTTCTTCGAGGAGATCGCCGCCCGCGCGAGCGAGGGCAACAGCCGCGCCGACTATTCCTCCAATCTGCAAGGTTTCCAACAACCGCAACGACAACCGCAACGACAATCGCAACGACAATCGCAACGACAATCGCAACGACAATCGCAACGACAATCGCAACG
>CAXUMS010000062.1:0-2447 GCA_964252165.1 uncultured Armatimonadaceae bacterium
CGTAGAGCAACCGAACAGGGTACTTCCACTTTTACAGAAACAACGTTGCTTTATCGAGATGCTTCGTTAAGGCCGCGTTTAGGTGCGCATCGGTAAGAAGTTAAAACATTACCTCGTCCACATTGTATTGATTGCTCTCTGCTATTGGAGGCCGCTTACCCGTCTTTACATGGGCAAATTGTGCCACTCCTTGACGCCTCCTAACTTCTCTCTTTGATCATAATGGAAAAACACTATTGTTGCGGATAAGGCTGTGTGCGTTTCCGTGTCGTGGACTGCGTCAACAGCACATTATTTAAGTCCGTGCTAAAGTAAGTGGTACTAGCATTCCTTCCCTTCATTGAGAGCAAAAATAGATGACGGTTTATCCTGGCATGTCCCCCGACGAAAAAGATTTGTTTGATCGACTTCATGAGTATGTTTTTCAGTTACGATATGACTGGGCTACATTTTTGGCTCTTTACGGCGTACAGTCGGCAGTTGCAACCTTAAATAAAGTTGCGCCTGAGTTTTTTGGGGGCGAGCAGGGGCGATTACGAGATGCCATATTTCTTGCAGTCGCCCGCCTTTTTGATCCTGCTTACAGCATGGGCAATGCGACAAAGACCAATCTCACATTGCCTGAATTAGCAGACATCTTGAGGTCAAGCCAACCTGATCTTGCCGATAAAATTGAAAATGCTTTTGGTAAAGCCGCTGTTGACGCTGACCCCGTGAAGAATGCGATCAAAAATGAACGTCATAAAAGGATCGCGCATCTGGATCGTCCGACAGCGTTTGGCAACAATATTCTGCCTGATGTTACCCGCGACGAACTGGATGCAGTAATTTCTGAAATTGAATCCGTTATGAATCATGTTGATGATACGTTGCGCGGAATCACTACCGACTACGAAGCAATCATAATGCAGGCAAACCAGCACGCAAATAAACTATTACTTCCAATGTCTATTGTTGCGGGCATGATCCCAAGCGAGATGGCCGAAGCGCAGTTGAAGTTAGGGGATACTTCAACTGTCGATCCGAATGTTTAACTATCCTTCAAGCGGCAGGCCGGAAAAGATGTCGTAGCCGCCGCCCGCGCCCGCCAGCAAAACGGTTTGGGCGGACGCAATGCGGTCAAAGAACGCGGGGCGCAGAAAATCCATCGGGTTGTCTCCTTACCAGTTCATCGGGTAAACATTGATGCCCGTAAACGCGCCCAACGCGGTGGTCAGACCGCCGCCGAGCAGATCTCCTGCAATAAGCCCTAAGAAGAACGGGAGCGACGCCCGGTACAGGCGCGCGCCGCCGTAGCGCAACACCATCACCTTGACGAGCCACGCGAGGAAAAACGGCGTCCACGTTGAGTTCATCGTGTTTGTGTTGGCGACGGCGTAGCCGACCGGGTGCAGGGGCCACCACACGAAGTAGCCGCGCAAAAGCATCATGCCGCCGGTGACGATGAACCCGAACACAACCGCGCCGATGCCTTTGGTGTCCGGCGCGACCGGATTGCGAAGAAGCGAAACCAGGTTGTCGAATGGCACGCGGCCCTGCGAGGTGCGCCAGGCATCGGTTTTCGCCTCGGCCCCGAAGCCGTGCCAGATAACCAGCGCGATCACGAACGACGCGGTCAGGCCGAACACGGTCCCGACACAGATCGCGCCGAACAACCGCCGCCGCGACGCACCCACGCTGTCCGCCATTTTCATCGCATCGAATTGGTGCGGCATGACCATACAGCGCATGTCGAAGTTGGCGACGGCGGGGCGCATGAACGCCAAAATGGTCAAATCGTGCGGGGACAAAAAGCCGGTCCCGAGCGTGCGCGTCATCAGCGTGTTGACATCCACCTCCGGCCCGAACAGCCACGCGTTGCCGGTTTCCGCCCGGACTCGGGTCGCGGCGATCATGTAGGTGAGCGCGAGGAAAATCAGCAGAGTGGCGACAAGCGGCTGCATTCCGCCCGCGACGCAAAACCCGATCATGGCGAGGCACGCGGCGCAAAGCGTGATAAACGCCCCCCGGTACGACAGCGGCTCGTCGGAATCATCCAGATCGCTTTGCTCGCCGAAGACTTTTTTGCCGACCTCCTTGAAGTACGGGCGCGCCAGCAAAAGCGAAACAATCGTGAGCGCGAGGAATGCGCCCGCGCCCTGATGCCCGATATACGGAAATGTCGCCTTTTGCGCGCCGGTCATGCCCGCGTCAATGTTCAGGGCGGAGCCGAAAACGGCCTCGGCTTTGGTGACGAAGAAAAAGAACCACGACGAGAACGTCACATCCACCGGGATCAGGTACGCGATGCCGATAACAAACGGATAAAACGAGATTTGAAGCGGACTGAGCGCGTTCCACGGGGCCGCCGTGAAACCTTCCGCGAGGTTTTTGTCGGCGCGGAGCGAAATTAGGGGGACGGTGGGGACGTTCAGGGCAAGCGTGTTCATGACGCAAATCGCGAACGG
>CAXUMS010000062.1:2457-24272 GCA_964252165.1 uncultured Armatimonadaceae bacterium
AGCCAGAACAGGGGCTTGCGGAAAATCGGGATTTCCGGCTCCATCAGCGACAGCGTCACCGCAACGGTGGGGAACGTCAACCGCTCACGGTCCACCCACTGCCGCCGCAAGATGGACACGATACACAGCGATGCGAGCGACAGGGCGAGCATGAACCCGATCCACGCACCCATTTGCGGCCACCACAAATGCCACGGCGGCGATGTTTTCCCCGTGTAAAAGCCGTCGAGAACGTCCGGGTTGGTTTGCGCCATCCAGCGCGGGACGAACCGATGGAAGGTTCCGGCCCAGCCGTTGCTTTCGTTCGCGTAGTGCCAGGCGGCGACGATTGTCGGCACGATAAAGTGCAGCTGCCCCGACGACGACAACACCGCCGATGTCGTCACCATGACGTAGACGACCAAGAGTTCCGCCGCCGACATTGCGATACCGGGTAGAAGATAGCGGCACAAAAGGTTCGCGCCGGACAGGGCGAACAAAACGCAGAACGGCCCGACCGGGGTGGACGTTCCCGCAATCGCGGTATGGCCCTGCGCGCCGCCCATGATCAGCTCCGCCCAGTGAATCCACAAATCCACTAAGGTGGTGAACAGGAGGCCCAGCAAAAGGGAGCGCGGCGTGACGCCTAAAGCCTTCGCCCGCTCCCGACGCCCCGCGCCGCCGCCGAGCGCGGCTAAAAATGTCGCCATCGTCGCCTTGTCATCCTTGACCTATTGATAGTCTAACCGCTTCGCTTGCTTGTATTTTAGCGTTGATTTCGGTTTCTTGCGGTTTCGCCCCAAATCGCCAAAGGCGGAGAGATGGGCAAAAATGACAAAAGTAGCGCTTCCGACAGCATTGCGCAATACCAGCGGCCTGTTAAAAAGCGGAGTTGTTGTCGAAGACGCCGAGGGCGGACGAACCGTAAGTTATAGCCTGCTAAACGGCATCCGCACGGAAGCGAAGCAGGCGCAGGGCGTTTGCTACCACGAGGAGCGTACTTCCCTCGTGGAAGAAGACGGCGATGCCGATACTGGCGAATCCGAACAGTGTCGTGGGAACCAGAAGCGCGATCACGCCGAGCGAAATGAAGAGGTTTTGTTTGATAACCCGGCGCGATTCACGGCTCAAAGCGACCGCGAACGGAAGATTTGACAAATCATCCGCCATCAGGGCGACATCGGCGGTTTCCAATGCGACATCCGTCCCGCCCGCCCCCATAGCGATACCGACAGTCGCATGGGCAAGCGCAGGGGCGTCGTTGACGCCGTCGCCGACCATCGCCACCTTGCCGTGTTTTTGGAGTAAATCCTGAATGGCGGTGACTTTGTCTTCGGGCATTAGGTCGGCGCGTACATCGGTTAGGCCGACGTTTTCGGCGATGGCGGCTGCGACGCGCGCGTTGTCTCCGGTCAGCATAATAAGCGACGTGACGCCCAGTTTCTTCAAGCGATCCAGCGTCGCGGGCGTTTCCGGGCGCATCTGATCGGCAAGCGCAAGAACGCCTACGATCTTCTCCCCCACGCTTACGATCATCGTGGACGTTCCGGCCTCGCCCAAACGCTGGTTCGCGTCCGCTACCTCCTGCGGAACGGCGATCCCGGCCTCCGTGAACAGTCTCGGGTTGCCGATGCGGACTAACGCCCCTTTCACTTCGGTTTGAACGCCCCGCCCGGTCAACGATTGTAGTTCGCCGGTCGGAACCAAACCTATCTTTCGCTCCTGCGCTTCGCGGACGACCGCCTGCGCGAGCGGGTGCGCCGACCGACTCTCCACGGACGCCGCCGTTTGCAAAAGTTCCTCCTCGGTGACGCCGCTGAAGGTCACGATGTCGGTCACGTCGTTTCTGCCGCGCGTGATCGTTCCGGTTTTATCGAGCGCGATGGCTTCAAGTGACCCCAGGTTCTCCAGGTGAACGCCGCCTTTGATAAGAACGCCGTTGCGGGCCGCCTGCCCGATGCCCGCAAGAACGGCGGCGGGCGTGGCGAGGGCGAGCGCGCACGGGGCGGCGGCGACCAGCGTGGAAAGCGCCCGCAAGATTGCGGTTTTCCACGGAAGCCAGCCCAAAAGCGGCGGCAGGATGGCGGCAAGAACCACGGTGACAAGCACGACTGGCACAAAGACGCGCTCGAAGTTATCGGTAAAAGTTTGTGTCGGCGATTTTTGCGTTTGCGCTTCTTCCACCATCTTAATGACGCGCGACATGGTTGTGTCTTTGGCGAGTTTGGTCACCTCGACCTCTAACGCGCCTTCGCCGTTGATCGCGCCCGCGAAAACGCCGTCGCCGGGCGCTTTCTCCACCGGCACGCTTTCGCCGGTAATGGGGCTTTGATCCACCGCCGACCGACCGACGAGTATCTTTCCATCCACGGGTATCCGGTCGCCGGAGCGGATGATGGCGATGTCGCCCACGCGCAACAATTCAACCGGCGCTTCGATCTCCTGTCCGTCGCGGCGCACGCGAGCGACTTTGGGCGTTAATTTACCGAGCGCCTGGATGGCGTTGCGCGCCCGCTCCATCGCATAGTGTTCGAGGGCATGACCGAAGGAGAACAGAAATAAGAGCAACGCGCCCTCCAGCCATTCTCCTAAGATCGCCGCGCCGACAGCGGCGACGAGCATCAAAAAATCCACATCGAGCTTTCCGCGCAGAGCGGAAGGCAAGCCGTGGCGTGCGAGATCCAAGCCGCCCGCTACGTAGGCCAGCGCGTAGACCCCAATGGCGACCGGCGCAGGAAGATGAAGAAACCGCTCGCCGACGAAGCCGACCGCAAGTAGCACACCGGACAGTAGAGACAGCGACAACTCCGGGTTTCGCCGGAACCAGTTCGCCCCTTCGGGAGCGACCGTGTGACTATGCCCTTCGTGGTCGCCATGTTCTTCATGGCCTTCGTGGTCATGGTCGTGTCCGGCGTGTTCGTCCGGGGGCGCGGGGGAAAGAACCTTTCCTCGCGCCCCGGCGGTACCGCCAAATCGGAAGCCCAGCGAGCGTACCACGCTCGCGATGGCGTCGTGGTTGGTGAGCCTACTGTCGTATTCCACCTTCATCTTTTCGATGGGGTAGTTCACGGCGACATTGAGAACGCCCGAAATCGCCCGCACCGAGCGCTCGATATTCGCCGGGTTGGTTCCGTGATCCATGCCAACTATCGGCAACGTCTCGTGGCGGTACCGGGTCGTTATCTCGACGCCGGTGTCGCGCGCGATGCGCTCCACGCGCTCCAGGGGAACGAGGTTCGGGGCGTAGTGCAGGCAAAGAACGGGTTGACCCTCCCGCTCCTCGATGTGCGCCTCGGAAATGCCGGTCTGCGCTTTCATGTACTGCTCAAAACGGGCGATACAAGCGTCTTGCGTATCGTCAACGCCAGGCAGTACCTGGGAGATGGCGAGATGAAGGGCGGTCTCATTTGGACGGAGCGGACGATGCGCCTCCGTCTCTGCGTTCGTATCAGTAGACATGACGCTCCCCGGTTCGGATGACCAGCGTTTGCTCGATAGGCGTGACGAAAACGCCGCCGTCGCCCGGTCTGCCGGTGCGCGCGCTTGATGCAATGGCTTCGAGAACGGCTTCGATCTGATGGTTGTCCACCATCACCTCCACCCGCTTGTTCACGTCCGGTTGGTCAAGTCCGCGCTCGCAACTAACACACAGGGCGTCGGAGAGGACGACGCCCGGAAGCCCTTCGATCCGTTGCAACGCCTGGACAACGCGGTCAAGCATAAACGGCTGGACAAACGCCTCGATCTTCTTCATTAGGATCTCCTTTATGGGGACAACCGCGCAGGTTAATGGTCGGGGGCCTCGTTCGGGTCGCCGTACTCGAACTCCGTAGTGGGTTGAAAGTTACCGACCTTGATATGGCGCCGAAACGGAACGCCCAGATTGACCCCTTCCGCCGTGACGTCGAAAACGAACTGTTGAAGCGGAACCAGCTTGACACCGCCCAGAATCACCGGACGCACGACCGAATAGATACTGCCCCACGGACAGCAAAAGAAGTAGCCCAGTGACTTTCCCGCGCGATCGGTTGCATACGTGAGATCGCCCCGCGTATACGCTTCGTCAATCTCCGCCTTGATCGCGAGCGTCCGGGCCGGGTCGGGGTCAAGTTTCCACAGGGTATCCACGGCGGTTTTCGCCTGTGGGTCGCTTCCGTAGTTTTTACGCGCCTCGCGGTCCGTTAGAACCCAGGGGGTGAAACCCGTCTCGCCCGGCAGCGGCAGTCGCTTCGGCGCGGGCGGCGGCGCGGTTGGCGCGTTGCGTTGGTCGGCGCGTTGCGGCATCGCCGCCAGTTGTCCCACACGGAACATCTGCTCGATAGCGACCTTGAGATGCTCCTCCATGCGCTCATGCACATCGCGGGTCGGATTTTGACCATGCATATCATCGGCGTACCGCGCTTTGGTCGTGGCGGCGGCGAATAAACCGCGAATAACGCCGCGTTGCTTTTCCTGTTCGGGCGTCAGCCCCTGGGCGTTTTCCAGAAGGTTCATCGCGGATTGGGCGTGGTCGCGGATCGCCCGCATCGCTTCCTGCATTCCGTGCAGGTGGGAGTTCGGACATGGTTCCACCTCGCTCCACGGCGGCAAATCGGCGGGGATGGCGAGATCGAGCCGGTAGGACGGGTCGGCGTGCGCCTGCTGGGCGCGCGTCAGCCATCCTTCCACCGGCGTGTAAAAGCGCAAAACCTGATCGGCGGTGATCGGCGGCACGAAGCCCGCTGTCGCCGGTTGGTCGCGGTAATCCGCATCGAGAAAAGCGTTTCCGAGCGTTTGTAGCACAAACGCGTTCCAGGAGCAGGCAAGTTCCGCCTGCTTCGCGGGCGGGATCGTCCACGGGTTCTTGCCCTCGGCGGCGGCGGCGAGCCGTTCCTGTTCCGCCTGATCCAGCAAGTCAAGCACGGCGAGACTGGCGCGGCGGTACGCCTCCAATGTGTCGGCGGATACCTCGCCTTGAACCAAACAAACCAGGCGCATCCAAAGACTCGGTTGCGGTTTCAAAAATGCATTTCCTCCATTCACGTATCTCTATGAACCCTTTCGATCTCGTAAAGTTGCGTATCTCGCCCGCCGCGCGCTTGGGGCTAAAGAACAGGATGGGGCGACTTTCCGGTGACATCCACTTCCGCCGAGCGGTCGCGCTCGAACCAAACGTACAGCGTCGGCAGCACGAGGAGCGTGAGGAGCGTGGACGAGACGATGCCGCCAATGACAACGGTCGCGAGCGGTCGTTGCACCTCGGCCCCGATACCCGTGTTCAGCGCCATCGGGATAAAACCAAGCGCGGCGACAAGCGCGGTCATCAAAACGGGACGGAGCCGTTGCAACGCCCCTTGCCGCACCGCATCGGGGATGTTACGGCCCTCCGCCCGGAGCCGGTTGATCGCCGACACCATCACGACCCCGTTCAAAACGGCGACGCCGGACAGCGCGATAAACCCGACGCCCGCCGAGATCGAGAACGGTAACCCGCGCAGGGTAAGCGCGAACACACCGCCGGTCACCGCAAGCGGCACGCCTGTGAAGATAAGAGCGGCTTGCCGAAGCGAGCCGAACGACGTGAAAAGCAACACGAAGATCAGCGACAGGGCGACGGGGACCACGATGAGAAGCCGCAGTTTGGCCCGTTGCAGGTTCTCGAACTGCCCGCCCCACTGTAGGTAGTAGCCCTCATTGAGGGGAACCTGCGCGCGGATCGCCGCCTGCGCGGCGGGAACGAACGTCCCCAAATCCGCCCCGCGCACGTTGAGTTGCACGACAACGCGCCGCTTGCCGTCCTCGCGGCTGATCTGACCGGGCGCGGTCACGGTTTTGAAACGGGCGACGCTTCCGAGCGGCACGGTTCCCCCGGCGGGCGTCGTGATGGGAAGTCGCGCCAGGGCGGCCTCGTCCGTGCGGACGGATTCCGGCAAGCGCACGGTTAGATCAAAGCGTTTGTCGCCCTCGATGATCTGGCCCAGGGCGCGCCCGCCCAGACCCGTTTCGATCCACTCTTGCACATCGGACACATTGACGCCCAAACGCGCGATGGCCTGTCGGTCAATTTGGATGTCCAAAACGGGAATGTCGTCCACCTGCTCGACCTCGACATCCTGCGCGCCCGGAATCGCTTTAACCGCCTGCGCGATTTGTTCCGCCTTTCGTTTCAGGACGTCTAAGTCTTCCCCGAACACCTTGATACCGATGTCGGCTTTGACGCCCGCCACGAGTTCCGAAAACCGCAGTTGGATCGGCTGGCTGAACGCGTACCCTTGACCGGGAACCGTGGCGACCTTTTTCTCCATTTCCTCGATCAGGTCGGCTTTGGTCAAGCCCTTGCGCCATTCGCGCCGGGGCTTGAGCATCACAAAACTGTCTGTTAACGACATCGGCATCGGGTCGGTCGCGACCTCGGGCGTGCCGCTCCGGGAGAAAACCGTCGTCACCTCGGGGATGGTGAGGAGAACCCGTTCCATCGCGGTGACGAGTTTGATGGTTTCCGTTTCGCCCGCCGTGCGGATGCGAATGGGCTGGATCACGACCGAGCCTTCGTCGAGTTGCGGAATAAACTCGGAACCCAAACGCGTCCCCGCCATACCTGCGAGGGTGAGCAGGGCAAGCGCGCCGCCCGCGACCGCGTAACGCGCCCGTATCGCCCAGCCGAGGGCCGGACGGTACGCGTTGCTAAGCCCATCCATGACGATGTTGCGGCCCTCGCGCGTGTCGCCCGATAAAAGCATCGAGCAAAGCGCGGGGATAAGCGTCAACGTTAGGAGGAGCGCGCCGATCAGGGCGAAGATGACCGTGTACGCCATCGGGCGAAACATCTTGCCTTCCGTGCCTTCAAGGGCGAGGATAGGAAGATACACGACCGTGATAATGGACACGGCGAAGACCACAGGTTGGGCGACCTCGCGCGCCGCCGTCCAAACGTTCTGGCGCACCTCGGCGCGGGTGAGCGTGCGGCCCGCGTGTTCGCGGGCCTCAGACAACCGCCGGACCGTGTTTTCCACCAGCACGACCGCGCCGTCCACGATCAGCCCGAAGTCAATCGCGCCGAGCGACAAAAGGTTGCCGGAGATGCCGAAGCGGTTCATGCCCGTGATGGCAAGCAGCATCGAAAGCGGAATGGCGACGGCGACGATTAACGCGGCGCGGATGTTGCCCAGGAGAAGGAGCAAGATCACAATCACGAGGATGCCGCCCTCGATGAGACTTTTCTCGACCGTACCGACCGTTTCGCCCACCAAATCCGCCCGGTTGTAGACCGGCGTCACCTTAACGTCTTTGGGAAGCTGGATCGCGATTTCTTTGAGCCGCCTGTCCACCGCGCTTGCAACCTCGCGCCCGTTCGCGCCTTTCAGCATCAGCGCGACGCCGATAACCGCCTCTTTCCCGTCTTTGGTGGACAAGCCGGTGCGAAGCGGCGTTCCGATGACGATCTGGGCCACGTCGCGGAGGAAAATCGGCGTTCCCTCATGGGCGTCCACGACAATGGTTTCGATGTCCGCAACCGATGTCGCGACGCCCACACTCCGAACGATGGTTTGCTCGCCCTTGCGCTCGATGAAACCGCCGCCCGCGTTGGCGTTGTTGTTTTCGACGGCCTCCCTGACCTGCTTGAGCGACACGCCGCGCCCCTGCATCCGGGCAGGATCAATTCGCACCTCGTACTGTTCTTCCGCCCCACCCGACGTATTCACCTCGGCGACGCCCGGGACGGTGCGAAGTTGCGGTTTGATCACCCAGTCCTGGAGCGTGCGAAGCTCCATCGGGGTCTTCGTATCGCTTTCCACGGCGTACTGGTAGATGTCGCCCAAACCCGTGGAAACCGGCCCCATCTGCGGCGCATCGAGAGTGGCGGGCAGTTGTTCGCGGACGCCTAAAAGGCGTTCATTCACGAGTTGGCGGGCGAAGTAAACGTCGGTCGCGTCGGCGAAGGTGACGGTCACCTGCGACAAGCCGTACTGCGAAAGCGAGCGTACCTGTTCGACGCCGGGAATGCCGCCCATCGCCGTTTCTATGGGGAACGTGACGAGTTTTTCAACCTCCTGCGGACCGAGGCTACCCGTCTGGGTGTTGACCACGACTTGGTTGGTGGTGATGTCCGGCACGGCGTCGAGGGTCAGCTGGTTCCACGACACGACGCCCACGCCGATGAGCAAGAACGCCCCGATGATAACGAGGAACCGCTGCGTCAGGCTGAAATTCAGGATTCGGTCTAACATGGTTTAGTGATCATGTCCTTTCAACTCGGCCTTCGCTCCTTCGCTTTTAAGAACGAAAACGCCGGAGGTTACGACCGGCTCGCCCGCTTTGACGCCGCTGAGTATCTCCACAAGAAAGCCGCTTGTGCGTCCGATGGTCACGTCGCGGCGCTCGTAGCCGCCGCCTTCTTCGACAAACACGAACCGCGCGTCGCCGTCCTCGCCCACCGCCGAGGTAGGTACGGCAAGCGCGGTTGTTTTGGCGCCGGTCGCGAGCGCGACGCTTGCGTACATATCGGGCTTCAATCGCCCCTTCGGGTTTTGCACCAGAACGCGCACGGGAAGGGCGCGGGTCTTCTCGTCCACCCGGTCGCCGACGCTTTGCACGACCCCGTAAAAAATCTCCTTTGGGTAGGCGGCGATCGAAACCAGGGCGCGCTGACCAACCTGAACGCGGGCGGCGTCGCGCTCCGGCACGTTTGCAATGACCTGGACGCTTTCGAGGTTTTCGATCACAAACAACGTGGTCGTGCGCTCCACGGCCTCGCCGAGTGTCGCGCTCCGCCCCGTGACAACGCCGCCCAGCGGGGCGTACAGCGTTAGCAAACCGCCCTCGCCCTCGATATGGCCGCCGCCCTCGGCGGCGCGCAGGCTGGTGCGCGCCGCGCCCACCGACGACCGTGCGGCGGTAAGACCGGTGCGCGCCGCTTGCTCCTCTTGCACAGCGCGTTGCAAGGCCCCACGGGCCGCCCGCACTTCGGCTTCGCCCCCTTGCAGGGCCTGTTGGGATAAAAGGCCGCCCTGGGAGAGTCGTTGCTCGCGCGCCAAGGTTTCTTTCGCATTGCGAACGCGCGCCTGGGCCTGCGCGACCCGCGTCGCGTCCTGTCGCGCTTCGGCCTGGGCTTGCTCCAGTTCCGCCCGTGCGATCAATTGCTCTTTGAAAAGACGCTCGGCCCGCGCCAGCACGGTCGTATGACTTTGCGCCTCGGTTTGCGCTTGCAAAAGTTCGGACTCGGCGTCCGCGACAACCGCACGCGCCGCTTGTAGCGACGGCTGGGAAAACACCCCGGCCTGCGCGAGCCGTTTCTGGCCGCGAAGCGCGGTTTCGGCATTCCGCAAGGCGGTTTGCGCTTGCCCCACCCCGGCCCGCGTTGTTTGTAAGGACGCGTGCGCCTGCTGGACGCCGGACTCGGCTTGTTGCACGGCGGCGTGGGCCTCGGCGACCTCCACGCTGTCCAGCACAGCGAGCGCCTGTCCAGCTCGCACGGTTTGCCCCACGCTTGCAAGGAGGCGGGTCACCTTCCCCGGTACGGGTGGCGTCACCTTCGCGCCCCGGTTCAGGCCGACCTCGACCGTGCCAAGAATTGTAAGGCTTACGCCGAGCGGGGCCATTCGTGCGACTTCGGAGCGGATACCTGCGGTTTTTATCGCCGCCGCATCCAGTGTGATGAGGCCGCCGTGTTCGCCGCCCGCTTCCTCGGTATGTCCCTCCTCAGTGTGTTCGTCCGTGTGCGCCTCCTTTGCCGTTACGAATGTAGCGGCGCTGGCGCGAGGCGGGGCGGAACTTCGCCCGATGAAAAAGGCGGTGGAACCAACCGCCAGGAAGCCGATCACGGCAAGCGGCGCGAGGGGCAAGTTGGAACGCCGGGTGACGGGCGTAAGCGGCGACAGCGGCGACAGCGGCGATGTGAGGACAGGATCCGTCATCCCACCATCTCGAACCGAGTTTTGTTTTTCGTTCGTATCAAAAGCCATGTAAATTCTCTCTTCATTACGGGCGGACAGCGGGCGGAAGCGAGGCGGGAATCGTCCCGGTCGCACGCTCGACCTCGGCGCGGGCGACGGCGGCGTCCGCAAGCGCGTTGACGTACTCGTTCTGCACGGCGCGGAACGAGCGCTGGGCTTCCAGGAGCGCGACGATGCTCGTGCGCCCCTCCCGAAAACCGATGCGGCTCCCGTCGAGCGCCCGCCGCGCCTGCGCCAATGCGCCGCCTTCCGTTCCGCCCTGGTACGCGCGCACCACCTCCTCGGCGGCGCGCTGACGAGCAAGGGCCTGCATAACCTGTTGGCGTACGTCGTTCTGGAGGGCGACAACGCGGGCGTCTTGGGCGCGGGCGGACTGCTCCGCCTGCCGGATGCGGTTGCGGCGGCTTCCGTAATCAAGTATCGGTAGCGTCAGGGCGACGCCGATACCCGCCCCGTTCCCCTCGCTTGCGGATTGGAGGCCACGCGTGAAATAACCGACGCGGAACTGGGGAACCAAATCGGGCCTGCCCTCGGCGCGGGCGAGCCGCGCTTCCTGCCGGAACTGTTCGCCGGTCGCCTGTCCCGCTTGTATCTCCGCGCGGGACGTGAGGGCTTGGTTGAGGAGCGTCGTCGTCCCCCGGTCAGTCGCGCCGCTGGGCGCGGGCGGAGGCGTTTGCGGAGTGACAGCCACACCGCTTAAAGCGGGAGTTACATCCGGTACCGGCGAAACCGGCGGGGCGACGGCGCCTTGACCATCGTCGGACGAAGCCGAATCGGGCGGTTGCGCCGCAAGCGGCGTGAGCGGGCCGATGGGCGTCGCGGGATCGCGGGCGAGCGCGGTATTCAGGGCGGCGACGGCGACCACCGCTTGCCCGTCCGCGAGCGTCACCTGCCGCTGGGCGCGCGACACCTCAAGGCCGGTTTGGGCCAGATCAATGCCCGCCCGCGCGCCTTCCTCGACCTGGCGGCGCGCGATCCGGTCGAACTCCTGCGCGACCGTAAGCGACTCACGGGCGACGGCGGCCTGTTCCCGCGCGCGGGCGAGTTCGTAGTACGCCGATTTCGTCGCAAAGACGACGTCGCGCACGGACACATTAGCCTGCGCTTGAACCGCGCGCAGTTGCGCCCGCGCGACGCCGGTACGGGCGGCGCGCGTTCCGTTGATTTCCAGCGGTTGCTGGATTAAGAATTCCTCGCCCGTCCCGCTGATGCTGGTGACGCCCGGCGCGAAGAAGGCGTTGGGGTTGACGAGGGCGCGGGCGGACGCGACGCCGGACGCGGCGGCTTCTATATCGCGGGCGGCGGCGGTGATGCGCGGGTTGGCGGTGGCGGCGAGACGAACCGCATCCTCCACAGTAAGGGGCGGCGCGGGTTGTGCGGCGGAACTATCCGCCGTCGGCGGCGCGGCGATTGGCGTTTGAGCCTGCGCCGCGCGCGGCAACGACGCCAAAGAAGCGGACGCGAGGCAAAAAGCCGCGTAAACGTAAAGGAAAGGTCGCAAAAAAACCTCCTGACGATCCCGAGGAGCCGGGCGTCATGGAGGGCTGCAATTGACCTGATGAGAACAGGCGCACACGCAAACGATCCTGACGCCTCGGCAAGAAAGACGAGATGGGTGTCAGGAGGCGGGTGGGGCGCGAAGGCCGGGGCAAGCGTGGGGGCGCCGCTGAAAAGGCGGGCCACGCGTTTCCGTGCGGCGCGCGCCGGTTTCGGTGAGGGTAGGCGGAATATAGGCGGCAACGGGCGCGGGAAGGATCGCCAACGCGATATGCGTCCCGAACGGAGCCACTACAGACGGCGGCGCGTGATCGCAGTCCGGGGCATTCGTAATGACCATCGCGCAACTGCATCCGGCGGCGCAGACCGCGCCTTGCTCGCCGGTGGAAGCGTCGGTGGGCTTTTGACAATCACTGTCTTGAAAGTTGGAAGGCGACGCGCAACAACAGCTCCATAGGGAGACGCCGCAAACCTTGCCCTTGCACTGCCATGCGCCTACAGGTTGTACGGAGCAAAAAACCGTTCCGAACAGCAGGAAGAACGCGAGTATGAAGTTAGACGCGCGCTTTGACATTACCTATCATTGTAACGTAGGTACGGTACGCCCCGCAACCAACGATTCATAAACTCCGACAAACCGGCCTTTTTGGGCGAAAAAGACACAAACCTCATCAGATACCTAATCCGACTAAGCAATTAAAGCAAAATCAAGACGAGGGATTGAGCGGCGGGGGGTACACTTTTGCTTGAATTGAAAATCGATCATTACGAGATGATCAACACTCGTGGAGAAGAATTATGGAATACACCCGCCTGGGCCGTACCGGCCTACAGGTTTCCCGCCTTTGCTTAGGGACGATGAATTTCGGGCCGCAAACCACGGAAGAAGACAGCTACAAAATCATGGATGCCGCGTTGGAGCTTGGCATCAACTTTTGGGACACCGCCGACGTTTACGGCTGGAAACTTGGGGAGCGCTGGACCGAGGCCATTATGGGACGCTACTTCGCGCAGGGCGGCGGTCGCCGCGAAAAGTGCGTTTTGGCGACCAAAGTGTACAACGAGGTCGAGAAATGGCCGAACGGGCGCAAACTGAGCAAACTCCGCATCAAAAAGGGGTGCGAGGACAGCCTGAAGGCGCTACAGACCAATTACATTGATCTGTACCAAATGCATCATATCGATCGTGATTGCCCATGGGACGAGTGCTGGGAGGCGATGGAGCAACTGGTTCGCGAGGGCAAGGTGTTGTACATCGGCTCGTCGAACTTCGCGGGCTGGCATATCGCGCAGGCGAACGAAACCGCCAAGCGCCGCAACAACCTCGGCCTGGTCTCCGAGCAAACCAAGTATCACCTGCTTTGCCGCTACCCCGAACTCGAAGTGATTCCGGCCTGCGACGAATACGGCCTGGGCTTGATTCCGTGGAGTCCGCTCGCGTCCGGCGTTTTGGGCGGCGCATTGCAGAAAGCCTCCGAGGGACGGCGCGCGCAAGAGGGCGTGCAAGCCGAAATCGAGAAGAACCGCCCGGCCCTTGAAAAATGGGAGGCGCTATGCAAAGAGATGGGCGAGAACCCCGCCAATGTCGCGCTTGCCTGGCTCCTGTCAAACAAGGTCGTTACCGCGCCGATTATCGGCCCGCGCACGATCGAGCAACTAAACGATAGCATCCGCGCAACTGAGATCACGCTCAACGCGGACACGCTGAAGAAAATAGACGACATCTTCCCCGCCGTCGGCCTGATGGGCAATGAGAGTAAACCCGCGCCGGAAGCCTACGCCTGGTAGATCGTTGACGCTTGCTTGCGTTTGATGGTTTGGCGGGCGCCACATGGCCCTCGTAGCGCCCGCCAAACCATCAAACGCAGGCGAAAACACTAACGCAGTACCGGCGACGGTGGGCGCGGCGCGGCGGCGCGACGTATCAGGGTGATGTCGTCCACATGGATGTAGGCGTGGGCGCCGGACGGAACGGCGTCTACGATTTCCAAGCGCGCGGTTTTTCCGCGCAGGCCGCTGAGATCCCACTCGGCGCTTTGGAACGCGTAAGGTGACGCGGCGGTTTCGGATCGAACCGTTTTACCGTCTACCAGCAGGTTCAGGCAACAGCGCGACGGGTAGTGTCCTCCCGCGATTTTGAAGCGAAGCGCGATAGCGTCGGCGGGAACCGTGAACGGCGCAGATAAGGCGCGTCCGGTTCCCCCGGACGGGTCGCCGCCAGGCGGTTTCGGGTGCGCCGTGGTCGCGAAACCGCGCCCTGCCCAACCCGTGATAACGGTTCCGGCGAAAGCCGCGCCTTCCGGGCCGCGCCCCCAGCAATTGCCGCTTAGCTCCCAACCTTTGTAATCGACGTTATCAAAGTCCGCAAGAATGGTTTGCGCGGTTGGCGGAAGCGACGGTTTAGAAGCGGCAAGCGGCGACGCGGATTCATTCCGTCGCGTGTCGGCGGTCGCGACGCGGGTAATAACGGATCCGAAAACCTGAACCCAGCGAAAGTCAATCACGCCCACGCCGATTGCCTGGAAGTTCCCGTTGAGAATGTTGGCGCGGTGTCCGTCGCTGTCCATCCAACTGTTCATCACCTCGTTGGGCGAGCGTTGCCCCATCGCGATATTCTCGCCGACCGAGGCGAGGGGATAACCCGCCGCTCGCGTTCGATCCCACGGCGCTCCGCCCTGCAAGTCGGTGTGATCAAAGTAACCGTTGTTTTTCATATCCTCGGCGTGGGCCTGCGCCGTTCGCATTAATAGCGCATCGGCTACCAGCGTCGGCAACCCATATTTGGCGCGTTGCGCGTTGGTTAGGGCGATCACCCGTTCCCGAACGGCGTCCGGCGTGGTTGCATCGTTGTTCTTCGATACCCGTTGCGATTTTGACCCCGGTGCGCGGCTCGGCTGCTTTGGAGTTTGCGGGTAGCAGGGGTTGACGGCCAGGATGGCCCCGGCGGCGACAAAACAACACGCGGCGGCGTGGAAAAAAACGGAATGTTTGGGGGACGGTAAAATTAACAGGTTGCGCGCTTTCTCATAAAAAAGCCCCCGACGCTGTGAGCGACGAGGGCTTTGTACTGGCATAGGAGACTAAACGGCTCCGCCCGGGGCGGGGCCGCCCACCGCGTCGGGGCGGGGCGGGGCGACTTTTTTGTAGTCGGCGGGAACCGCGAACAGGTCATCGGCGAGCGGCGCGTCGGACACTTCGGTCACCTCGTTCGTAGTGGTGATCGGCCCGTTTGGCGCGCCCGGAAGTCCGGCGGCGGCGGCGGGCAGTTTGATGTTCACCGTGACCCGGCTCGATAGCGGCAGGCCGGTGATAATCGCCATCTTGTCCACGAGCGTTTTCATGCCCTTCATCATAAGCGGCGGCATTTTCTTGCTCATGTTCGCCGCCCGCATCTTGGCGCAGTTCGCCGAAAACGGAACCGCATCGGTCGTCCACTGTTCGCCGGTCATCTCAACGGTGGGCATAAAGTTCGCCGCCTGCGCCGCTTCCGGCCCCGCGCTGGCGTCCATCGTGATCTTGATGGTCGCCTTGTACGTGTAGTTGTGCGCGTCTTTGCCCGCGATAATTTTCTTGTCGGTTCCCGGTTTGGCGTCGGCGACCGTGTCGAACTTCAGCATCGCGATCATGGGGTTATCGCTTAGCGCGCCCGCGGCGGCAAGCGTATCGGACATTTTGGTGACAAAGTACGTTTTCTTCGCCCCATCGAGCGTGTACAACTCGTCTTTTTCGCAGTCATAAATGCTGACCGTGGTTGTTTTGCCCACCGTTGTTTCCGTGCGCTGTTTGTCGCCCTTGTAATAGGTCGCAAGCATTTGCGGCTTGGTCGCGTCCGGCGATGCGGCGGCGGTTTGCGCAGGAATACCAGTGATGGTAGTGGTCGAGACGATTTTGACGTCCGCGCGGGCGGAAAGAGCGGACGCGCCGATCAGGCAGATCGCCGATGCGGAGGCGGCAAGCCCGTGTTTGAACAACGTATTTTTGACAATCATAGAAAAATCCTTAAACATGAAAACACAGTGCGGTGCGCTGCAGGAGGTTTGACCCGTGCGCCCCGCGTTCGGTTGCGCGCCGTAGCGTACGGCGCGAGGCGGGGCATCACATGACGTTTCATTTATGGGTGGCCCTTCGCCATGTTCGTAGCGACGGAACGCCGGGCGCGGGTCACAAACGGCGTTTTCTTAACCTGCTTGTAACCGGCGGGAACCCGAAAAAGCGTGGAGGGCAACAACGCTTCCGAAACGGAGACGGCCTGCGTCGTTACGGTGATCGGCTTCATCGTTTTCAAAACCCCGGATGCGCCGGGCAGGTTTTCCAGGCCGGTGAATGTTTGCGTCATCGTGGATTGCAAGGTTAATCCTTTGATTTGACGAAGTTTTTCCGCCAAAGGCTTCATAACCGGTATCCGTTCGCCCAAACTCGCCACCATCGCGCTTGGGGACTCGTACGGGGAATTGGGCGGCAGTGAAATCGCCTCGGACGACCACTGCTCCCCCTGCATCGCGAGGTTTAGCGTCGGCGTTTGCGGCGGGGCCGTTCCAAGACCGTTCGCGCCGCTGTTCTTGGGCATCTCTCTCGCTTTCATTTTCATGCCGATATTGGCGATCCAAATGTAGTTTCGGGCGGGCTTACCCAAGATCATTTTTGTTTTGCCACCCGGCTTAACCTCGGCGGTCGGCGTGAAGTCCCACTCCGTCATTCCGGGGTTGAGCGCGCTACGATACGCGCTCAGGGATGTCACGGTGTACGTTTTCGTCCTCGGTCGCAACTCGTACCTTCTGTCGGCCTGGGCATCCTCGATAGTGACCATAGAAAACGCGCCGGAATTGATTTCGGTTCGCGTCTTCGCGCCCTTATAATACGTGGTTGTCGTTTGCGTCGTTGTCGTTTGCGTCGTTGTCGCCTGGTTGCGCGTCCTCGTCGCTTGTTTTGGTTTGCTGACCGGTAAACCGGCTATAACGACTTTGTTGACAATTTTAACATCGGCCCGCGCGCCCAGTGCGGACGCCCCCACAAGGCAAAGCGCCGTTGTTAGGGAACCAAGTCCGCGCGGAAGCGAGATAAGTTTTGCAGACATGAAAAATTCCCCTGGTTTACGGTGTTTGGCTTCTTAACCGGAAACCAGAGATCTAATAAGTCGTTATTTATCGGTTTACGGGCGACCCATCGCGCCGCCCAGACCGGGGCGGCGTACCCCGCCCATCGCTTCGGGCGTCGCGTTTTTGACTAACTTGTACCCGGCGGGAACACGGAACAGCGAATCGGGAAGCGGGGCTTCCGACACAGATACCGCCTGTGTGGTTATCGTAATCGGCGTTTGCGGCGCGCCGGGCATCGCCATACCGCTAAAACTTTGCGTCATTGTAGACTGAAGCGGAACGCCCTTGATTTTGCTCATTTCGGTCATCAACGGCTTCATGCCAGGCATTCGGCTTCCCAGGTTCGCCATCAGCGCAGAGGTGGACGTGGCGCCGGAGCGCGCGGGCAATTTAACGGCGCCGGTGGTCCATTGCTCGCCGCGCATGGATAAGGTCATCATCGGCGTTTGCGCCGGGGCCGCGCCCAAACCGTTCGCCCCGCTATTTTTGGGCATCGCACGCGCCTTCATTTTCATGGCCATCGTCGCCGTCCACACGTAATTGGTGGCGGGCTTGCCCATAATCATTTTGGTTTTTCCGCCCGGGGCGACGTGGGCTTTGGTGGTGATGTCCATCATCGCCATTGCCGGGTTGACCGCATCCTGCGCCGCGCGAACCGAAGCGACCGTGTACGTTTTTGTGTCGCCATTCAGCGTGTACAATTTGTCGGTCGCGGCATCATAGATAGTAACGCCCCCGCCGCCATTGTCTGTGCGTACCTTCGCGGCCTTATAATACGTCGTCGTGGTGGAATTGCCGGAACCCATGCGCTGCGCCATCGCGCCGGACGCGCCCGTTACGGCGTTCTTGGAAACAATTTTAACATCGGCGTGTGCGGCGGGAGCGGCGACAACAGTCAAGGTAGCGGCGGTTGCGGCGAGCGCAACGGAAGAAAATCGCATCAATGTCAAATAATCCTTTGGGCTACGCCCGGTAAAAAGCGGGCGTCTGGTAAATCGGGACGTACAAGAAAACGTCCCCTCCTTTACGAACAACCGGCGCGGGAAGTTTCGTAACCTTTAAGGCGCACGTCACAAAAGAAACGCGGCATCCATGCGGGCCGTGACGGCCCATAATAATCACCCGGCGGTGACCGGCTCATTTACAACCGCCGCTGCGCCGCCGCCGCTCTCGGCAAGTTCGGTGAAACGACCCAGCGCGCGCAGTTTATCGTAGCGGGATGCAAGCAGGCGCGCTTTGGACATCTTGCCAAGCTCACGCAAATGCCGCGCAACCGCTTCCTTGATCGCCACGCCCGCCGCTTCCGGCTCGCGGTGCGCCCCGCCGAGCGGCTCGGGGATAACCTCATCCACCAGACCGAGCGATAACGCGTCCCGGGCCGTGACGCGCATCGCCTTAGCGGCGTCCGCGCCCCGGGTCGGGTCGCGCCAGATAATGGACGCGCAACCTTCCGGCGCAATAACCGAATAGATCGCATGTTGCAACATCAAAACCCGGTCGGTGACCGCGATACCCAGCGCGCCGCCCGATCCGCCCTCGCCGATAATCACGGACACGGTCGGGGTTTTCAAGGCCGCCATCTCGCGCAGGTTGCGCGCGATAGATTCCGAGATGCCCCTCTCCTCCGAGCCGACATTGGGGTCCGCGCCGGGCGTGTCCACGAGTGTGACGACCGGGCGGTTGAACTTTTCCGCCATCTGCATCAGGCGCAGCGCTTTGCGGTAGCCTTCGGGACGCAGATACCCGAAGTTGCGCTTTTGACGCTCTTTCAAATCGCGCCCTTTTTGCTGACCCATCAGCATCACGGGTTTGCCATCCATCAGGGCGAACCCGCCGACAAGCGCGCCATCATCGCCGAACAACCGGTCGCCGTGCAACTCCAAAAAGTCCTCGGTCAACAAGGGCAAATAGTCCAGGGTGTACGGACGGTCCTTGTGCCGGGCGAGCAGCACCTCATCCCACGCGGACAAATGCTGGAAGAACTCCCGCATAATCGCCTCGCGGTGCTGTTCCAGTTGGGTCGCCTCGGCGGATAAATCGCGGTTTTCGCGGGACGCCGCCGCGCGCAGTTTTCGCAGGTTTTCGTCGAGATCGCCTAATTTCTGCTCGAACTCGATAACGCTCAAATTTTCCATGTATTATCCTGCCGCGCTTCCGTTGCGTCCCGCCATAACCGCCTCAGACGGGGCGACGCCGTTCCTATCCGCCCCGTTCGCGCTCTGCGGTGTCGTCGTTGCGTCTGCGCCGACCGCGCCGAAGAAGGCGAGCGTGCGGGCGAGCGTGGTCGGGAGTTCCTTGCGGGCGACGATTTTATCCACCATGCCATGCTCGTGCTGGAACTCGGCGGTTTGGTAGTTCGCGGGCGGCTTTTGCGTTTGGGCCTGCTGGGCCACACGGGTTCCCGCGAACGCGACATACGCGCCCGGCTCGGCGTAGATCACATCGCCGAGCGACGCGAACGACGCGAACGCGCCGCCCGTGGTCGGGTCGGTCAGTACGACCACATAGGGGATTTTCTCCTCGGCGAGCTGGGCGACGAGGGCGGATGTTTTCGCCATCTGCATCAGGCCGAACAAGCCCTCCTGCATCCTGGCCCCGCCCGATGCGCAGAAAATGACGAGCGGTATTTTTTGCGCGATAGCCCGGTCCGCGCCGCGCGCAAATTTCTCGCCGAACGCGGACCCCATCGAGCCGCCCATGAACGCGAAATCCGCGACCAGAAGCGCGCACGCCTGCCCGCCGATAGAAGCGGTTCCGCTGACGAGAACATCGTTGCGCCCGGTGGTTTTGCGCCCTTTTTCGGCCTTCGCGGCGTATTCGGGAAATCCGAGGGGGTCTACGGACGCGACCTCGCGATCCCACTCGACCCACGAACCCTCATCCACCGTGAACGCGATACGCTCATCGGCGGTTAAGCGGTGATGATGCCCGCATTTCGAGCAAACCTTGAGATCGCGCTCGAAGTCTTTGGCGTACAAAATATGTCCGCATTTGGCGCATTTGGTGAACGCGCCTTCGGGTATCGCCGCTGTCGCCTGCGCGACCGTCTCGGTCGCGGCGTCGTGGGACGCCTGCGCTTCGCGCGCGGTTTGCGCTTGAACGGGCGGCGCGCCGTGGGGCGTGCGGCGCTTGAACCAATCCGGCATAATTAAAGTTACTTCCGTCCTTGAGGTTGAAGCCATAAGCCGAGCGATTTCCGCGCCTGCCTGCTTCATTTCACCTCGTGATACACTGATAAACGCTTCGGGCGACCTGCGCGAAACCGCCGCGTGTCGGCTGGACTTCCGCGCACGTTTATCTATTTTTTTGATTGTTGCGGTTTCGCGATGGCATCACGTCGCGCGCCTTATTTAGTAGCCGCCTTTTCGTGTTCCTACGCCGAACCGCCAAACTGTTAGTTTACAGGATACCGTTTCCTATGTCCATTTCCGACCTTCGCCAACAAATAGACGCACTTGACGGCGAACTGCTCGATCTGCTTTCCCGCCGCGCGCGACTGGCCCAGGAAGTCGGTCATAACAAAGTGAAATCCGCGACCAGTTTCTTTGCGCCCGAACGCGAGCGGCAAATCTTCGAGCGGTTGCTCAAGGAAAATGAGGGACCGCTCCCGCCCGACGCGATCCGCGCGATCTTCCGCGAGATTATCTCCGCCTCGCGCGCCCTGGAAGCCCCGGTCAAGGTTGCGTACCTCGGCCCGCCCGGCACGTTCTCGCACCGCGCCGCCCTGAACAAGTTCGGCGTGTCGTCCGAGCCGACCCCGGTCGCGACCATCCCCGACGTTTTCACCGAGGTGGAAAAAGGCGCGGCGCACTACGGCGTGGTCCCGGTCGAGAACAGTACGGAAGGCGTGGTGTCCTATACCCTCGATATGTTCCCGCAAACGCGCCTGAAAGTCTGCGCCGAGGAGTTTGTTTCGGTTCAGCACCATCTGGCGACCCGAAGCGGTAATCTCAAGGACATAAAGCGGTTGTACGCGCACCCGCAGTCGCTCGCGCAAAGTCGTATCTGGATTCGCGAGAATTTGCCTAAAGCGGAGGTCGTGGATGTTACGTCCAACTCCAAGTCCGCGCAGATGGCTTCGCTGGACAGCGAAGGGGCTGCGATCTGCACCGATATCGCCGCCGAGATTTACAACCTGACCGTGGTCGCCCCGCATATCGAGGATTCGCCGCACAATCGCACGCGCTTTCTGGTGATCGGGCAGAACGAGCCGAAGCCGTCCGGCAAGGACAAAACGTCTATTTTCTTTTCCGTCCGTCACAAGGCAGGCGCCCTGATGCAGGCGATGGCGGCCTTCGACGCGCACAATATCAACCTGACGATGATCGAGTCGCGCCCGACCAAACAGATGCCGTGGGAGTATGTTTTCTTCATTGACTTTCAAGGGCATCGGGAAAACGAGGCGGCGGCAAGCGCGCTCAAGCAGTTGGAAGAGCAAAGCCTGTTCGTAACCGTTTTAGGCTCGTACCCGGAAGCGGAGTAGGGGAGAAGCGGAATGGGCGGTTTTCATACAGCAAGAGCCATATTAGTCGCGAACGGTGCGCTTGCGCCGGACGCGGCGCGGCGGCTTGTTGAAGACGTTAATTCTCTTAAGGGGCCGCTTGACCTTGTGATCGGCGTGGACGGCGGCGCGCGGCATTTACGCGCCCTCGGAATTTGGCCCAACGTCGTAACGGGCGATTTTGACTCCCTTACCCCCGACGAACTTGAAGAGTTCAAAGCGCACGGTGCGGATATTGTGCCAACGCCGGACCAAGACTATACCGATTTGGATAAAACCATCCAATGGGTATTGAATAAGGATGCCGAAAAGGCTGTCCCCATCCTAAGAGGCGTTTATGTGTATGGCGGAACCGGCGGACGTTTAGATCATCAATATTCCGTTCTTTCCACCCTCATAAAGCATGGACGGCATCCCGGCGTGGTCGTGTTTCTTGTAGATGATGTAGGCGTAACGTGGCTTCCCAGACCCGATGCGGACTTTGTGGATTTACGCGGGAACGACGACTTACGAGGCCGTACCGTGTCCTTGATGGCGTTCGGAACAGTTACGGGCATCACGCTTACCGGCGTCCGGTGGCCCCTCAAAAACGAAACGCTCGCGCCCGGCGTCCGCGATGGTACGCTGAACGAAATTAACGACGCCAAAGTCACGCTCAAAGTTAAGTCCGGCGATTTGCTGGTGATGCTCCACCACGCGCCCGCCGTAACCAACGGCGCGGCGACGGACGTGTGATGGATAAGGTACGCGGGGAACGTTTGTTTTGTTGACAAGGAGATAAATCTCCTCGCTACGGGGCGCGAAGCGCGC
>CAXUMS010000063.1:0-6859 GCA_964252165.1 uncultured Armatimonadaceae bacterium
AAGATACAGTTCAGCCCCGCAAAAAAGACTAACGCATTTTAGAACAAGAACTTAGCGATAAATCCCGGCAATGCCAAAGTTTGGCGGAACTTAGGTAAGGCGCTCGGGCAAACCTATCGCTTTTCCGACGCTATCGCCGCGTACAGTCACGTTCTCTTGATAAATCCGAACGATCTGAACGCCAGTCTTCAGATAGCCTGCTTGCTAAGCGCTTGGGGTCAGATAGATGAGTCCATACGCGAATTCAAAACCTACCTGTTAAAAGCGCCGCGCGATTATGATGGATACTATTTCCTGTCAATGGCCCATCTGCTCAAACTACAAAGCAGGACGAACACACTCGCTCGGTGGGGTGATCTGTCGCGTAGTTTCTCGGCTCTCTCGAAAGCCTTTTCTATTAATCCGCGTCGCCCGGAAACGTGGTTTGCATTCAATCAAATAGTAGGCGTATTTATCAAACTCGTTTTGATTGCCCCTTTGATCACGATACTAAAGATCTTGATTAAAAGATAGCCTCATCAGGTCACCTCCCGCTGACGCTTTGGCGCGCTGAAGCATCTTGTTCTGATATGTCGTGCAATGCGTTTTTATGTGTCGCGGGTCATCATTGGAAGGGGGCGGCGGGGCTAATAGGTGTTGCGCGCGCCGTGGTAGATGTGCAGAACGCGCACAATGCCGGTTTCCTCGTCGGCGTCCGGTTCGATGACCAAATATAAAATACGGTAGCTGGAGTGAAGCAACCGCCGAACATCGCCGCGGGACGCATCGTACTCGATGCACGCTGGAATCGGCGTGGAAAACGCTCCAGATCATTGCTTGCGGCGCGCAAGTCTTTCGCCCACCGCGTCGCCGCTTCAGGCGAGGTGACGGAGGATCGCCATAAATAGGCTTGTTCAAACTCCTCCAGTGCGGGATCAGATAATATGACCGCGTACCGTGTCGGTTCGTCGTTTTCCTGTGATGTCACTCTTTATCTTCCGACGAGAACATTCCGTACTTGGCGTCAAGGCGCGCCCATGCCTCATCCGCAGGAACGCAACGCCCCGCTTCGCAATCCGCAATAGCGCGTTCTACCTTAGCGCGGATCGCCGCTTTTTCGTCCTCTGTCATGGGTTGCCCGTCATCCCATACAAGATCGTCGGCAATGTCAGCGTTATCCAGCCCTTTATGTATTACCGCCGTCGTGTACTGGTTCAGGTCCATGCCGCGCGCCGCCGCCCCGGCGCGCAATTGCTGTTCGGTTTCCGCAGGCAGTTCTATAACCATTGTTTCACCCTTCCTTTGCGTTTTATTGTACAACACCATGACCCGCGCCCATCGGAGCGCGGCTTTCCTGTGTTTTAGATGTCGGGTGTCACGAAGGCGCCCCCGAACTTGAATAGAGAAGCAAGTGAAGCGTTTGCGCGTCCCGGGGGCGCGCTACGCCGGGTACAATAAAGGCTCAACGAACAACTGCGGAGGCTTGACGCCTGTGAGCATTTTAGTTATCGGTGGGGCCGGGTATATCGGCTCCCACACATCCCACATCCTGCGCGACCGGGGCTACGAGGTCGTCATCTTCGATTCGCTCGAACTCGGGCATAGCCAGGCGGTCGAAGGCTTTCCTCTCGTGCGGGCCGACTACGCCGACAAGACCGCTCTCGATAAAACCATCAAAGACTACAACGTGGACGCCGTGATGCACTTCGGCGCGTATGCATCGGTGGGCGATTCGGTCGTGCATCCTGACCGTTATTACGAAAACAATATCGGCGGCGGTATGCAGATTTTGCGCGCGATGCTGGATAACGACGTCAAGCACATGATCTTTTCGTCGTCGGCGGCGACGTACGGCGAGCCGACAATCATCCCGATCCCGGAAGACCATCCGCAAAAAACGACGAACCCGTACGGCGAAACCAAACTGATGTACGAGCGCATCTTAAAGGACTACGACCACGCGTTCGGGCTGAAGTCGGTTTCGCTCCGCTACTTTAATGCGGCTGGAGCCGACCCGGACGGCAGGTTTGGCGAAGACCACACGCCGGAACAGCACATCATTCCGCTCGTGATCGACGCGGCCCTGGGCCGCCGGGCGGATGTAAAAATCTTCGGGACCGATTGGGACACGCGTGATGGAACGTGCCTGCGCGATTTCGTGCATATCGTGGACCTCGCCGACGCCCATATCCGCGCGCTCGAATACCTCCGAAACGGCGGCGCGACCACGGCCTACAATCTGGGCAACAGCTACGGAACCACAGTTCAGGAAATCGTGGACGCGACCGAGCGCGTGACAGGCCGCAAGGTGAACGCGGTCCCCGCCCCGCGCCGCCCCGGCGATCCGGGCCGCCTGGTGGCGTCGTGCGATCGCATCAAGGCGGAACTGGGCTGGAACCCCCAGTACCCCGACATTGACACCATCATCCTCCACGCCTACAAATGGCGCGAAGCGAACCCCAACGGCTACGCAAAAGACTAACCGCTCGCTTGTTTTGGGTTAGCGACGCCGTCTACTGAGCGATTGACTAAATCGCTCATGCCGCGCGGCGCCCCCTCACGCCGGGGGCGGCGCCAACCTAACGTTGGATCGGTTGTTTAAGAAACGAAAGGCTCGCCTATTTTGCCATAGCAAAATAGGCGAGCCTTTCGTTTATCTTAATGCCCGGTCCAGCGTGTGGCTGGTCCCCCACGGTCACACTTGTGTGACACCCCCTGGAAGAGGGAGCCGCGCGGCTTGAGCGATTTAGTCAATCGCTCAGTAGACGGCGTCGCCAAGTAGACGCCCCCGGTTTAACCGGAAATTAACGGGGGCTTAACCAAGATTTAACGGCGGGTTAACCGGGGCTTAACCCGCGACGTTTATACTGGTTTCGCAGGCCGCAAACGCAACTTCTGTTTCGCTTTCTTTTTCGCGTTTCGGCCCCGGCAAGGAGTACGCCGCGTTATGTTTTCCTTTCCTTCTTCAGACCGGTTCATCCGGCGCGCAGTCGCTTCCGCACGGTTTCACGGCGCAGTGGTCGCGCTCGGCGTTTTCTTGGTGGGCGCGCCGCAAGCCGCCCGCGCGCAGAACAGCCTTTCCTCGTTTACCGGAACGATTGCAAATGACAATAGCATTGCGCTTCGCACCGTCACGGTCGGCCAAAATTCGCTTGTCACGATTCGCACCTGGGGCTATGCGGGCGGCGTCAATGGCTCCGGCGCAACGATCGCGCGCGGCGGTTTTGACCCGCTGGTATCCTTGTTCAACAACACCGGCACTCTTTTGATTGACAACGACGACGACCTCACCGGCGTTGTCGCCCCGGATGCGGTGACGGGCGGGGCCTACGACGCCCTGGCGCAGGCCGTGGTCGGGCCGGGAACGTACACGATTGCGCTCACGCAGTACCTGAACGCCGCGACCGGCCCCAACCTGTCCAACGGCTTCCTGTTCGACGGCGCGGCCAACACGAACTACACGAACGGTCCATTCCGCGACGGCGACAGCAATATCCGCACCAACGCGTGGGCGTTCGATGTTCGCGTGGTCGCGGTCCCGGAACCCGGAACCGCCGGTTTGCTCGCGCTTCCCCTAACCGTTGCTGTCGTCGCCCGCCGCCGCCGCAAAAAAGCGTAGCCTGACGCGCATTTTTGGTTGAACTTTCCCCCGTCCTCCGCTGTTTTGGAAAGGCTTGGTTTTTATGAATCGCCTGAACCGTCATCAATTTCTTTTAGGGGCGTCCGGAACGCTTGCCGGAGTCGTCGCCGCCGCCTATCTCGCGCCCGGCGTTTTTGGTAAACCGAACTTCGCCGTGAACCCGTTCGCGCTTGGCGTTGCGTCCGGCGACCCCGCCTCCGATGGCTTCGTGCTGTGGACCCGGCTTTGCCCGCAACCGTTGTCGCTTCCCGCTTTCGGCATCGAACCCGGCGTGCGCTTCGTGGTCGGCTACCAAATCGCGACCGACCCCAACATGCGAAACGTGGTTCAGCGCGGCAACGCGCTCGCGGTTCCCGAACTCGGGCATTCCGTTCACGTCGAGGCGACCGGTCTTGCGCCCGGCGCGACGTACTATTACAAATTCACCACCGGCTCGTTCGAGAGCCAAATCGGGCGCGCGAAAACCGCGCCGCTCGCGGGAACAACCGTGAACCAACTGCGCTTTGGCGTGACGTCGTGCGCCGATTACCAGTACGGTTTGTGGGGGGCGTACGACGCCCTCGCCAAAGAAGATTTGGATTTCGTTTTGTTTTTGGGCGACTACATTTACGAGTACGGACCCGAAACGGGCGGCCCGCGCCAGCATAACACCGCCGAGATCACCGCTCTCGCGGATTATCGCGCCCGCTACGCCCTGTATAAATCCGATCCCGCCCTGCGCGCCGCGCACGCGTCCTGCCCGTGGATCGTCACCTTCGACGATCACGAGACCGAAAACAACTACGCAGGCCTGGTGCGCGAAATACCCGAAAACCCGGCAGGCGGCAGCTTCGCCCAGCGGCGCGCGGACGCCTACCAGGCGTATTACGAGAACATGCCGCTCCGCTTAGCCGCGCTTCCCACCGGCCCGGATATGCTTTTGTACCGCAAACTGCGCTGGGGAAGCCTTGCCGAATTCAGCGTTCTCGACACGCGCCAGTACCGCAGCGATCAACCGTGCGGCGACAATATCCAGGTTCCGTGCGGCGGGGAAACCGCCGCGACGCAAACCATGACCGGCGCGACCCAGGAAGCGTGGCTGTTCGATAACTTCGCCTCAACCGAGGCGCGCTGGAACGTGATCGCCCAGCAAGTCATGTTCGCCAAGTTCGATTTTTACTCGGATGCTTTGTTCCAGTTGGGGCAAGTTCCCGGACCCGTCGGCTACAACATGGACCAGTGGGACGGCTACCAGGCGGCGCGCCAGCGTATCCTGAACGCGGTCGCCCAGCGAAGCCTGTCCAACCCCATCGTGCTGTCCGGCGATATCCACTCCGCCTGGGCGCACGATCTCAAGGCGAACTTCGCCAATCCGCAAAGCGCGACGCTGGGCGCGGAGTTTATCGCGACCTCGATCAGTTCGCAGTTCCCCACCGCGTTGATCCAGGCCGCCCAGCTTGCGGTCGCGGACAACCCGCATACCAAGTTCTTCGATGGCGCGAGACGAGGGTATTTGCGCTGTACGGTCACGCCCGCGCTTTGGACCACGGACTTCCAAACGGTTCCGACCGACGCGGCGGGGCGGGTTCAGGTGGCGATCGCGACCGCAACCACGCTTCGGACGTTTGTCGTGCAAAACGGCGTTCCCGGCACGGTCTCAGACTGACGCCGCACCGGCGGATTTCTTAACAAGAAATTAACGCCCGGTTAATCGTTTCTTAATCTCGGTTTTGTATGCTTGTTACGGGGAAGCGTTGTGCCGCGCTTCCCCGATCTCGCAAACCCGGCGACCGTTATAGCCGGTATAGAAAGTGCGCGCGCGGACGCGCGCAGTAACCCCCTATGCGTTCTCTACGTTCTTTCGCGCTTCGGTGGACAGCATCGGTTCCGCTCGCGGCGCTTGGGTTTGGTTTCGCTTGCGGCGGCGCCGCTTGGGCGCAAACGTCGCACCGACATGACGCCGCCGCACAGGGCGACGCGCATGGCAGCGTGGTCAACCGCCTCGTCGTTCCGCCCCCCGCCGCCCCCAAGCCGCCCGTTTTGCGTCCCCTGCCGCCCCCGCCGCCCGGCGTCGCCGCGCTCGCGTGGGAGGAGTTTTTCGTGCGTCCCGTCGGCGCGTACGGCCTCCAACTCACCGACAAGTTGAAAAGCCTGAACGGTAAACGGGTTCGTTTGGTCGGGTACATGGTGGGGCGGGATGCGCCCCAGACCGGGGCGTTTATCCTTGCCGGGCGACCGTATCGCATCGAGGACAACGAGGACGGTTTGTCCGGCCTGCCCGCGAACGTGGTGCGGGTAACGGTTCCCGGCAGTGAAAAAACAATCATCCCGTTCACCGCGCGTCCGCTTCTTTTGACCGGCGTTCTTTCGGTGGGTAACCGCGAGGAAAAAGACGGTTCGGTTTGGCTCGCGCGCCTGGTTCTCGATCCCTCGCCGAAGCCGCAAACCACAACGGCGAAATCCGCGCGCGCCGCCCGCAAACCATAAGCGCGAAACGCAAAGCGGAGCGAAGTTCCGCGCCCCACGCTTATGTTGTTTTCGCTATTATCGCAAGCAACGCTTTCCAAAGCGTTCCAACCGCGTTGTTCCCCAAGTTCGGTTTACAGATTTTTGTAGGAGGTTTGTATGCGTTTATCTTCTCGTAGCCGTTCGGCCCTGCGCGCCGCCTCGGCGGGCGGTGCGGCAGCCGCTTTCGTTCTTCTTTCCCACAGCGTGGCGCAGGCCGCGCCGGTGGCGCAGCGACTGACGCCGCCGTCGCGCCTTTTCTCGAATGGGTCCGCCGCCGCGCCGATCACGGCCCGTTTCCTGCCCGATCAGCGCTTTGATCTTCAGGCGACGCTTCTCCTCGATGACGGCGCGACCCTCGCCTCCGCCGTGTTTTCCGTGGACGGCGTCCCGGTCGCTGGGACGGTCACGCCCACCGTTATCAGCACAGGGGCCGGGGCGAATCGGGTTTCGGTCGCGCTTCGGGCGTACTCAAACGCCACACCGGGCGTTCACTCGCTGACGGTAACGGCGACCCAAAACAACAGCCTGTCCGTGACCGCGACCGGAAACTTTGAAGTGGTCGCCACGCCGCAACTCGGACGCCGCGCGCGCAACGTGATCTACTTTATCGGCGACGGTATGGGGATCGCGCACCGCACGGCGGCCCGCCTGATGCTCCGCAACGCCCAGCAGGGCAAGGCGCTCGGTCTTTTGGCGATGGACACCGCCCCGGCCACCGGTTTGGTCATGACCAATTCGCTGAACTCGATCGTG
>CAXUMS010000063.1:6869-22099 GCA_964252165.1 uncultured Armatimonadaceae bacterium
ACAGCGCGCCCGGCGCGCACTGCTACTCGACCGGCAACAAAGGCAACAACAACGAAGAAGGCGTTTTCCCGGACGACACCGCCGCCCCCTTTGACAACCCGCGCATCGAGAATATCGGCGAGTACCTGTTCCGCAAACAAGGCAAGACCCTCGGCATCGTGACCACCGCCGATGTTTTCGACGCCACCCCCGCCGCGTTCGCCGTTCACACGTCGAACCGGGGCGCGGGAACCGGCATCGTGGATCAGTATTTCGACGAGCGAGGAAAAACCGGCCTGCGCGTTTTGATGGGCGGCGGGCGCAAATGGTTCCTGCCGAACGCGACCGGAACCGCGACCCCGCAACCGGCGTCCGGCTCACAGCGCGCGACCGGCAACGACTACACCTTGCCCGCCGATGTTGTCGCCGCCTACGGCGTTCCCGCCGGGGCGATTGACCCCGCCCGCGACCTTATCGCCGACTTCCAGAACGATGGCTACCAGTACGCGTCCTCCAAAACCACGCTCGATGCAACTCCTACAACCGCGAACAAGTTGCTCGGTTTGTTCGCGTTCTCGAACATGAATGTCGCCAAAGACAAGATCGATAAGCGCCGCGCGCCCGGAACAGCGGGAATCGTGGACGATTTCGGCTTTCCCGACCAGCCGATGCTCGACGAGATGACCGACCGCGCCTTGACCGTTTTGAACCGCAACGGGCCGGGCTTCACGCTCATGGTCGAGGGCGCGTCCATTGACAAGCAGGCGCACAACATGGACGCCGAGCGCATGATTCTGGACACCATCGAGATGGACCGCGCGATCCAGGTCGCGCTCAACTTCCAGGCGCAAAACCCCGACACCCTGATCGTTATCACCGCCGACCACGAGTGCGGCGGTATCAACATCATCGGCGCATCCCGCGTCACCAATGCCGCCCTCACCACGGCGGCAAGCGGCGGCGGCGGGGTGGCGACCCTGCGCGACCCGGTTGTCGGCACGTATGATCTGGCGGGCTTCCCCGTTTACACAATCGCCCCGGACGGCTACCCCGTTACCACCGACATTGACCGCAAAATGCTGATCGGCTTTGCGGCGAACGCGGACCGCTACGAGGACTGGCTCACCAACCCGCGTCCGCTTCAGGACACGCAACAACCGTTCAACGGCGCGTCTCCCCAGAACACCTATCCGGCGGGACCGCTCAACCGCGATGCTTCAGGCGCGTTCCTGGTCACCGGGCAGGCGCCGGGCTTGACCGCCGTTCACACGGCCTCCGACATCCCCGTGTCCGCCTTCGGCAGAGGCGCGGCCTCGTTTACCGGCGTGATGGACAACACCGATGTGTTCTTCAAAGTCATGCAGATTGTTCTCGGCGGCGTCAGCGGCGTCAAATAAAACAACCGTGGTTCGAGGCGGTTTTGCGGAACCGCCCTCGAACCACGATCAAGGAACGTTATGAACACAAATCTAAACTTGCGTCAGGGCGCATCGCTTACGCTCGCTTCTTTTGGGATCACGCTCGCGCTCGCCGCCACCGCGCGGGCGCAAACCAACCTTGATGTCACACTGAACTTCGACACATCGGCAAGCGGCGCGCTCGCGAACTCGGTCGCGCCGAGCGGCGTGTCGTTCGCGCCCGCGGTTTACGCCCCGGATGTCAACGGCGACGGCGACCCCATCTCCGGCACCGATGCGTGGCGCGTGGACACCACCGCGCCCGCCATCACGATTCAAAACACGTTCAACTACAACGGGTTTGCCGCGCCGTCCGGCGCGAACGCCCTGGATGGACAGTTTTCTCCGGTTCTGATCTCGCTCGATCCTACCCGGTACCGGGGATGGTCGCGCGTGTCGTTCACGCTTGACAACGACCCATTCGGTCAAACGCTACCAGTGGATTTTTGCAATGCGCTGGGCATTATCGTGCAAAGCGTCACCATCAACCAGATCACGGCGGGACTTCAATTTGATGTGGTTCCCCAGGCTGGGCTACAAAAACTGACGCTTCCCGCCGGGGCGTTCTACGACAACCTGCGCCTGCGAGCCGTCGCCGTACCGGAGCCGGGAACGCTTGCGCTGTTTGTTTTCGGCATTTTGCCGCTCGCGGCGGGCGTCATAGCCCGGCGCAAACGATAACATTGCCCGTTTTTACAGCATAGGAAATGGAGTAAACACGAAAACGCGCAGGCCTCGAAGGGGGTTATCCTTCCGGGCTTGCGCGTTTTTCGTGTATGGGAAGTTTGTTTCGGATGTTTTACCGTCCGTGGCCTGCGGCTCCGGCGAGAACGCTACGTCCGATCATCTCGTTGTTTAGCCAGAAGTGGTCAAACGGGGCGTCGCCGAGGCGCATCGTTTTGATGTCCACATGTTCGATCAAGCCCAGTTCCTCGCGGAACTGCATAGCGGAGTCGCCATCGGAGAAGCAAGCCATAAACTCCCGTTCCTCATGCCGCAGGCAAATGAACTCTCCGGTTTCGATATGTTTGAGTGCGTGAACCACCTGCATCGCGGACGCCATCGCGCCCCCAGCGGGTTTTCCTTTGTTCTTCATGTTGTTCGCTAATTCGTTCTTTGACACTTAACAGCCCAGATGTAGCGCGATTCGGCTTTTCTTAGGCGGCTTTGGTTTGCGGATTCGTTTTTCAGTTGACCAAACGACAGAATGCTTGAAGCGCTCCGTCATAACATTCTCTATTTACCCGGCGTGACGCGCCGCCTAACGCACTCATGCTAACGCACTCATGTCTGGAGCGGCGATACAATGAACCTCGTGAAAATGCCGGACAACATTCCAAAACGCTCGCCCCTGCCCTTTATCGTGGGCGGTCTTGCGCTCGGCGCGGGCGCGCTCGCTTTGCTCGCCGTTCTGCCGTCCGGTCTTGCCTGGGGCTTTTTGCACCCACCACGCCGCTTGTACGGGAAAACGCCGCGAAACGCGCTCGGGTTACCCTTTGAAACGTTCCGTGTGACAGCGGAAGATGGCGTACGGATCGGCGGCTGGTATATTCCCGCGCCCGCTCGCCCGCGCGGCGTTGTGATAATTTGCCACGGCTACTACGGTAACCGCGCGACGATGCTACCTTATCTGTCGTTTCTGAACCGAGCCGGGTTTGCATGTGTCGCCTTCGATTTCCGGGGGCATGGCTGGAGCGGCGGCGCGATGACCACGTTTGGTGTCGCCGAAACCCTTGACCTCGCGGCTGTGCTGGACTGGGTGGGCCTACGCGACGATTTGACGGATCTCCCTGTGGGCGTGCTGGGCGAAAGCATGGGCGGCGCGGTCGCGCTTCTGGTCGGCGCGCCCGATACGCGAATTCGCGCCATCGTTACCGATTCCACGTTCGCGCGTTTTGACTATGCGGTCGAGGGCCGCTTGAAACTCGCGTTCGGGCCGCGCCTGTCCCAGCACATAACGCCATCGACACAGCGCGCGGGCGAGCGTTTGCTAGGTCGCCCATCGCACCATATTTCGCCCGCCAACGCCGCCCGAGCGTTCGCGCCGCGTCCGCTATTGGTGATTCATGGCGCAGGAGACCGCCTGATCGCGCCGGTGAATGCGCGCCGCCTCGCCGATGCCGCAGGTCCGACCGCGACCGTTTGGCAGGTTCCGAACGCCCCGCATGTTTCGAGCCTTTTGATCGCGCGCAACGAGTACGTGCAACGCGTGACGGATTTTTTCGCGGACGCGTTTGGCAGAAAGCGAAACGAGTAGCGAAACGGCGCGACCAGACGCGGCAGCGGGGGCGCTACTGCGCGCGGTTGCGCCGAGTTCGCCTTTCCACCTTGTCGGTTCCAACACGCCGCGTGCAATGCGAAGGTAGCGGTACAGCGGTACGCCGAAACTGAGGAGAGTTGCGCTTCCGCACAAACCTCGGCAAAACGAAATAATTTCCCGAACTATTGACGACTTATATAGTCACGTGTAAACTGTCCTTAGGAACTCGTTGTCGGCGAGAATGTTTTGCCGGGCGAGATAGCGGTTTCCATTTCGGCTTTGACGGTAGAGCGGCGCTGACCTTGCCAGAACGCACGCCGGTACGCGGAGCGGAAGAACGACGTTTGGCGCGCTTGATAGCGCACAAATTGACTACAAAAGTAGTTAAAGGATGAATAGGAATGAGCATGATCCTGTTGAAACAAAAAGGCCTGGCGCTACTCGGGGCGTTTTTCGTAGCCCTGTTCTTACTGCTGATCGCGCCGCCCGCCGCGACCGCCCGCGCCCCGATAGCGCAACAAGCGGGGGGTGATTTGCGCTTCCGTATGGATAAAGGAGACGCCGCCTCTCCCGTACTTTCCTGCCCGCTGGAGCGCACCGACATCGCCGCAGACATCAGCGGCATGTTCGGGCGGGTTCGTGTCCGCCAGGTTTTTGTCAATCCGACCGACCGCAAGATAGAAGCGCTGTATGTTTTTCCTTTACCGGAAAACGCCGCGGTGGATCAGATGGTGATGACGGTGGGCAAACGTCGCGTTATCGGCATTGTCAAGGAGCGGCAGGAAGCGCGCGCCGTTTACGAGGCGGCGAAGGCGCAGGGCAAGGTCGCGTCGCTCCTCGATCAAGAGCGGCCCAACGTCTTCACGCAGTCCGTCGCCAACATCCTGCCCGGTGAAAAGGTCATTATCGAGATCGGTCTGGTTCAAACAATCGCGTTTGCCGATGGCGCTTTCACCTGGTCGTTCCCTACAGTGGTCGGGCCGCGCTACATTCCGGGAAACGCCACCGGCAAATCCCGGAATGTAGCGCGGCTACCGGACACCGACCGCGTCCCGGACGCATCCCGTGTATCACCGCCGGTCGTCCCGCCGACTATGCGCGCGGGGCAGAGCCTCGGCTTGACCGTGCGCCTCGACACGGGCGGCCTGCCGCTAACCGATATTCGGAGCGAGCAACACCTTGTCCGCATCGACACAAGCCGTGTCGCCAAAGGAGCCGCGACGATCCGGCTCGCCGTAGCGGACGAAATTCCAAACCGGGATTTTATTCTGCACTACCGGATCGGCGGCGCAAAAATTGGGGACGCCCTGTTCACGTACCAGCTGCAGACGCCTGGCGTCGTTCGCAAAAGCGGCGATGATAACGACCGTTTTTTCTCGCTCCTGCTCACGCCGCCTTTACGTGTACAACCAACGGAAGCCGTACCCAAAGAAATGGTGTTCGTGATTGATCGTAGCGGCTCGATGGGAGGCTTCCCTATCGAGAAGGCGAAGGAAACGATGCGCAAGGCGATTCTCGCGATGAACCCGGGCGATACGTTTAACCTCCTGTCGTTCTCCGGCGGAACCGGTAAGTGCTTTGGTAGCCCCAAACCGAACACGGAGCAAAACCGCGCCGTCGCCCTGAAGTACCTATCCGACTTATATGGCTCCGGCGGCACGGAAATGCTCCCGGCGGTTCAGGAAGCGCTGGGCGGCGAGGCGCAGGAAGGGCGCATCCGCGTGGTCTGCTTTATGACCGACGGCTACATCGGCAACGAAGGCGAGATTATCGCGGCGATTCGGAAAAACGCCAAAGCGACGCGGGTCTTCGCATTTGGTATCGGCTCCTCGGTCAACCGCTTCCTTCTGGACGCGATGGCGCGGGCGGGACGCGGCGCGGCGGAGTACGTTACCCTCGAAGGCGAGGCGACAGCCGCCGTTGAGCGCTTCCGCAAGCGTATTCAATCCCCCGTTCTGACCGATGTCACGCTGGATTTTCACGGGCTTCCCGTGTACGATGTGTACCCTCGCCAAATCCCCGATCTGTTCGATGCCGCCCCGATAGTCGTTTATGGGCGCATCCGAGGAAATGCCGCTTCGTCCGGCGGCGCGACAGCCGCCATTACACTGCGCGGTCACACGGCGGCGGGCGCGTTTGCGCGCAATGTTTCACTGAACGCGCCTGCGGCGAGCGATACGGGGCGAACGTTATTTTCCGCCCCTGCCGAAGCCGAAGACAATTCCGCTATCGTTTCTCTTTGGGCGCGGGCCAAGGTGGATGACCTGCTGGCGGGCGATCCGATGGCCTGGCAGGGCGGGCAAAACACGTCCGATCCCAAGATAAAGGAAAACGTCATCGCGCTTGGCGTGCGCTATCGCCTGATGACGCCGTTCACCTCGTTTGTCGCCGTGGATGACACGTCCTTTACGGGCGGCGATACGCCGGACGAAGTTTCTACGCCGGTGGACATCCCGGCAGGCGTTTCCTACGAGGGCGCGGTCGGAGATAGCGGCGGCGCAGCCCCCGTCTTCGCCACAAAGCGCTTGTACGGCGTTTCCGGCAATGTAGCGACAGCCTCCTCGGGGACGAGCGCAGGCGGTTCCGCCCCGCCAACGTTCGCCGCACAGCCCGGCGACCCGCTGATCCGTATCACGGGGGCGCCTGTAGACACACGGCTTGTCGCCGCCGTGCTACCGGACGGAACCACGATCCCGCTTATCAAAGATGCGAAGACCAATGCCTGGGAGGCGCATTTCGACATTCCGCTTTCCGCCGCCGGGGGCATCTACGACGTCACAGTACACCTCGTTCAAATGAATGGCGCGCGCCGCACCCTGATTCTGCACTACCGCGTGGACACCAGCGGCGCGGTCGCCCTCGGAAGTGTGCGCGCGGAAGGCGGCGGCGCATATTACCGCCTGGAGATCGAAACAAATGAGGAAGCGGCCCGTATCACGGTTCTTTTGCCCAACGGTGAACGGGCGGCGATGACGCGCTCCAACGCGTCCGGCACAAGCTACGCCCTACGGGTTCCCGCCGCCGCGATGAGAAGCGTGACAGCGTGGGAAAGGTCGGCGCCGAAAGACGCCGTGGTTACCTTTATCATCACGGACCGAGCGCACAACCGCACAACCATCACGATAGACGGGAGCAAGTAGGTAATGAAAAGAAGGTGGATGGAAAACGAGATCACACACGCGGCGGCGGCGCTGATCGCCATGGGACTACTTCTGGCGACCCCTGCCTGCTCACGGAACGTTTATTTTTCGGCAAGCAAGGCGACGCCGCTACCGCCCGTTGATGCGCCGCTCGCCCCCGCGAAGCCCGGCGCCCGGTTCGCGCCCGACGCTCCCGTTTCTGATTTCGTTTTCGACGATAACGACAAGGAAAGGCGAAAGAGGGCCGTGTCGGAGACGTTACCCCCGCGCTCTATAGGAACGCACGTCACCGCTTCGCTTGTTCGCCGGGACGGGTCGCGCCTTGTCGCCGTTTGGGGCGATCCGGTCTTATGGACGCGGCGCCGCGGCGCGGAATGGCGCCCCGCGCCCTATATCCCACTCTTGACCGGCAGAAAGGCGGAGGTGATCGCTCTCGGCGAGGATAAGGAAAGCGGGAAGATAGTGATCGGCACGCGGCGCGAGGGTGGTTTCATCGCTCAGAGCGGCGTATGGCGAGCGGTTCCCCGCCCGAACTCGCCGTATGACGCGAATGCGCAGGCGCTCGCCGCGTATCGCGGGACCTTGTTTGTCGCGACGCTGAATGACGGGCTTGTTTTGCGTGACCCAAACGGCGTATGGAGCCATGTCGCGCCGCCCGTTATCGGATCGAACGCGCCCCGGCAGTTTCTGACGTGGCGTGATGACCTTTATGTCCGGCATGGCGACGGCACGGTGGATCGCTTCGACGGACGCGCCTGGACGCGCGATATTTTCACCCGGTCAGCGCCGCGCCGACAGGTTTCCGCAATGGCGACGGATGGCGAAACTCTTTTTCTTGCGCAATGGGGCGGCTGGAGCGAAACACGCGACCGCCAGTCCTTCACCCACCATTTCCCCGCCGACCTGAGTAATCTGCCGGTCACCGCGCTTCTTCCCGTGAAAAACGGTCTTTTGGTTGGCACGCAGGGACGCGGCCTTGCCGAATGCGACCGGGAAACGGGAGCGGTGCGCCGCTGGCACGACGAACGGCAGGGCATCGAGGACGATTGGATTACCGCTCTCGCCCAGTCCCCTACGGGCCGCATCGTCGCCGGAACGTTTGTTGGCGGTGCGTTTTGGACCGAGACGGACGCCGCCGGTTCCGTGAAGCAGCCGTGGCGCGCCGTATCCGCAACGCAAAGCGATTGCGTAACGGGGATTGTTGCGACAACGCCAGACACCGTGTTCGTTTCGCTCCGCCGGGGCGGCGTGCAGCGTCTTGAAAAGGAGGGAAGCGTTTCCGCCGCTTGCGCCTTCCCGGAAGCGCAATGCCTTCTCGTAGATGAGGGGAACGGCCTGCTCTGGGTCGGCGCGCGTACGGGAATCTCAACCGTGTCCGGGTTGCCTTGAACAACAAAATCGCTCATCCGATGCACGCAAACACGTAGAGAGGAAGCCGACGCTTGAGCAAAAGCGAGCGTCGTGTACGTGCTGACCACGGGACGAAACCACGAGGCGACACACCCGGGCGGAAAGGAGAAAACGGAACAGGATCGTTCTGGTTAACTTCCGCGATACGTGGAATAGCCGTAGGGACTTAGCAACAAAGGGATATGGTACGACGACCGCGCGGCGTCCGGCGGAACCAGGAATTCGACGCAAATATGCGGGAAAAAGATAGGGGCGATCCCCAGGGCGGCAAAATAACCGTTTGTTTTAAAGCGAAGACGATAAACGCCGGGGCGAACTCGCTCGCAGGCGGGCCGCCAGTCGCGAATTCGTCCATCGTTATCGGTCGTCGCCGAACCGAGTAGCGACCATTCTTCGGTTTCGTCGCGCCGCCATTCCAGTATGGTTGCGACAAAGGCGGCTGGGACGCCGCGCGCGGTATCTAAAATATGGGTCGTGATTGCGCTGGGCATCTTACAGTTTCCGAAGTCTCAGGTCGGTGATTTTGGTTTGTTCCCCGGCGGCGATTGGGAGTTCCTTTTCCCTCGAATTGGACAAACGCTCTTGTAGCAAGCGCAACATCTCGTCCGCGCTTTTCCCGGTCGCGCAGACGATAAAGATATAACCGAAGCGGGCTTTGTACGCGGCGTTGCCGTCCGTCAGGGCTTGCAACGTCGCCTCCGACGCGGTCGCGGTTCCCGCTTGCTCGCCGCGCGCCCAGGCGCGCGTGTCGCCAAATCGGGTTCGGAGGCTTTCCAGATCGCCGATTGGGGGATGATGGGCGAAGGCTTCCCGCCAGTCCGCCTCGGTGAGCCGCGCCCAGGCCGCGTCGCGGGCCGCTTCTAACTCTTCCCAGCGCGCGTAAGGGCGACCGGAAACCATCGCGTCCGTCCAAACCGACGAGCCGCAACAACGCCCGAACGCGTCCCGCGCGTCGGTTGCGCTCATCGTGTTGATTCGCTGCAATGTTTCGTCAGGGGAGAAATGGCTCATGGCGTGGTTCGCTCCAATGAAGTCCCGAACGGCGTGTCGCGGAAAGCGCCGTCGTCGTAAACAAGTTCGCCGCGCAGGTACGTTTGCCGCACAACGCCCTGCAACCGCTCGTTCTCGTAGGGGGTCAGTTTATGGCGATACTGCAATCGGTCCGTGGAAACGGTTTGGAACGATTCCGGCTCGAAAATCACCAGGTCGGCATCCGCCCCGACCGCGATAACGCCCTTTTTTCCCTGCAACCCGACCAGGCAAGCCGGGTTTTGCGCCATCCAGCACGCGATGTCGGAAAGCGAAAATCCGCGTTGCAAGGCGTCGTTCCAGATTACGGGCAGTTCGGATTGCAAAGACGCAATACCGCCCCACGCCGCCCCGAAGTCGCCCGTTTCCAACCGCTTATCGCCGGGCGGGCAAGGCGAATGATCGGAGGCGATGCTGTCTATAACGCCGTCCCGCAGGGCGTCCCACAGTTTTTCACGGTTCGCCTGTGACCGAATGGGGGGAGCGCATTTGAACCGCGTATCGCCGTTCGGTATGGCTTCTGAGGTGAAGTGCAAATAATGCGGCGCGGTTTCCACGGTAACGGGAAGACCTGAGGCGCGAGCGGCGGCGAGAAGCGGAATCCCTTCCGAGGCCGATAGATGCACGATATGAAGCGGACAACGATACTCCGCGCACAAAGCAAGCAGTTTCTCTATAGCGCGCGTTTCCCAAACAGGGGGACGTGATTTAAGGTAGTCGCTATACGCCGACGCCCCGCGCGCGGAGGGAGCGGCGTCCTCGGAATCCCACTCGGCGTGGACAAGAAGCGGAATGTTGCGCCGCGCGAGAATCGGCATCGCGGCCCGAAGGTCAGCGATGCCGGCATTGGGGAACTCGTCAATGCCGCTATGAACCAGAAACGCCTTGACGCCCAAAACCCCGGCGTTTATCAGCGGTTCGATGTTGGCGCGGTTTCCCGGTATCAACCCGCCGTGAAAGCCGACATCCACCCAGCATTTGCCCTGCGCGGCGCGGCGTTTCTCGTTTAGCGCGGCGACCATGGTGGTGACCGGGCTGCTGTTAAGCGGCATATCCACGAGCGTGGTCACGCCGCCTGCGGCGGCGGCTCGGGTTGCGGTGACGAAACCTTCCCAGTCGGTTCGACCGGGTTCATTGACGTGAACATGGGTGTCTACCAGGCCCGGCAGAATCGCCCGCTCCCCCACATCCACAAGTCGCGGCGAAGCGGCAAGTTCCTCCGGCGCGCCGCGCCGGGGAACAACGCCCGTGATAACGCCGCCTGCGACGGTGACAAAAGCGGGGACGACGCCGTCCGGGGTGACGACCCGGTCGCTCGCCAAAACGAGATCGGAAGGGGGAAGCGTCAAAATTCCTCCGTGTTGTACGCGCACAGGCTGGCGAAAAACGTGTCCTTTTCCGCGCGGTACAGGTACTTCGTCACGCCCGCGACCACGCGCGGCAAACTGTACTTCATGCCGGAAATGCTCGCCCCGCCGAACCCCATGCTGGGTAAGCAGCCGAACGTATAATTAAACAGGCTTGCGAGCGGCGGGAACGAGCCGGGCGTTTTTTCCACGAACTCGAAGTTCGCGCCGAGGTACGGGTGCCGCGCCAAATCGTCGTTCGCCTCGCCGGGGGGCGGCGTGTACCGATCACGCCATAGCGCGATATGCGCATGGATCGCGGCAAGTTCGGGGCGACGCCCCAAATCCGTGACAAAACCCGCCCCGACGATAAGGAAGTCGAAGTCGTAAACGCCGTGAGGGGTCGTCACGCGCGCCCCTTCCCCGCTCGCCTCGACGTTCACCCACGGACTTGCCGCGTGGAGCGCGTGGTTTGAAAAGCGCGTCGTGCGCCGGTACGTGTCGGTGGGCGGCAGTTGCCCCATGTGCAATAATTGGCGAATGAAACGCCACCGGTCGGCGTCGGGAAGGTCGGCATGGTGCTTCAAAAAACCCACGAACTCGGCCCACCGGTACGGATTGACGCGCACCATCTGGGCGCGGCGGAAAAACTGGTCCACGCTCGCCGCCCCGTGTTCGAGCGCGACCGCGGCATTGTCGAAAGCGCAGGCCCCGGCTCCCAGAACCCCGATACGCTTGCCGGACAGAGCATCAAAATCAATTTCCTGATGGGTGTGCGTCCACAAATGAGAGGGAAGGCTTTGCGAAACTACTTCCGGGGTGTGCCAGTGTCCCGATCCTTCGATACCGGTCGCAAGAACCACCGTGCGCGCGTAAAGCGTTTCGGTTTTTCCGCTGATTTTATCCATAACCGGAACGCGCCAGCAGGCGTTATCTTCGTCCCAGGTGAGCGCGCCCGCCTGCGCGTCGTTGCGAACCGGGATTTGGAGCGTTGTACGGTACCAGTGCAGATAATCCGCCCACAACTCTTTCGGGATAAGGCCGAGCGCGTCCCACGAATCGTCGCCGTGTTGCGCCTCGTACCACGCGCGAATCGTGAGCGCGGGGATGCCCCAGTCCGGGCCGGTCAGGTATTTGGGCGTGCGCAGGGTAAGCATCCGCGCGAACGTCCGCCACGGCCCTTCCCGCTTCTCGCCTTGCTGATCCAGCACGAGAAGATTGGTCACTTTTTCGCGCATCAAGCCGAACGCGACCGCAAGTCCGCTTTGCCCGCCGCCGATAATGAGCGTATCGAGGATAGGCGCGCCGCTCGCCGTCTGGCGCAGGGGAAGCCACGCCCGGACGGGGTAATTCATCCGTTCCAGATCGCGCGCAATCAAGGCTTCAAGGTTGTGCAGGTTACTCGGCGATGCCATTACGAGGCGTTATCCTTTCTCTGCGCCGGACAACTGCGCGAGCGTGAGCGCGAGAACCGCGACGCCGTTTGCGATTTGCTCCGGCGACGAATACTCGTCCGGGCGATGCGAAACCCCGTCGCGGCACGGAATGAAAATCATCCCGGCAGGCGCGATACGCGCGATAAACAGCGTATCGTGGTACGCGCGGCTCACCATCGGCAGGCAGGGAAGATTCAAAGCCACTGCGGATTCCGTGATGGCGGCGACGATGGCGTCGTCGCAGACGGCGGGCGGGTCGGCATTGAGTATCTCGACCGCGCTTGCGATGCCGCGCGCCGCGCTTCGTTCCGCGATCGCGACTTGTATCCGCGCAACGGCCTGATCCCGGCGCTCCAAATCGGTGTCGCGAATATCAATCTCCATTTCCACCCGGCTCGGGATGCTGTTCACCGCGCCCGGCGAAACGCGCAAAACGCCCGTCGTCGCGACGGTATCCGGGTGTCCGCTTTCCTTCGCCGTTTTTTCCACCGCAAGCGCGATTCCGGACGCCGCCAATAGCGCGTCGCGGCGGTCGGGCATTAGAACGGCTCCGGCATGACCGCCTTCGCCCGTTAAAATCGCGCGAAGCGTCGCCGGGGCCGCAATCGCGGTAACGGCGCCGATGGCGACGTTTTGCCGCTCCAAAAGCGGTCCCTGCTCGATGTGCAACTCCACGAACGCGGCGTAATAATCGCTGGGCAAGCGAACGTCTCGGAGGTCGCCGGTAAAACCGGCTTCTAAGCGAACGTCGTCCACGGTTCGCCCGTCGCTGTCCCGGAGCGCGCCCGCGATTTTAGGCGATAGCGCGCCGGACAAAACGCGGCTTCCCAAACATCCCAAACCAAACCGGGTCGGCTCCTCCGACGTGAAAAGCAAAATCTCCAGCGAACGCCTGGGAACAAACCCAACCCGCCGCAGGGCGCGAAACGCCTCCAATGCGCCGAGAACGCCCACGGTCCCGTCATAGCGACCCGACTCGGGAATCGCGTCTATGTGCGAACCCGTTCCGACCACGGGCGCGTCCGGATCGGTTCCAACCCACCGCGCGAATGTATTACCGAGCGCGTCCACGCGAACCGCGAGACCGGCGTCCCGAAACAATTCGTTCAGATAAACCCGCGCTTCCCGGTCCCGTTCGGTCCACAAAACGCGGGTGACGGCGGGCGGTGCGGCGGCGTCCGAGAAGGCGGCGAGCGTTTCCAGTTCGCCGCCAAGTCGGTCGGTATCCACGGATAAGGCGGAAGGGGAAAAGACGCTCATTAACAACCTTCCATTAGCGGGTCGCGGTTTATATCTTTGTAATAAATATAGCGCGCGGGCGTTTTGCCCATCGCCACAAACCATTGCGGGCAATACGGCGCCATCCAGATAACATCGCCGGTTTGCACCGGATAGTAGGATTGGGCCAAACGGTACACGCCCGCCCCGGCGATCATTTGCAAACCGTGTTCCATAACATGGGATTCCACAAACGGGAGCGTCGCGCCGGGTTGGTACGTGAAGATATTAACCGCCATATCAAAATCCGGCGTGTCGGGAAGGAGGGTTTGCAGGCGGGCGGCGGGGTCGCCCAAAAAAGGAAGACCCTCTACGGCTTGCTCCTGTCCATAAACGAGAAACGGCGGGGCGGCGTCCGCGCCGGAAACATAATCGCGCTCGATCACGAGAAGAAGCGCCTGGTCGCCGTCGCAGGCGAGGGTTTGACCGCCGCCGGGCGGCAGGTACGCGTATCCGCCGGTTTGAAGCGCGACAGGTTCCGTGTCGTCCACGCGCAACGTTATCGCGCCATCGAGAACGTAGACGAACCGCTCCAATCCGGGGCGCAGGGGAAACGAGCGGCTGTCGCGGCCCAAGTGCGCGTGATACTGCGCGAACCGCGCGCCCATGCGCGGCGAAATGAGCGTCACGCCTCGCGTGTTCTTCCAGCCGGGAAGCGGCGCGAGGACATGGCTATCCGGCGCGATTAGCGCATGATCGCGCAAGACAACGGTGCGGGTCGTTCCAAATGGATTCACGATTTGTCTTTCTGACGCGCGAACGGCGCAGGTAACTCGTACTGCATGACGAACCGCAGGAGAACGCGCAACGCGGTTTCCATATCTTGCAAATAAACCGACTCGTCCGGGTGATGGCTGACGCCCCCGTTCGGGCTGCGCAGAAAAAGCATCGCGGCGGGAATGTGCGCGGCGAGAACGGCGGCGTCATGCCCCGCCCCGCTTACCATCTCGCAAACCGGAAAGTTTTCCCGAGCAATCGCCGCGCCCAGCCCTGCCCGCAAGGCGGCGTCCATCGGCACCGCGCCGAAATCACTCCGCTCCACCACGTTCCATGTCAGCCCGCGCGCTTCGGCGATACGCTCGGCCTGCTGTAGAAGACAATCAACCGTCCCAGCGCGCAGGGCGTCGCTCGCATGGCGAACGTCCAGACCGATCTCGGCGACGCCGGGGATCACATTTCCCGCGTTCGGCGAAACGGTCACTGCGCCCACCGTTGCGACCAAACCGAGCGTCGCAAGCCCTTCCGCCTCGACCGCCCCGATGAACGCTGCCGCGCCCGCGAGGGCGTCCCGCCGTAGCGCGCCCATCGGCGTGGTTCCGGCGTGCGCCGCTTGTCCCCCAAACCGCAACCGCAACCGCGATTGCCCCGCGATTGCCGAAACCACGCCGACCGGCAGATCGCGGGCTTCCAACACCGGCCCTTGCTCGATATGCGCTTCCACGTAACCAATTAACTGACCGGGCGTATACGCCGCGCCCCCAATCGCCGCCGTATCGCATCCAAACCGCTCCAAGCAGTCGCGCAACGAAACGCCGTCCTGATCGCGCAGGGCGAGTAGTTCCGGCTCGAAGGCGCCGACCACGGCCCGACTGCCCAGGTACGGCGTTCGGTAGCGGACACCCTCTTCCTCGGAAAAGCCGATTATTTCCAGCGCGAACGGCAACCGTTTCCCGCCCAGCGCCTCTACGGTAGCGAGCGCGAGCAGGACGCCCAGCGCGCCGTCGTACTTGCCCGCGTCGGTCACCGTGTCGTACAAGTCCCCCGACGGCCAGCGTGGCAGCGTCACCGCCGATTATTGCGTCTGCACCATCCCGCTGTCGGTGCTGAAGTCGATCGACGTCCAGTGCGCGCCCAAGTTCAAGGAGGCGATGAACGGCGTCGCCTATGCGCTGGTC
>CAXUMS010000063.1:22109-24231 GCA_964252165.1 uncultured Armatimonadaceae bacterium
GGACGGTATCGAGATGCGAGCCGAGCAAAAAAGCGGGCGCGGGTTCGCGTTCGGCGGCGTACCGCCCGATGATATTTCCCAGCGCATCCACGCGGACCGTCATTCCGAGCGCGTTCATCGCGGTCGTCAAAAACGCGTGAACATCGCGCATCGGCGGCGACAAGAACGTGCGGGTCAGTCGGTCTGGCTCCTCGCTAAAGGCGGCCAAACGGTCGCAACGCTCCCACGTTGTTTGAGCGAGGCGGCGGATGGTCTCGTCCGGCGGTGCAAAATCGCACATCGCGGCGGTTTAAATCCGCGCCATCTCGCGCATGAGCGCGATAACCGCCGAGAAGTCTTCTTCCTTTTCTTTGGACAGTTCCGCCGCGTAGAGTTGCTGGGCGACCGCCGTGGTCGGCATCGGGACACGCAACTCGGACGCCATACCGAGCGCGATACCCAGGTCCTTGTGCATCAGGCGAAGCGGAAAGTTGGCATCGTATGTGTCGGAGGCGGCGTTCTTGAGTTTCCCCATATGCGCGGGCGCGACCACGGTGGTTTGCGCCAAAACGCCCAAAAGCGTATCGCGCGGCAGGCCCGCCTTTTGCCCGAGCGCAAGGGCCTCGGCGATGGCTTGAAGCCCCAAACCGAGAAGGCAGTTATTGACAATCTTCATCGTCGCGCCCGCCCCGCTTTCGCCCAAATAATGTTGCGCCTTCGACATCGCGGCGAGAACCGGCTGGCACTGGATAAAAACCGCCTCGTCGCCGCCCGCGAACACGATAAGCTGGCCCGCTTCGGCCTGCGGCGTGCTTCCCGCGACCGGCGCGTCCAGCATTTGGACGCCGTGTTTTGCGGCCTCAGCGGCTAAATCACGGGCGAGTTGCGGCGTTATCGAACTCATCTCGATTAAAATTGCGCCGCGTCGCGCCCCGCCCAGAACGCCGCTCTCGCCTCGGATCACCGCGCTTACGGCGTCGTCGTTGGCGAGCGACGACAAAATAATATCGGCGTCGCGGGCCGCTTCGGCGGGCGTGACCGCAACCGTCGCGCCCGCCGCTTGGAGCGGTTCGGTCTTGCTCGGGTCCCGGTTATACACCGTAAGCGCATAGCCCGCATCTAACAGTCGCTTCGCCATGCGGCTACCCATATAGCCCAACCCTAAAAAAGCCAGTTGGGGTTTGGCCGCCCCGTCGTTTGTCGCATCAACCGTACTCATGTCGTTTCCTTCGTGACCGCCGCCGCCGCGCCGTTTCGCGCGGCGATTATCTGCGCTAAAATCGAAACCGCGATCTCGGCGGGCGTTTCCGCGCCGATCTCCAGACCGATGGGCGCGGAAACGCACGCAAGTTGGGCGTCGGTGACGCCGTCCCGGCGCAAATGGTCGAACACGGTCCGCACCTTTTTCCGACTGCCCATCATACCGATATAGCGGGCGGGTCCGGCGATAACCTCGCGCAACGCCCGCTCGTCCGTTTCCGCCCCTTGCGACACCAGCGCGACAAACGTGGTCGCGTCCGCCCGCGCGGCGAGGTCGGAATAATCCGATTGCAACTGAATCTGCATTACCGAAGAGGGAAGGGGTTCTTCCTCGCCCTCGGGCAAAAGCCGCGCATCGGCGAGAACGACCTCGAATCGGGACAGGAGCGCGGCGGCGCGGGCGAGGGCGCGCCCGCAATGCCCGCCGCCCACAATCAGCAGTCGTTCCGGCAGGGTAGCCACCTCGAAAAACAGTTCCGCCGTTCCGCCGCAGACCGCCCCGAACGCGTCCGGTGACGCCCCGGTTTCTCGAAAATCATACGTTTTGCTCCCGCTTTTCCCCGTCGCGAGAACCGCCAGGGCTTCGTCCTGCGCGAGCGCCTCGAACAGCCCCCCGCCCACGGTGCCGTAACGCTCGCCATTCGGTAATACTACCATTCGCGCCCCGGTCCGGCGCGGGACCGACCCTTGCGAGCGAATCACGGTGCAGACGACCAGACGCCCGGCCTCCTGAAGTAGCGTATCAATTTTCCCGTAGGTGACTTCGTCGCTGTTCATGGTGTTAATAGGATAGGAGCGTTTAGCAAAGATAGTCCTAGTTCGGTTTCGACGCGGGGTAAAATACCCCGGCCTGAAGGCCGGGGCTTTTTATTGTAGGCGACAC
>CAXUMS010000064.1:0-23929 GCA_964252165.1 uncultured Armatimonadaceae bacterium
AACCTTACGTTGGATCGGTGTATTAAGAAAACGCAAAGTGGCTCGGTTTTCCCGTGATAACGGGAAAACCGAGCCACTTTGCGTTTATCAAATGCCCGGTCCAGCGCCCGGCTGGTCCTCCCCGGAAGGGGAGCCGCGCGGCTTGAGCGATTTAGTCTTCCGCTAAGTAGACGCCCCCGCCAACACAAAAAACGCAGGACGTCATGGCTCGGCGGTTTCTTCGCGGAGGCCGGACTTTTGGCCTTCATCGCTGAAATTGTGGGACATCACCGTTTCGGATAAGCGCAGATCGCGGAGGCGCGGGTTGAGGTCGGTCAGGTCGTCCTGCGGGGCGTAGCCGACCGTTTCGCGCGCATCGGAAATGTCGAGGCGTTTGAACCGGTTGTTCGATAAACCGTGGAAAATCGCGAACTTGATTCCTTCCGCCTCGATACAGCGGACAAAAAGTTGGTGCAGATCGCGGCGCGACACGAACGCGTCCATAATGGAAACGCTTTCGGCTTCCTCGGCTTTGGTGAGCGGCTGGAACGCGCCAATGCGAACCGCGATTGCGCTAACGCCTTCCTGTTCCGCCATATAGCGCGCAAGGGCCTCGCCGAAGCATTTGGAAACGCCGTACAGGTCGCCGGGATTGACCGGCTCGCTCGTCTTTACCTGCACATCGGCAGGGTAGCCGGAAACGGCGTGGATGGATGAGGCATAGACGACGCGCCGAACGCCTGCGGATTTGGCGGCGGCGAACAGGTGGTACGTGCCGGTGATGTTGGCCGCCTGTAACTCGCTCCAGGTCGCGGACGGCGACGGTTGCCCGGCGAGGTGCAACACAGTATCTATGCCGTCGCAGGCGGATTTGAGGCCCGGCAAGTCGGCTAAATCGCACGTCACTATCTCGCCCCAGGGCGCGATATTCGCGATAGCGTCCCGGTCCTCATCGCCTCGGATTTGAAGGCGCAAATCATAGCGCTCACGTCCGTTCTCCGCGAACCACGACCCAATCCGCCCCGCCGCGCCCGTGACCAGCACGCGGCGGCGCGGCGCGTCCGCGCCTTGTGCGTGGGCGGTTGCGGCAATCTCGCCCGCTACCAAGTCGGTGGTCAATGCTCCCGTCGCCATGTCGGCATCTCCTTTGCGTCGCGGCGATACGATTTTTGCGTCGCGCCCGCAACCGCTATGGTTTACACCTTTCGCCTTCCGGTTAAACCGAAGCGCGTGTCCGTCCGACAAACGGGCGAACCATTTTGTCGCGCGATCAAGGCGTTTCCTCAAGGCCGTTGCAAAGGAAACCGTGGTACGCGCAACGGTAACATGGTATATACCAATCAGTTGATTTAATCATGTGATTAAAATTTTTCTCTTCTGGGTAAACATTGCTGTCGCACCCGGGCGGATGCGAAAGGCACTGGTTAGATAGCGAATGTACAGTAGCGTACTTGAGACGGACGAGAGCATAGAGCCTGAAGATAGTTCCCCAAGCGGTTGGGGAGAGCGAGTGGCGAACGAAGAAATGCTGGACGCGAACGCTCCGTTCAATGTCGCGGCGGCGGCGCAACTGACAAACCGATTAGCGCAAACCAGCATCAGCGGCGACAGTCGGCGCGAGCGAATTTTAGAAGCGGCGCGCGTTGCGCTTTTGCGCGACGGTTACGAGAAAATAACGACCCGGCGGATTGCGGAAGAGGCCGATGTCAATATAGCGACGCTTCATTATTACTACGGAACCAAAGAAGCGTTGCTATCGGCGGCGGTTCAGCGCGCGCTTGCAAGCAGCCAGCAAACGCTTCGGGCGGCGATAGAAGCCGAAACCGATATGGCCGGGGCGCTTGGCGCATTGTTCGCCATGACGCTCGACCTGGTGAAAGGGCGTTTCGGTATTTTTCGCTACGATCTTGCGACACGCGGCCTGCGAGACCCGAACGCGCGCCGCGAAGCGAACGCGATCTACAATGCGTTTCGGGAGTTAATCACGGAAACCGTCGCGCGTCACTACGGCGACATCGCGGTTTTGCCGGGCGGCGTGTCGGTCGCCGATTTCGCACATTATGTGGTCGCCGCCGTGGACGGCATTGTGCTTCAGCACGTTTTGTCCGGCGACGACGTCGTGGCGAAACGCAGTTTGGGTTTGTTGCAAGATCATGCGCTCGGACTGCTGGAAAGGAAAACGGCGTAAAAACCGCGCCCTTTCGATATTTGACCAATATTCGACCAATATTTGACTTTATGGAGTTTGTGATGGGAGTTTGTGATTACTGATGAGTGAGCGAGAATTAAAACAGTTCGAGCAGATGGTATTGCCGCACCGGGACACCCTGTACGGTCACGCCCTCGCTCTCACCCATAACGCCGATGAGGCCGAAGATCTGGTTCAGGAAACGACGCTTCGCGCTCTGCGCGGCTTCGCCTCGTTCCGGGCGGAAGGGCCGATTCGCGCGTGGCTTTTGACCATTTTGCGGAACCTGTATATCAACACGTACCGCGCCCGCGTCCGTGCGCCCCGGTCGGTCTCGCTGGATGCGCTGGAAAACCCGGACCCGTTTGTTCCGATTGAACCGTCCCCGGAGCGGCAGGTAGTGACACGTATGGAGGCCGACGCGCTCGCGCTCGCGGTCGCCAAACTTCCCGCCGAATACCGCGAAACGCTGGTTCTGTCCGATATGCAAGGCCTGACCTACGCCGAGATCGGGGTCCGTTTGAACCTGCCGGTCGGCACGGTCCGCTCCCGTTTATCCCGCGCCCGCTCCCGTGTCCGACGCTCGCTTTTCGCGTGGCGCCCCGACGCGCAAGGGGCGAGCAAAATGTCCGCTCCCGCAAAACCAAAGGGTCCCGTTCCGGCGTAGCCGCTTACGGGCAGGGTGTATAGCCACAAGCCGGGCGGAACCGCCCGGCTTGTTTTGGTTTGTTTGGCAGATGATATGCGCCGCCCTGGGTACACTACCGGCATGAATGAACAAACGAGCAACCCGCAACGCACGGTTCTTGTCGCCCCCGACGCGGACGCGGCGGCGGATCAAGCGGCGGATTGGTTTTGCGAAACCATGGCGAACGCGGTTTCCGAACGAGGGCGCGCCACAGTCGCGCTCGCGGGCGGCTCGACCCCGGAAGCGTTGTACGCCCGGCTCGCCCGTTCGCCCTGGCGCGAGAAACTGTTGTGGGACAAACTGCTTTTCTTCTTCGGCGATGAGCGTTTCGTTCCCTCTGATGACCCGGAAGGGCGCAGTAACTACGGCATGGCGCAGCGCGTTTTGTTCGACCCGCTCGGCGATGTTTTGCCGCTCGCGAATGTTTTCCCCATCCCCACCGGCGGCGGTCGTTCGCTCTCCGATGCGGTAACAGACTACGCGAACACGCTCGGAACCGTGTTCCAAACCACCGACATCACCGACCCGCCGCGCTTCGATCTTATCTTGCTCGGCTTGGGTGATGACGGACATACCGCGTCGCTGTTCCCCGGCAAGCCGTCGCTTACGGTGGAATCCTCGTGGGTGACGGGAACCCCGCCCGGCGTTCTTCCGCCGCCCGTGGACCGCGTGACGCTGACCTTCCCTGTGCTGAACGCCGCCCGGCGCGTTTTATTCTTGGTCACCGGCGCCCCAAAAGCCGAGATCGTCCGGTGCGTCCTCGCCGCCGGTCCCGGCGAACGAAACGCCTTGCCCGCGTCCGGCGTCGCGCCCCGAAACGGCGACGTGACCTTCCTGCTCGACCGCGCGGCGGCGGGCGAGGAGTAAACGTTCAGGCGTTTGGCGTTGTATGCGGTCGTCGTAATAGCGTTGCATCACGCCTTCAATAGCGAAACCACGCCTCGTTTGCCTTTATGTGAAGCAGTGGGTCGTCAATAACTCCGCTACCGGATACCAGACGCGGCTTCAGTTCATCAATACGCTCGTAATACTCTATCCATTCATCCATCAGGTCGGCGTCAAGCAGACGCAATTCTTCCGCGAACAACGGGGCGACGCGCTCAAACTCAGCCGTCGGTGTGAAATCACAAAAGAAAATGGGTTGGTCTACGTGATCTAATGCTAACCGCCCAACAATAACGTCGTTTATCACAAGGTCCCAGCCTTCCCTGTTTGAGTTGTTAGACCTGTTACCTTGTTGGGGAATGGGGTTTTGCGTCATAGCACGAACCGCTTCTGTCGTTTCCAACGCGGAAATGCTTTCGCCGTTTTGAAGCGCTGTTATATACTGGTGTTGCGTATATTCAATCTCCCGCGCCGCCGCGAGCGCGTCGGCGCGGCTAACGGCGTAGATCAGGTGCGGCAAATCGGCATGGAAGGTTTCGCCCACGACGGTCATGCCGTTGCGCTCGGCGACCCGGCGCGACGGGCCGTTCTCCGGTCGGATGAGCGAGATGAGGCGCGTCAGGTCGGGACGGTCGGGTAGAACGTTGCGAACCGCCCAGTCGCGCGAGGCGCGGGCGGCCTCGGTCGCCAGGCCCTGACGCCAGTACGCGCTGTCCAGAAGGTAGGCGACCTCCGCCTCGAACCGTCCGTTCACGGTTTGTGGAAGCAAACCGCATCGCCCGATGAAGCGGTTTTCCGGCTTGTAGATCGTCGCCCACAGGCCGAAGCCGTGCGCCGCGTAATTCGCGAACTGCCGCGTGATACTCGCTACTGTTTCCTCGTGGGACCGGACGCCCCCCATCAACGCCATCACATCGGCTTTGGCGTAAATCGCGGCGAGATCATCCAGATCGCCCATCGTCAGCGGGCGCAAAATGAGGCGTTCGGTTTCGATTTCCATTTCCATAGGAGTTGTTTCACTTTGCCTTGATGCGGCTCGTTACGTCTGGAGGACGCAGAGCTTATTTCCGAGGGGCTGAAGCCCACTCGGAAGGATACCATAGGAAACGAACGACCGCGTTAACCCAAATTCACGTTTATTGGTCTTATCTTGCCGCCCAAGTTCCGCTATGTGCGGGGCGGCGACGCTACAAAAGCGGGAAGCCACGCGCCGCATCGTCCAACATCAAAACCCAATCGTTTCCCGGCCCGCTTGTCGGCGGCGTGAACGTGCGTTCCCCATAATCTGCGACAACGAAACGCTCAAACTCCTGCATTTTGCCGGTGCGCGGGTCGAACCACGACGCGCGCAGTTCAATGCCCGGTTCGTAGGTCAAGTTATAGTAGATAGGCTCACCGAGCGGCGTATAAACCAACGCGAACGCGTCGTTGTTCGTGATACATGCTTGTTGGTGACCCGGCCCTGTGCTGTCCGGCGCGGCGGCGAGCGTTTTGTACGGCTCCAGTGATAGGTAAGGGCGCGACTCAAACAGTGCGCGGGCGTGGCGCATCTGCCATGCGCCCGGAAGTTGTAGGGCGTCGCGCCAATGCCCGCGCGCGTCGGTGATGGCGTGATGGCGGGCGGTGTCCAGAAATTGCCAGACCGGATGGCAACCGTACGTGTGACCGCATGCGCCCGCAAACAACGCCCAGTACAGCGACTTGCGAACATCATAATCGTCGAAGTAGCCGTTTTCCGCCTTCCAGTTGATCGCGTGGGCTTCGTAAGCCGGTTCGGCGTCCATACACGGTTTCGTCGGCCACAAGCCGTAGTCGTTCTCGATCATCTCGAAGTTCGGAATATCGCGTTCGGCATGACCGGATTGGATCATGTTGAAATCAACGTCATCGTGAAAGTCCTCGGACGATGAATGCCCGCCCTGCGGGTGAAACGTGATGAGGTGCGCGCCCTTGTCGCCGTCCCGTAACCCGCGCGCGAGTTGCCGCCAGCACTCGATTTCATCCGGCGCGACGGATTTGCGGTCGCCGCCATTGATCCAGATAAGGTCGCGATTTTTGTACCGCTCGCCCAGCCATTTGCCGTACGTGTAAGCGTTCGCGGGCGTCAAGACTTTGGGACCGACGCCCCACGATACCGTGACCTTGTCGCCCCACGTCGGCAGAAAACCCATCACCAACCCCAACCGCTCGGCGATAGCGAAAACCGCGTCCACATGGGCGAAGTACGCCTCGTTCGGTTTGGCCGGGTCCAAATTATGGAGCGGCAAATCGCCGTTGCGGTTCGGCTCGGTCAGGCCGTTGAACTCGGCTAATGCGACCGCTTGGATCACGGTAAAGCCTTGCGCGGCGCGAACGCTCAGATATTCTTCCGCTTCGGCTAGCGTGAGCCGGTGAAACAACTCCCACGCGGTATCGCCCAGATAAAAGAACGGCTTGCCCGTCGCCTCGTCCACGAGGTAACGGCGGTTTTCACTTACCTTGATTTTGTGCGTCATAGCATAAAACCATTCGGCGCGCTTCCGGCGATTCCCTGCCGCGTTTGGTTGCGCTTGACGTCCCTGCGCGAAGGGGTACAATAATGCCAACATTGTGAAAAAAGGCGCAAACAACAAAAAGGACGACAACGCAACGCGGCGGTTCGCGGCGCTTTCGGTTGCGCTGTGCTGGCTCGCACTCGCGTTCGGCCAAAGCCTTTTCGCCTGCGCCCTGCCGCCATCACCAACAGCAGGCGCGGGCGTGTCGCCGCTATCGCCTCCCGTTGTCGTCGCTGTCGCCCCGCAAAACGATCTCGCCTCGCACGACTCCTACTGCCATTGCCGCACGTGCGCGGGCGGCGCGAAGTGCTGTTGCCGTCCTCAAGACGTATCGCCCGCGCCGACGCGTCCGCAAACGGCGCTAACCGCCGTGTGCGATGAAGATGCGCCCGCCCGCCTTGCAAGCGTCGCCGTCCTGCCGCGCCTCCTTCCGCCCGGTTCCACGGCGAATTATGTTGCGCCCCCGTCTCTGACGCTTCCCCGCAACTTTCTCCTCCTTCCCAACCGCCGCACATCGGGCCGAACCATCGCCCCAGACCCGCTTCCACCCTCCTTGCCGTTTCTCCTTTTCGCCTGAATTGGTGTCCTTTCGCCGCGACCGTCGGTTTCACCCCCGCGTCGCGGTTCCCGACCCTGCGCCGCCGCGCCACATCGTCCCCGCCTTATCTTGCGGGTTCGGACAACGCGCGCGGAAGGAGAACTTTCATGTCGCTATTTATCGCGCCGCGCTCTGCGCGCCGCTTCGCTTGCTCGCCTCCTAAGCGGGCGTTCACGCTGATCGAACTGCTCGTCGTCATCGCCATCATCGCGATTCTCGCCGCGATCCTGTTCCCCGTCTTCGCCCAGGCCCGCGAAAAAGCCCGGCAGACCGCCTGCCTTTCCAACGGACGGCAGATCGGGACCGCGTTCCTGATGTACGCGCAGGACTACGACGACAACCTGGTACTCACCAGTTACTCGCCCGATGCCGCCGTTGGAACGTCGAACTCGTGGACCAATCAGTGCCAGCCGTACATCAAGAACCGCAATGTCTTCCGTTGCCCCAGCGACCAGACGACGAATTGGGCGGAAACCGACGCCGAGGTTCTGACTGCGCCGACGACCAAGAAGAAAATGACCTCGTACCTGCTCAATGCGTACATGGCGGGGTCGGCGGCATGGGGTAACCTCGCCGCGATCAAGTCGCCCGCGAGCGTCATCTACATCTCGGAGGCGAGCGAGGCCATCTCCCCGCGCGACCACTTCCACCCGTTCAATTGGAACGGAAATCTGGAAACGCCCGCGCCGAACCCGCTTTACAGCGGCTACATGAACAGCATCACGTGGGACAACGCCAAACAGCAAACCGTGGAACTCGCGCTCACGCGGCACAACGGCGGTTTCAACAACGTGTACTTGGACGGACACAGCAAGTGGAGCAAGTGGTCCCAACTCTGGTATCAAAAGCCCGCCGACGGCGTCTGGCAAGGAGCCTTCGATCCGCGTCAGTAGTGGTCGCGCGCAAGCGCGAGAAAGAATTACTGTGATTGCAATGATTACAACGATGAACCAAAAACGTTTACCCATCGCCGCGCTCGCGGCGGCGTTTCTCGCTCTCTCTTCGACGGCCCCGGCTTTTGCGGGACCGCCCGCAGGCGGAGCAACACCGCCTGCAAAGCAAGTGTCCAAGAAATCAGCCACGAAAAAGTCCGTGCAGGTTGTAGCGACCACGTACGCCTGCCCCGATTGCCACGAGACTTTCACGGCGGCGCAGGCGAAGAAGGACGGCATGAAGTGTCCCTTTTGCCAAACGAAACTCGTGGTTGCCAAAGCCAAGCCCGCCAAGAACAGCGTCAAGGGATAGGACATCAGGAAGGTAATGGACAAAATGACAAAAACAAAAACGGGAAGCCGAATCGCCGCCCGCATGACGCTGGCGGCGGTCACTCTCCTCGTCCTACCGCTCCTCGCCGCCCGGGCGCACGATACGTGGGTGCAAACCAACACCAACCTGGTCCGCATCGGGGACGCCATTCACATAGACCTGATGCTGGGCAACCACGGCAACGAGCATCGCGACTTCAAGCTCGCCTCCAAAGCGGACCCCGCCGCGTCCACGCTTGCCGTTATCGCCCCGGACGGTAAACGATACGACCTTAAGGACCGCCTTATAGACACAGGCTACACGCCGAAGGAGGGATTCTGGACCGCCGCTTTCGCGGCGGACAAGGCGGGCCTGTACACCGTCGCCTCCTCCTCCGACGCCGTGATGAGCTACGCGCCCGAGCGCGCTGTTAAGTCGGCCAAGGCGTATTTCGTCGCAAGCCCCAGCCTGGACAGACCGAGCGCGACCAACCCGGGCTTCGATAAGCCGCTCGGTCACGCTCTTGAATTGGTTCCGCTCGTGAACCCCGTCACCCCGATGGGACCGGGAACCGCGTTCAAGGTGCGCCTTCTCTACAAGGGCAAGCCGCTTTCAGGGGAACGCGTCGCATTCATTCCCCAAGGCGCGCAACTCAAAGAAGGGGGCCTGGACACGCGCTATGAGCGCGTCACCGACAAGAAGGGCGAGGCGTCGTTCGAGCCAAAGGAAGCGGCGTACTACCTTATTGTTGCGCATCACGAGGAAAAGGGCGAAGGCGGAACGCTGGGCGGCAAGCCGTACCAGTTCACCAACTACGGCGCGACGTTGACGCTTTATGTCCCGCAAATCTGCCCTTGTTGCGGCGGGTAAGCCATAGGAGAAGCAAGGAATGAACGAGACAAAAATTTATAAGAAGACGCTGAGCCGCCGCGAACCCGGGCGGCTTGGCCTGACCGGAATTGCCGCGATCGCGGCCTCGGCTTTGATTCCCGAAACGGCATCCGCTCATGCCCGGAACGGCGCGCCGCCGCAACAAAAACCGATGGCTCCGATGGCGAAGATGCCCAAGCACGACATGACGGGCTACGGCATTCCCGACGGCCCGCCGCAGCAGATCGCGATGCTGATCTACCCCCAGATGACCGCGCTCGACCTGATCGGCCCGCTTCAAATGCTTCCGGCAATGGGCAACGTCGAAGTGCATCTGATTTGGAAGAACAAGACCAAACCCGTTGTCTCAGACGCGGGCGTGCCGATCACAGCCACCAAAACGTTCAAAGAATGCCCGCGCAATCCGATGATCCTTTTCGTGCCGGGCGGCTCACGCGGAACGCTTGCCGTGATGAAGGACCGCGAAACGCTGGATTTCTTACGCGCGTATGGCAAAACCGCCAAGTGCGTCACCTCGGTTTGCACCGGATCGCTGATTTTGGGGCCTGCTGAACGGCTACAAAGCGACCTCGCACTGGTCGCTCCGCGATGAAATCCTGCCGCTGCTTGGAGCCACTTCCGTGAAGGCGCGCGTGGTGGAGGACCGCAACCGCATCACGGGCGCGGGCGTCACGGCGGGCCTCGATTTCGGCTTGACGCTTGTGGCGAAGCTCCGAAACGAGAAAATGGCGCAGGCGATCCAACTCACGATGGAGTATGATCCCGCGCCGCCGTTTCACGCGGGGGCGCCCGACACCGCAGGTGTGGACGTAACGACGATGATACAGGCGATGACGTATCCGCTCCGCGAGGAGATGAAAGTGGTCGCCGCTTCTCTTGCGCGTGGTCGTGCCAAAGCCAAAGCGGGGTAAGCGTTTTCTCGTGGCGGCGGTCCTGTTTCAAGGCTGACAGGCTGACGGCCTGCGGCGTTTCACCGCGCCTATAATAACGGTTCATAGCGGCGCGGTGAAACTCCGCGCCCTCCGCTAACGTAGAAGAAGTAGATAACTATATGAAATCCGAAATACCAAACCGCCCCGCCGCGCGGCGCGCCCCGCTTTGGGCTATCGCAGGCATGGGTCTGCTGGCCGTCGCCGCGCCCGCCGGGCTTATCGTTCTCTTGGTCAGCGACAAACTCGCCGCCCGTAGCGCGTCTGTGGCCCCGGTCGTGTCCCCGAACACGCCCGCGCCGGGCTTTCGGCTCCGGGCGCAGGACGGGCGCACGTTCCATCTCGCCGACTACAAGGGCCGGGCGGTTTTCCTCGCGTTTGTGCCGTCACTCTCCGACACGGACAGCATCGCCGAGGCCCGCGCGCTCGCCCGCACCAACGGCGAATTCGACAAGGCGGGAGCCAAAACGTTTCTCGTCGCTCCCGACTCCGCCACAACCGCGTCGGCTTTGCACACGCGCGAAAAACTCCCGTACCCTATCCTGACCGACACGAACGGCGCGCTCGCCCGAACGTACGGCGCGGTCGGGCCGCGCAAGCGGCTGACGTTTGTGGTAGACCCGGCAGGCAAGGTGAAATTCCGCGTGAGCATGATCGACGCCAAAACCCACGGCAAGCAACTCCTCGACATCAGCAAGTGCTGTGTGGATGAGGTGCGGGCGGCGCGCGCGTCCGGGGTGGGCAAAACGGTCGGCGATTACAGCCTGCCGCTCGCGGGCGACAAGAACGCGATGGCGACCGTGTTCGGCGATAACCGGCAAAAGGCGACCGCTGTCCTGTTCCTGTCGGCGAAATGCCCTTGCTCCAATTCGTACAACACACGTATCGCCGCCCTCGCCCGCGCCTACGCGTCCCAAAAAGTGCGCGTGGTGGGCGTTTACGCGAACCACGATGAAACCGATACCGAAATCGCCCAGCACGCCCGCGCGCACGGCTTCACCTTCCCCGTCCTCCGCGATGACCGGGGCCTGTGCGCGGATCATTTCAAGGCGAGCGTGACGCCGGAAGCGTTCGTTCTGGACGCCCAGCACGTCCTGCGCTACCAGGGTCGCCTCGATGACAGCCGCGAGGCCGCCGAAGCCAAAACCCACGAGCTAACCGACGCTCTCGAAGCCGTCGCCGCAAACAAACCCGCCCCCGCCTCCCTCGCCGCCTTCGGTTGCGGCATCGTGCGTTAGTTTGGTGTGGTTGACCGTTAGGTGGGGCGGTTGCGTTTTGTGGGTGCGCTCATGCCGCGCGGCTCCCTCTTCCAGGGGGGACCAGCCAAGCGCTGGACCGTGTATTTCTAAACGAAAGGTCTCGCGGTTTTTTCGACGTGTCGAAAAAACCGCGAGACCTTTCGTTTCTTAAACAACCGATCCAACGTAAGGTTGGGGCCTCCCCCGGCCTGAGGGGGTGCCGCGCGGCATGAGCGCATCCACAAAACGCAACCGCCCCACCTAACGACCAACCACACCAAACTAACGCACGATGCCGCAACCGGTATACTGGAGGATGTGAGTAAGCGAGATGATAAGGGTGGGGAGTTTGACGTTCTGGGGCATTTGCGCGCGGCGTTGCGGGGGACGTTGTATGAGGAGCGGGTTTGGATTGTGGGCGGGTATGTGCGGGACAAACTGCTCGGGCGCGCGGTTGGCGGAGTCATACTCGACGATATTGATTTGGTTTTAGAGGGCGACGCGTCCAGGCTGGCGTGGACGCTGTTTGATTCGGGCAATGCCGATCACGCGCCGGTGGAGTTTCCCACGTTTGGGACCGCAATGCTTCATGTCGGCGGGACGCCCGAGAAGGTCGGGGCGCAGGTGGAAGTGGTTACAGCCCGCTTGGAGTCGTACCGGAGCGGCTCGCGCAAGCCGGTGGTGACGCCCGGCACTTTGGAAACCGACGCGCTTCGGCGCGATTTCACGGTGAATACGTTTTTAGAAAACCTCCATACTGGCGAGATAAGAGACCCGACCGGGCGTGGCTTTGCCGATTTGGAAGCGAAGTTACTCCGAACGCCGCTGGACCCGAACGTCACGTTTACCGACGATCCTTTGCGCGCGTTGCGGGCGTGCCGGTTCGCGGCGAAGTTGGGGTTCGACGTGGAAAGCGGAACGTTTGGGGCGTTGTCCGCGAACGCGTTTCGGTGTACGCCAGAGTATGGCATCTCATTTGAGCGTATCCGCGACGAGTTGGTAAAAACGCTATTGGCGCCCGGCGCGACGCGGGGCTTGGATATGATGCGCCAAACCGGCTTGCTCGCGCAGTTCGCGCCGGAGCTTTCCGCGATGTACGGCGTCGGGCAGAACCGCTTCCACCGCTACGATGTGTGGCGACATACGCTCGTCGCCGTCGACAACTTACCCCCGAGCGCGCCGCTTTTAGTGCGTTTGGCGACGCTTCTGCACGATGTCGGAAAGCCGCGCACACGGACGGTGGACGACGCGACCGGTGACGTTCATTTTTACGAACACGAAAAGGTCGGGGCTTCTATGTCGCGCGAGATGTTAACGCGCCTCAAGTTCTCCGCCGACGAGATCAAAGCCGTTTCCGAGATGGTCGCGCTTCATATGCGCTACGGCGCGTACGAGCCGGGCGTGTGGACCGACGCTTCCATTCGCCGCTTGATCCGCGCGGTCGGGCCATACCGCCGCGACCTGTTTACCATCGCGCGGGCCGACATCGCAGCGTGCAACACGGACGATTTCCCGGTCGCCGATCTGGACGGCTTATCCGAGCGCATGGAAACCATCGAGGCCGAAGCGCATATCACGACGGCGACATCGCCCTTATCCGGCGAGGAGATTATCGCGGCGTTGGGCATTCGACCCAGCCCCCTTGTCGGCAAGATCAAAAGCGCCTTGACGGACGCCGTGGTGGGGGGCGAACTCGCCCCCGATGATAAGACCGGCGCGACCGAGTGGGCGCGCGCTCTGTTCACCGAATTACGAAGCCCGGAATTGTAACAAGAAGTCGTTACGCCGCGCTCGCCGCCGCTTCCGCGTACGCCCGTTTCAAATGCGCGAGGGCCGGGCCGATTTCCGCGCCGAAATCATGGAACGAGCATTCGATGGACATTCGCGCATCGTAATTCGCGGCCCGGAGCGCGCGGAACAAGGCCGTGTGATCGTACACGCCGGTTGCGGGCGCGAACCGGCCCGTATCGGCGGTGTGGGTGTGCGCGAGAACGTCCGCGCTGTCCACAATCGCGAACAGGGGATCGTTGTCCTTTTCCATATGATATGAGTCGGCGAGATTGCGAACGCCCGACCGACCGACCCGCCGCGCCAAAGCCGCGCCCTCGCCAACTGTGTTGAGGATATTGCTTTCCGTCAGGTTCAGCGGCTCAATCGCCACCACCACGCCGGTTTTCTCCGATGCGTCGGCGCACAGGTTGAGGAACTCCACCAATTGCGCCTCGGCCCGCTCGCGTCCCCATCCGTCCGGGACCTGCCGCGCCCCGCCGCTCCCGAACACGATAATCTTGCCGCCCACGTCTGCGGCGCGGGCGAGCGCGGTGTCCACATAGCGTTTCAGGTACGCTCCATCCGCGTCCGGCCCAACGATTTTCCCTTTGCGGACAAACGAATTGAACGCTTCCACCGGCAGGGGAAGAGCCGCGATCTTGCGCCGCGTTTCCGCCCAAACGGCGTTGTCTTCATCCGGCGTCAAATCCCCGGCGACGGAAAGTTCGAGGTAATCCCAGCCCGCTTGGGCGATAGCCTCCGCCTTATCCATTCCCGCGCATACGCCAAAGCGCATTGTTTTCTCGTTTCTTCATCCGCGCGTCCTTCACGGCGGGCGCGCGTACCGTTCGTTTCGTTTATTGTAGGCGGCGCGGCGCACGGGCGTCAACAAACCGGAGGAAACAATCGGAAACGATAAGCCCGTCGCAAGCGTCTAAACAGATAGAAGAACGCGGTTTTGCGTCGTTTTGCGCCGGTTGGGCCGCTGTGTTACACTTCGAGATTGTGTGGGCCGTTTGTGGTGATGCGAAAATCGAACGCTGAAGGCGGTCAAGATGTTTGGCGCAGGCGGGCTTGCGGCGTTGTTTCGCTGGCGGCGGCGAGCGGGCTTTTAACCGGGTGCGGGGGGCAAAAAGCCGCAACCGAAACCAAGCCGCGCGATCCACGTCCCGAAGCGTCGCCGTCCGCATCTCCGTTCCCGATTGGGGCGACGGCGCAAGGGTTGACCCTGACGCTGACCGACGCCAAAGGGGTTCGGGTCGCGGTTATCAAAGCGCGCGCGGGAACGGTCGGCCCCCAAAAAGCGCCGGGAAGCGACACGCCAAGCGGCGGCGATGTCGCGGGCGCATTGGTGAACGGCGTGGCGACGCTGTACCAGAACGGCAAGCCCGCCGCCACGCTCGCCGCCGACCGTATCAATGCCGACCGCGCGACGAAAACCGTGGTCGCGGTCGGAAATGTACGGGTCAAGTCACTCGCGCAAACCGGCGATACTAGCGGGGCGCAAACCACGGCCCGGGCGGACACGGCGACCTGGCGCTACGGCGAAAACAAGATTGTCGGGACCGGCAATGTGGTAATCGCGCGCGGCGACGAGATCAACCTGCCCGGTAAATCGTTTGTCGCGGATACGGCGATTCGCACGTTTACCCTTGTGGGAAGCGGCGCGCCCGCGACCGGAACGTTTTGAAAACGGATCGAATTATTATCGTTACACGAAGACAACTTAAAGGCGGCGGCGCAACGGTAGGGGTACTGTCGGCGGCGCTGATGGGAACGTCGTTCGCAACCGGCGCAACCGTTTGGGCGCGGCAGACTGCGAAAACCGCCCCGCAAGCCGCCCGCTACGGGCCGTTCTCGGTCGAAAACTACGAAACCGTGACCACGTCGCTTAGCAAAAACGGTGTCAAGGGAACGCTCACCGGCGACAAACTGCGCGCCCGGTCCAATTTATACGACGTGGACGCGCGAACCGTCACGTTCACTCTGGCGCGAACCGGAACGCCCGTACGCCAAAAGTTGACCGATTCGGTGGCGACCGGCGGCGTTCGTATCGTGGTCCGCAACCCGGAAGCGGGACGCATCACCATTGTCACGTGCGACAAAGCCGTTTACAAAGCGTCGCTTGCCGCCACCGATCGGGGACGTATTGATCTGACCGGCAATATCCGTACCGAGGTCCGCGACCCCGCCGCGGTCGGCCCCGCCGTGTTGACCGCGCAAACCGGCTATATCGATCTTGTCAGCCCGGATGAAACCAATGTCGTGCTGAACCGGGGAAGTGCGAACGCCACCCTGCGCGAACCGCCGCCCAAGCCCGCCGCGCCGAAGAAGGGGCCGTAGGGCGTTATGGCAGTCGTCACCGCAAGCCCCTCGCCCACCCCGCCGCCCGCCCCCGCGCCGCCGCGCGCCGAACCCAAGCGCATCGTCCTTCGCGAGTTGGTTAAGGTCTACCGGGGGCGCGCCGTCGTGGATGGCGTCAATCTGGAGTTTACGCAGGGCGAGATTGTCGCGCTTCTCGGCGGGAACGGCACCGGAAAAACCACGACGTTTTATATGACGGTCGGGTTGGTGCGTCCCAAATCGGGGCAGGTTTTCCTCAATGACCGTGACATCACGCGTTTGCCCATGTACCAGCGCGCCCGTTTGGGTATCGGGTATCTGGCGCAGGAGGCGAGCGTTTTCCGTAAACTAACCGCGATTGAAAACGTGCTTTTGGTGCTGGAGATGACCGGCTATCCGGCCCGCAACCGCCGCGAGCGCGCGATGGAGTTGCTCGACGAGTTGCATATCGCCGACAAGCGCGACACGCGCGGCTACGCCCTGTCCGGCGGCGAGCGTCGCCGCGTCGAGATCGCCCGCGCGCTCGCCGCAAACCCGTCGTTTCTGCTCCTTGATGAGCCGTTTGGCGGGATCGATCCGGTCGGTATCGAAGACATTCAAGGCATCGTGCGCGGCCTTCGGGACCGGGGCATCGGCGTCCTTATCACCGATCACAATGCGGTCGCCACCCTCCGCATGACCGACCGCGCGTACATTCTCGCCGATGGCAAAGTCGTCATCAGCGGAACCGCCCGCGAGGTCGCCGATCACCCGCTCGCCCGCAAGTTTTACCTGGGCGAAAACTTTGAAATGTAACCCAGGAGAGGTGTTGGGTGTTTGGTATTAGGTGTTAGGGCTACAAAACGGAACCATCAACACCCAACACCCAACACCCAACACCCAACACCCAACACCCAACACCCAACACCTTCCCATGACCCGTCTTGACCGTTTAATCCTTTCCGAAATCGTCGGGCCGTTCGTGGGCAGCGCTGTTCTGTTCACCGGTCTGTTTTTCGCCGCCGGGGAGTTTGTCCGCATTCTGCAGTACATTCAGCAGGGCGTTCCGCTGGGCGTGATCGGGCATCTGCTCGCGCTTACCCTGCCCGGCGTGATCGCGCTCACGTTCCCGGTCGCCATTCTGCTCGCCGCGCTTCAAGGCATGGGACGATTGTCCGGGGATTCGGAACTCACCGCGATTGTCGGGGCGGGCGTGAGTTTTGAGCGGGTGATGGTTCCGGTCGCCGCGTTCGCCCTGCTGGTCTCGTTCACCGGCGTTTGGTTCAACAATTCCGTGGTCCCCGCCGCGACACGCGGGCGCCAAGAGATTATTGATAACCTCAAAAACAACGGCGCATCGGCCCAAACCGGCACGGGTTTTGCGGTTTCCCTGCGCGGCGACCGCAATATGCTGAAAACCCATGTGGTCTGCGAGGGCGGCGTGGACCTCGCCAGTGGTTCGCTCAGCCAGGTATCGGTGGAAACGTGGGACAACGGGCGCGTGGTCGCGCATGTCTACGCGAACCGCGCCAAGTGGACCATCGGCACCGCGATCTGGACCCTCTCCGACGATTTTTACGGCGCGTACTACAACACGAACGGCGAGGTGACCGGCTTCAGCGGGGCGTCGGGAGACACCCGCGAATACAAATTAGGCACGCCCGCCGAACTCGCCGCGCTGGAGCGCCCGGTGGATCAGGCGTCCACATCCAACCTCCAGGAGCGCGTCCGTATCTTCCAGCGGGGCGGTGACACGGAAAAAGCTCGCGAAGCCCAAGTTGAGGTGGGCCGTCGCCTGCAACTGCCGTTCGCCTCGCTCGTGTTCGCCCTGATCGGCGCGGCGCTCGGTGTCCGCTCCCAACGCGCGGGCCGGGGCGTCGGCTTCGGCCTATCGGTTATCATCAGTTTCCTGTACTGGATCGCCCTGCAATTCGTGTCCATCCTGGGACGCGGCGGCACACTCCCCCCCACTCTCGCCCTCGCCCTCCCCAATCTCCTCGGCGTCGCCCTCGGCATCTACCTAATCCGCCGTGTGTTGCGCTAAGAGCCGAAATTTTAACCACAAAGACACGAAGGACACAAAGTTCGGAAGGGAAGAAACAAAAAGTAATTTTGCTCTAAGTTTTTCTTCTTTCTCTTCTTTGTGTCCTTCGTGTCTTTGTGGTTAAAATTTCGGCTCTCCATCACGTAGCAGGGGAACCCACGGTTGGCAGGGAATTGAAACGGCATGAAGATTGAGCGATTGGAATTGTTTGCGGTTCCGCCGCGCTGGTTGTTTTTGAAGGTCACGACGGGCGACGGGTATTTTGGGTGGGGCGAGCCGATTGTCGAGGGCAAGGCCGAGACCGTGCGGGCGTGTGTGGAGGAGATGGGCGATTATTTGGTGGGGCGCGACCCGCGTCATATCGAGGATATTTTCACCACGCTGTACCGGGGCGGGTTTTATCGGGGCGGGGCCGTTTTGATGAGCGCGATTGCGGGGATCGAGCAGGCGCTGTGGGACATCAAGGGCAAAGCGCTGGGGGTTCCCGTGTACGATCTGCTGGGCGGGCCGGTGCGCGACAAGATGAAAGTGTACGCCTGGATCGGCGGCGACAACCCGGCTGAGGTTGCTGACGCGGCGCGGGCGCGCAAGGCCGAGGGGTACACGGCGATCAAAATGAACGCCACCGGGCCGATGGACTGGATCACGACCAGCGGCGAGATAGACGCATCGGCGGCGCGGACACAGGCCGTGCGCGAAGCGTGCGGGGCGGATTTCGGCATCGGCATTGATTTTCATGGGCGGGTGCATAAGGGAATGGCGAAGCGACTGGTCAAGGCGCTGGAGCCGTGGACGCCGCTATTTATCGAGGAGCCGGTTTTGCCCGAAAACAGCGACGCGCTTATCGAGATCGCGCGGGCCACAACCACGCCGATTGCGACCGGCGAGCGTGCGTTTTCGCGGTGGGACTTCAAAACGCTCCTGACCAGCGGAGCCGTGGATATTATCCAGCCGGACTTGTCACACGCGGGCGGGATCTGGGAGGTCCGCAAGATAGCCGCAATGGCGGAAGCGTTCGATGTCGCGGTCGCGCCGCATTGCCCGCTCGGCCCGATCTCGCTCGCCGCCGCCCTGCAGCTCGACTTTTGCACGCCCAACGCGTTCATTCAGGAGCAAAGTCTGGGCATCCACTACAATCAAGGCTCGGACCTGCTCGACTATCTCGCCGACCCCGCCGTGTTCGCCTACGCCGACGGTTTTGTCGCCCGCCCCACTGCGCCGGGTCTGGGCATTGAGGTCAACGAGGAAAAGGTGCGCGAGATGGCGCAGATCGGGCATCGGTGGCGCAACCCGGTCTGGCGCAACGCCGACGGCTCGCTCGCCGAATGGTAAGCCGTGCGTATGATCGGACGATATGATTCCTGAACGCCTTCATCTTGGAGGCCACGAAAACTTTAACGCGTATCAGCAACGGTTCCGGTCGGAATATATTGATGGCCCGCCATTACATGAGGCGCGTGGCAAGCTGGTAAAGTTCCACGAACCGAAAGGCAATGGCGAGCATGACTGCGCGCACGCGATCTACGGCACGCCGCAATCGAAATGGTACAAACCGGAACACTGGAATCAAGAGCGAGCGGAGCGGATACTGTGGATTCGCTCCGCTTTGACGGAAAACACGATCACTATCCACGAATGTCACGACGCCCCGCAGGGAAGGCGACGCTTGCTTTACCTATTTGTCGCAATGGATGACGACCGCGCCCGCCCGTACGAATACCACTGCGTTTTAGCGGATACGTTACCTTCCGATCCGGAATCCTTGTACTTTCTAACCGCTTATGACCTGAAAAAGTCGGACTGGGAAGCAAAAAAGAAAAAGTACAAATGCATCTTCAAAAACGGGCATGAGGTCGCGCAACAAACCAAAGCGCCGAAAAAAAAAAAAGCGCACCCTAAGGTACGCTTTTTCCCTGATGAGTTGCGCTCTGCGGTGATTATCTTTTCCGCTGTACTTACACGGACAGGCCGTTGTTTCAGCAGTTACCGACCCGAAAGTCCCTTTGAGCATCCACTTCCACGGCGGGCGGTGTGTTGGTGCGCGCTCAAAGTGCGAACGGTCTTACAGCCCGCTCGCGGCGGGCCACTCATCTCCAGACATCATGTAAAATTAGAACTAATAGTTTTAATTTATCCACTCACAATATACCGCTTTGCCCTGTCTAAATCAAACATAATCTTATCCACACGTCCCACGACAACGGATAATAGCCGCCGGTAGCGCGACGCCGACGGCTCGCTCGCCGAATGGTAAAAAACAGTATGCAAATAAAGCGCACTTTCCAGTTTACATCGTCCCTTACGTCGCGGCGACAGCCCGCGCGCGGCGGCGCAGTTTTCGTTCTTGCCGTTCTCACCTTGCTCTTAGGGCTTGTCTGTAGCGCACCCGTTAACGCCGGGCCGCCGTCCGCGAAAAACGCGAAAAGCGCAAAAACGACTTATCCGCCGCTCGGTCCGGGCAGGTCGATGGGCGACGGCGTCACGTTCTACGATGTGACCGTGGTGCGAGGGGGCGTCCCGATGCGCGTTTGGATGTACATCCCCGCGTCGGCGCCCCAAGCGAAAAAGACGCCGGTTATCCTGATTGCGCCCGCCGGAGCCCGCTTGTTCCACGGCAACGATTTCGGCGAAAGCGGCGGCGACCATCCCGAGCATTTGCCCTGGGCGCGGGCGGGCTACATCGTGGTCGCCTACGAAATCGATGGTCCGCTTGAAATGTCGCAGAAGAAAGACAGCGAGTACATCCATGCGATGCGCCTGTTTATGCGGGCGGGCGGCGGGATCGCCAACGCCCGCGCCGCAATGGGATTCGCCGCCGCGCGCGTTCCGCAGGCGGATATGAGCCGGGTTTACACCGTGGGCCATAGTTCGGCGGCTACCCTTGCGCTTCAGGTCGCGCAGGCCGAACCCAAACGCATCAAAGGTTGTGTCGCGTTCGCGCCCTGTACCGATGTGGAAGGCTATCTCGGCGATGCGTTCGATGTACTTGATAAAGCGGCGCCAGGCATTAAAGCGTTCATCGCCAGAATGTCTCCGATCAACCACCCGGAAAAACTGACCTGCCCGACCTTTCTCTTCCACGCCGACGACGACACCAACGTGGAATTATCGGACAACGCAACCTTCGCGAGCGTGGTCGGCTCAACCAATAAGCGCCTCACGTTCGTGCGCGTCCCGACCGGCAACCATTACGAATCCATGATCTCGAAAGGTATCCCGCAGGCCATCGCCTGGCTAAACGCGCAACAAACTCCGTAAAAGCCGTTCGTGCAAAACATCGAGAGGAGGAAACGTCCTGAAGGATCTTCTGCTTGACCTTGCTCGGGACTTCGCCGGTCTCATTGGTTTTACTTTGCCGTGTATGATTCTGTCCTTCCGATTGACGTTACGACTTCGACCGCGAAGCTATTGGGAGGTTCTCGGACTTGGCGTCATGGCGACCGTCTGCTTGGCGCTTCTTGTCCTGTCGCTTTTCGGCGGCGCTAAAACCCGCTTGGCGCACGATATGTTTAAAGGATCTTACATCGGCTGTTGCATAGGAATATTTTTCGGGTGGCTTTCCATCAAGGCGCACGCGGCGGCAAAGGCCAACCTTCAAATCGAAACCCTGGAAACCGATAGCAGATGACAAACATAAGCGCATCCGCCACGACAACGCCACCCCTGCCGGAACTCACCGGAAGCGCAAAAGGAGACACGCCGCCCCTGCGTTCCGTGTTTTCGCTTACGTCATGGGAAGGCGCGCTAATGCTCACGGTCGCGGCGGTGACCGGGGGCATTCTGTTTGGTTGGGCGTCTAAAAGCGCCTACATTGCCACTTGGATGTACCTTGTTGTCTGCGGCGCGCTCGCGGTATCCGGCGTGTGCGCGTTGCGCTTCGTTCGAGGCGATAGAACGCGCGGCGTCTCACGTCTCGGCTACGACCGCATTCGCCTTTCCTGTTTTTGAGGCGTTTATTGTTCTCTTATTTTCGATAGCGGGATTGTGGATGAAAGGGGAGATTGCGCCGTTCTTTCTTTATTCGCTCGCGGCAATTCCGATAACGCATTTCCTCACGTCCGTTTTCGCTTCCGCATTCGGCTTTCACCATGCGGATAGCTGGGGTGACTTCGCGGCCCTTCCCGTATTTCTTGTGTGGATAGTCGGAGCAGGGGTGATAGATTTTATGGCGGTAGGCATAGGATGACCCACGCAACCACGGACGCCACAACCAAACCCTTGCGCTCCGCCTTCTCGCTAACGGTGGGGGAGCGCATCATCGCGTTCGTGGTGGCGGGGTGCGCCGGGTACCTGATGTATCGTTGGATGACGCCGAAACACCCGCCCGTGTGGCTCGCTTTCGTTGTTTCCAGCGCGCTTGCCGTATCGGCTTTGTGCGCCTTTCGTTTCGTTGGCGGCGTGGAAACCCGCCTTGTATCACGGCCCGGCTATCTCGCGCTCGCTATCCCATTCGCGCAGACGATCTTCGCCGCGTTCACTTTCGGCGTGTACGCGTTGACGGAGCCGCTGATCGCTTTTCCGCTCGTTCTCCTGCTTTGGGCGTCGGTTCTCGGTCACTTCGCGGCGTCCTGCATTGCGTACGCCCGGGGCGTTCGGCGCAAGGACCAGTGGGCCGATCTTGCGACCATCCCGTTGTTCATCGCCTGGTATTTCCTCCTAATCTTCCTCGTGGACGGCAGTACGTACGGCTTCGACCGGCATTGACCACAACGAACGTTATACAAATAACCGCAACCCCGCAACCCCCACGCTCCGCCTTCTCGCTTACCGTAGGGGAAGGCTTGCTGGCATTTGCGGTCGGGGCGACGGCTTACCTTCTGCTACGCCAATTCTTTGCGGTCCCGTCCTGGGTTCCGCTTGTTTTGTGCAACACGCTCGCCCTGTCCGCCGTTTGCGCCCTCCGCTACCTGCGGCGCGAGGAAGCCACCGGTATATCCCGCGTCGGCTACGGCGCGTTCGCGCACCCACTCCTACAAGCGGTTCTGTTCATCGGGGGCGTCGCGGAGGGCGGCATGAGCGTCGAAAGTCGCGTCACCTTGTCTACGGTGATTGCGATAGGCGTTTTTGTCGCCGCCCTCGTGGCCCATATCGCCAACGCGGGAACGGCGACCATGCGCGGCCTCCGAAGCGCGGAGTGTCGCGGCGAAATAATCGCTCTGCCTTTATGCCTCGTCTGGCTGTACGCCCTCGGGCTTATCGTGTTCAACAACGACGCCACGCTAAAAGCGATAAACGCCCCGGCGCGCATTGTGCGCGCCGGGGCGTTTGTTATCAGCGTTATTACGCCGTTTTAGTCGTCCCTTAACATTGTCATCCGGTTTTTCTGGTCCGCCGTGTTCCACGGGTGACGGCTAGAACGCCGTGCGGCTTGTTACGCTTTGCGCGCGCCGCGGCGACGACCGCGCACGATGCCAAGCGTCAAGGTTACGCCAAGCGCGCTCCACGTCGCGATCTCGCCCGGCTCCGGCACCGGTTGCACGCTGATGTTATCGTAGAAAACGCTGTTCGGAGCCAGAACGCCGCCGCCGATGAAGCGGATGCTTTGAAAACCGCTCAAACCGGACAGCGACGCGACGCCGACATCGCCGGGAAGCGACGATCCGAACCCGTAGTTCACCGTGGTCGAGCCAACCAGGGTCCCGGTTCCGTTGATACCGCTAAAGGCCTGCAGGGTGAACGTATCGTTGTCTAAGGGGTTAAAATCGCCGAAGCTAATGGAAACGCCGGAAAGCGTGGTCGAGAACGAGCCAATAAAGGCGCTGTTGGTTTGATTAAGGTACGGGGTAAGGGAGTGACTTCCAAAGCTCGCCGGGGCGATGCCGGGAATGTTGTTGGTGACATTAAAGCCGCGATTGTTTTCGCGGCGCAAGGTAAATAAAACCCCGTTCTGCGTTTCGGTGTACGTGGTGATCGGCAAGACCGAGGCGTTTTGCCCTTCAAAGCCAAACGTTTGGGCGCGCACGGGAGCGGCGAACGACAACAGCGCGGCGGCGGCGACAGTGGAAGCGAGGACAACGGAAGTAATAAAGCGCATGAGCAATGCTCCTATGAACGCCACGCAAAATCGTAGCGAAGGGCGGTCGGGTTGAAGAGATTAGTTTTCCCGTCCAATGCACAGTAGCATCAAAACATTTTCATGGTCACGCTAAAATTACTTGATTGCCTCGAAATACCGCATTTCTACTGATAAAGAACCGATTAAATGCACAATTGGATCGGTTCAAGGTAGTGGTTCTCATCAAGTTGTAAGTAGGTTGAACCGTTTTATGCAGTAGCGGTTGTAGTCGTGGATGAACAAGCGCAGACAGAGGATGTGCATTCGCCACGACTTGGAGAACGACAGCGTTTTGCGCACCATCCGCCCGACCCTTTGCCGCAAGGTCAGGTTAAGACGCTCTACGGTGTTCGTCAGGCCCGTTCCCTTGTCGCAAGCGATATGTTGCTTGTTTGGCACGATTTGCTGGTAGGCTTGCCAAAAGTCGGTGTAGGTCATCAAAGCCTTGTAGCCATCAGGGATTTTATCCCACAACTTCCAGCATGTTCTCGCGCTTCGGTCGCCAACAACCATTGCCAAAATTTGCCTGCTCTGGTACGAGATAGCAATCCAAACCCAGGCTT
>CAXUMS010000065.1:0-23820 GCA_964252165.1 uncultured Armatimonadaceae bacterium
CGGCGCGCGGCGCGCCTGATAGCGAGCGGGCTTGAGCCACTCGAACTGCAACCCCCTCGGAAAAACAACGACCCGACGAACGCTAACCTACGCCGCCGCAGGAACCTCAATCGGCCCGCTCCTGTTTTCGCCGTCACCGATGCCGCTTCCACCGTTATCGCCGCGCACCGCGCGCCGCGACGCCTGCACCCACAAAAACGCGGCGAACGCGGACAGGGCGAGGCTGACGATTTGACCAAGCGTCAGGTGCAGAAAATTGGTGACATCGGCGGTCGCGCCTTCGCGGACGAACTCGATAAGAAAGCGGTAGATGCCGTACAGAAACAGGTACGCAAACATCACCTGCCCCCGGAACTTACGTGCGCGCTCAATCGGTAGCAACGCGAAGTAGATCCCTAAACTGATAAAAGCGGAGTACAACTGAGCCGGGTGCGAGGGAACGGTTAAACCGCCTTCGGTGTGAAAGCGGACCGCCCAGGGCAGATCGCACGCGCCGCCGTAACAGCACCCATTTAAAAAGCAACCGATGCGCCCCAGCATATAACCGAGCGGGAACGACACGGCGGCGAGGTCCGCCATATCCGCGACGTTCATTTTTTTCGCGCGGCACACCAACACGCCCGCCAAAATCCCGCCCGCCATGCCGCCGTAGAACGTCATGCCGCCGTCCCACAACGCGAGTATCTTACCGGCGTTGTGGGCGTAAAAAGATAGGTTCTGGATGACAAAACCGATGCGCCCGCCCAGCACGCCGCCCAAAAGCCCGAACAGCGCGACATCCCAAACGTCCTCGCGGGTGAACTGATAGCGGCGGGCGTTGTGGGCGGCGCGCCCCGCCGCGAGCAGGAAGCCGAGCATGAGGAGCAAGCCCCACGAATGAACGGGATACGGGCCGATTTTGAATAAAACGGGAAGCATAGTTGTTGAAAAGGCGTAAAAGTGTTATGTTGGGGCTGAGGAGCGTTTTGTTTTCCGAGTGTCGCAACCACGAGTGGCGCAAGCCCGCTCGCTACCGGTCCAAGAAGCCATGATCCCGCTGAAGCGGGAAGGGATACGGCCCCCTAACCCCCAATAATGGGGGGACAAGAACAAGGCCATTCGAGAAAGGTTAAACGGTTGTCCCGCAAAATAGGGCATCGCCGCTTGGTCTTTCTTGTCCCCCCATTATTGGGGGTTAGGGGGCCTCTTAACCGTCAAAAAGCGGCTCCTTACGCTGAACTCACCTTACTTTACGTGTGAAACGAGCGCGACGTTGCGCGCTTTCCAAAGCGGTTCAGCGAAACGCTTGCGCTAACCCCAGCCTAAGAGGCGCCCGCCCTGATACACGATAAACGTGACTATCCAAGCGAGAGCGGTCATATACGCGATCTGGAACAGCGGCCATTTCCAACCGTTGGTTTCGCGCTTGACAACCGCAATCGTACTCATACACTGCATCGCCAGCACGTAGTAGACCATCAGAGCGACCGCGATGAGCGGCGAGAACGTATGCTTGCCGGTCCGCTCGTCCACATCGGCCTTCATCTTGTCGCCGACCGCAACGGATAGTTTATCGTCGTCGTTCGCGGTGTTGTCGTCCACATTGTAGATCGTTCCCATCGCGGACACGAACACCTCGCGGGCCGCAAACGACGACACCAAGCCGATGCCCATTTTCCAGTCGAAGCCCAAAGGCTTGATCGCCGGCTCGATCAAGCGGCCCATGCGCCCCGCGTACGATTGGCGCAGTTGCTCGGATTTACCTTTGTCCTCGCCGATTTTAGGATACGACGCGAGGAACCACAGCACAACCGAGATCGCCAAAATCACGGTCCCGGCCTTTTTCAGAAACAGCCACGCGCGCTCGAACATCTGGTACGCGACCGTTTTGAGCGATGGCGCGCGGTACGGCGGCATTTCCATCAGGAACGTGGGCGCATCGCCCTGCAAAAGAGTGCGGTTGAACAAGGCCGCCATCGCAAACGCCATCACGGTTCCCAGAGCGTACATGGAAAGCATGGTCAGGGCCGGAAGGGTCAGACCGAAGCCCACGCCGCCGATACGAACGCCCAAAACCAGAAGGTTCGGAATGAACGCGCCGATCATTACGGCGTACACGGGAAGCCGGGCCGAGCAACTCATCAGCGGCGCGACCATGATGGTCAGCAAACGGGCGCGGCGCGATTCAATCGTGCGGGTCGCCATGATACCGGGAATGGCGCAGGCGTAAGAGGACAGGAGCGGGATAAACGATTTGCCGTGCAAGCCGACCCGGCTCATCAGGCGGTCCATCAGGAAGGCGGCGCGGGCGAGATAGCCGGTATCCTCCAGAAGCGAGATAAACAGGAACAAAAGCAGAATCTGCGGCAAAAACACCAGCGAGTTCCCGACGCCCGCGACCACGCCGTTCACCAGAAGGTCACGCAGATCGCCGGGCGGCAGGATATTGGTCACCTGCCCCCCGATCCAGTCCACGGCATCGGTTATGAGACCGGCGGGAAACGACGCCCACGAGAACATCGCTTGAAACACGATGCACATCAGTGCGAGGAAAATGACATAGCCCCAAACGCGGTGCAGAAACACGCGGTCGAGTTTATCGGACAGTGTATCGGGGCGCGCGCCTTCGCGCCGAACCGCGCGCGAAACCACACGGCCCACATCGGCGTAACGCGCCTCGGCAATCGCGGTGGACACATCCACGCCCGCCGCGCGCAGTTTGGCGAGGTCGTTTTCGGCATGGGCGCGAATCGCGGGCGACCAGCGGGATAAATGGTCGCGGCGGGCCGCTTCGTTGTCCATCAAGCCGAGGAGAAGGGTGGCCTCGGCGAACGCGGACGCGGGCGCGAGATCGTGCTGGTCGCGGAGCAAACCGGCGAGTTCGGTAACCTCCTGCTCGGCGTCGCGCGGCAAGCGCCACTGGCGCGCGGGCGGTAGCGGAACGGACGGAAGCGACGCGAGGGCGTCGGCAAGTTCGGTCAGACCGGAGCGGCGCGAGGCGACCACGGCGCGCACCGGCACGCCTAACTCTCGTTCCAGAATATCGGCGGCGACCCGGACGCCCTGCGATGCGGCGGCGTCGCCCATCGTCAGGACGACCAGAACCGGCAGGCCCAGATCGAGCAACTGACTTGTCAGGAAAAGGTTGCGCTCCAGATTGGAGGCGTCCACGACGTTCACGATAGCGTCGGGGCGCGGGGTATCGTTCTGGTAGCCCATCAGCACGTCGCGCGCGATACGCTCATCCGGCGAATGGGGCGTGAGGGAGTACAGGCCGGGCAGGTCAATCAGGGTAAGAAGGCCCTTGCCGGGAAGCGCGACCGTCCCTTCTTTACGCTCGACGGTTACGCCCGCGTAGTTGCCGACCTTTTGGCGCATCCCGGTGAGGGCGTTGAAAAGCGTGGTTTTGCCGCAGTTGGGGTTCCCGACAAGCGCGAGAACAGGCCGCCGCTTGGGCGCGGCGGCGAAGCGGTTAACCGGGGAGGAAGCGGCGGTTTGCGATGGGTCCGCCTCGTCCTTTGTTCCAGGTGACGGGGCGACCGGCGAACCGGTCGGCATCAGGAGATGGCCCCGGCGGCGTCGGCGAGGGAAGGCCCGCCGGTTTCCACGCGAATGGCGTTGGCTTCATCGCGGCGCAGGGATAAGCGGTACGAGCGCAAGCGGATTTCGAGTGGCCCGCCCCATGCGGCGCGGCGCGACACTTCGACCTCGGTGCCTGCGGTGAAGCCGAGTTCGAGCAAGCGGCACCGGTTCGGTCCGTTCACCTCGCAGATGCGCCCTTTTTCCCCGCGCGGCAAACAATCGAGCGAGCATTCCGTCGCTTGGACCGGGCAGACAGGAAGGGGATGCTGTAATGGCGCGGCGTTCCGCTTTTTCACGGTGACTACAAAACCTTTCGGATTTCAATCCGCGCCGCCGGTAAAGCGGCGGCGTAACATAAAAATGGTACCAGAAGGGTTCGCCACCGTCAATAGTTCCGACCGATTTGGTCGGCGATTATTTTCACCGGTAATTGTTAAGATGTCTTTAACCCTCAATAAGAGAGAGCCGGTAAAGAGGTAAAGGCCGTTTACGCTGTGACAAGGAGATAAATCTCCTCGCTATGGGGCGCTTCGCGCCGGTCGTCCTGTGGACGGAATGGATGAAGTTAGTAATTGGGGAAAGGCGACGGCGCAGTGTGGAATGGTTTGCCCGTGTAACTGATCGAACCTAAACCAACCCTATCAATTTATTCCTGCACACCGTCCGTAGGACGACCGGCGCGAAGCGCGCCGTAGCGAGGAGATTTATCTTCTTGTCACAACGTAAACGGATTTCTATGCGCTTGTCTATCCGGTCCCTCTTTATTGGGGGAAAGGGGCTACGCAATCGTCATCTACCCCTCCGCAGACCCCTTTCCGATCGTTACGGGTTCTTGTTTCTCGACCACAACCACATCGCCGACGTAGATTTTGCGGCCCCGTCGATTGTCGTGTTCGCCGTTGACCGTGATGGACGTTTCCTGTAGGTACGTTTTGACCTCGCCGCCGGACCCGACAAAGCCGCCCAGTTTCAGCAGTTGCCCCAGCGTAATAAATTCGTCGTGAATCGGAATCGTTCGCATACCGTTGTTATATCAGCGTGATGCCGCGTCCGTTAGTGGAGTTTGCGCGTGGGTTGCGCGTCCCCATGCAACCGGTAAACCGCGCCGTAAAGTTGGGCCTTCCAACCGTTACGGCGGACACTCCAGTAATATCCATCGTCAAGGCTAACGCTCCACGCGTCACCGTCCGTTAAACGTCGGCTATTTTCACGGTAGGGGATAATGAGCAATGTCACTTTTCGGTCGAACTGTATCTTTAAACCGTGTCGCGGCAGATAGGTCCAACCGACAACGCGGCGTCCGACAAGCGCACGGGCGGCGAAAGCGGCGCGCGGGTCGTCGTGGGAACTGCCCAACTTTTTGTTTCCACGCCTAATTATCCAGTGCGCCAAGCGCGTTTTGACCTCATACGCGCAATTGGCATGGCTGAGCCTGCCATTTTTCATGCGTACGGGCGCGTCAACAAAACGGTCGAAGCCCACAAAGAGAACATCGGCGTAACCGAGCCACGCTTGTATGCACGTTTTGCCGGTTATAGACGCCGTCAGCACATCCGTTAACTCATCCCACGATTTGCGCTGTTCGCGCGGGCGCATCGGCATAACGGCTTATAACACCGCGTCCAGAAGCGCGTGGCTTGATTCGTTGAGGCCGTTCCGGTCCGTGATCTCGAAGCGGTTGCCGTCCACGTCAATCAGCAGAATATGCCGGTCCGACAGCCACACGCACGACTCGGACAAACTTTGCACCACGAAATCCCGCTCGCCCCGGTCGGTCGCGACGCGCCAATCGGTCACGCCAAACTCTGTCCGAACCGATTCCACGTTCTGGACGCGGGCGGTCAGGTACCGCCGCGCGATCTCGGCTTCCACGACCGGTTGCACATCGGGCGCGAAATCGGCGACATTCTCGATCATCACGATCTCGTCGCCGCCCCCGGACAAAAGCGAGATATGCCGCCGGGGACGCGATAGGGGCGCGGCCTGGTACAGTTTGACCGTGGGATAGGAACGGTCGCCGATGGTCAGCCGCAACGAGCCGGGCGGGTCGTAGAACAGCCGCAGTTGGTGCGGGTCCAGTATCTCGCCTATGGGCGGGACCACCTGCGCGTCGCCGGTGACGGCGTCGGACGCTTCGGCGGTTGGGTTGATTTCGGTTTCCATTGTTGATGTCTTCCACATGCGTTTCGGCCCTCACCATCTGCTGCTCTCCCTTTAATGTCCACTTCGTGGACGGGAGAGGGGCAGGGGGTAAGGACGTTCCGCCGTTTGAGCCTAAACCGCGAGCGTTTCGCCCAGCGCCTTCGATGTTTGCGACTGCGTTTCCACCAACTTGTAGAACGCTCCCTTTTTCTCCATCAGTTCGGCGTGCGTGCCGACCTCGGTGATCTGACCCTTGTCCAGAACCACCAAACGGTCGGCGTTGCGGAGCGTGGACAAGCGGTGCGCAATGGCGAAGGTTGTCCGGCCCTTGACCAGATTGCCGATAGCCTGCTGGATTTTGCGCTCGGTTTCCACATCTACCGAGCTTGTCGCCTCGTCCAGAATGAGGATGCGCGGGTTGTGCAGGATTGCGCGGGCGATACTGACACGCTGTTTTTCGCCGCCCGATAACTTGCCGCCTTTTTCGCCCACCTGCGTATCGTAACCGTCGGGCTTGGCGACAATGAACTCATGCGCGCACGCGGCCCGGGCCGCCGCAACAACTTCCTCGAACGACGCTTTGGGCTTGCCGTAGGCGATATTTTCGGCGACCGTTCCGCTGAACAAAAACGGCTCCTGCAGCACGATCCCGATGTGGCGGCGCAAATCCTGAAGCGCGATGTTTTTGATCTCGACGCCGTCCACCTTGAGACTGCCCGCATCGGTCTCGTAGAAGCGGCACAAAAGGTTCACGGTCGTACTCTTGCCCGCGCCCGATTTGCCGACCAGCCCGATCATCTCGCCCTCGGCGACATCCAGATTAACGCCCTTCAAAACCGGGTTCGACTTGTCGTAACCGAAGCGGACATTCTCGAACGTTACACGCCCCCGCATGTCGGGCATCTTCACCGCATCGAGTTTGTCGTACGCTTCCGGCTCGGCGTCCACGACCTCGAAAACGCGCTCGGCCCCGGCCATCGCGCGCGAGAACCATTGATTGACCTGTCCGAACCATTGGAGCGGCCCGTACACCTGCCACAGCAGAATTTGAAACGCTAAGAGGGTGCCGAATTTCATCTCGCCGGACAGCACCAGGTAACCGCCATACGTCCAGTTGATCAGCGGCGCCCAGCCGGTGACAAACACCATCGCGGCCTCGAACGCGTACCACTTGCGGTCCACCGTAATACCGGCCTGCGCCAGTTCCCGGTTGCGAAGATCGAACTTTTCCCATTCGCCCGCCTCCTGCGCGAACGCTTTGACCACGCGAATGCCGCTCATGCTTTCATTCAGGTGCGTGTGGAAGCGGCCCCACTTCTGCCCGACGCGGTGGAACAAAACGCTCATCGGCTTCCACAGCGTCGCGCCCATAAACGCGACAATGGGAACCGGTATCAAAATCGCGAGGGCGAGCTTCCACGACAAAAACAAACCGAACGCAAGCGCGCCGATAAGGGTTGCGGAACCGGTGAGAAGGTACGGGACGCCGTCCACCAAAAACCCCCAGATGCGGTCGGTATCCTGCGTGACCCGCGACGTGATCGCGCCGATTTGCTTTTTGTCATAGAACGAGAGCTGCAAACGCTCCAGCGCGCGGTATGTGTCCGCGCGCAGATCTTTCGAGATGTTGCCGGACAAAAACGCGACATTCGCGCCCTTGACCCACTGGCACAAAGCCTCAACCCCTTTGGAGGCGAGCAAACCGCCGACAAGCCAGAGCAAAATCCGCATGCTTGCGCCGATAGCGCGCACGGGGGCGTCCGCGCCCAGCACGCGGTTGGTGATGGCGGCGGTCAGGTACGGCGTTAAAAAGGTCGTGGAAACCGCCGTGATAAGCGATGCGGCTATCACAAACGCGGCCTGCCTACGGTACGGGCCAAGATAGCCCATGACGCGCCCGAAAACCGCCCCGCGCTTGACGCAGGCCGGGCATTTACCGTCCTTTTCAGGTAGAAGCCGCCCGCAGTTGTCGCACCGCGTTTTCTCCTCGCGCAACTTGATCGCGAGTTCTTCGCCTTTGGCTAACTGCTCGATACCCCTCGCCATCTCGGAAAACCGGGCGGCGATACTCGCCGAAAACGACGCGATTGGCAACACGCCGCCCGTCTTCATCGTGAGTTCCAACCGCGCGCCGCCCACCAATGGCTCGGTGCGAGCGGACTTGATGTCGGCGATAGGAACCGATAACAGTTCCACCCCGGCCTCGTCAAACACCGATACCTTCGATGCCGTCACGACGACATCGCGCCGCCCAAACCGATGCCCTTCCTCCGCGACCAGATCCGCCGTCTCACAAATCAAAACCGCGTCGCCGCCCCCCGTCGCCGCTACCGTCGCCGTTCGTTCCTGCACTGCCATAATCGCTCGTCCCCCACTTACGCCCACGCCGCTCCGCTACCGCGCGGTTACTTTGTTGTATCGCGCCAAACCGGAACCGTGATAAAGAAAACATTAAACTTCTGGTGTGTTAGTCGTGGCCGTCTACTTGGTCGGGAGACTAAATCGCTCATGCCGCGCGGCACCCCCTGCGCGGGGGAGCGGCAACCTTACGTTGCATCGGTGTATTAAGAAAACGCAAAGTGGCTTAGTTTTACGCGACATCGCGTAAAACTAAGCCACTTTGCGTTTAGTAATGCACGGTCAAGCGTTAGGCTTGGGCCTCCCCCGCGCAGGGGGTGCCGCGCGGCATGAGCGATTTAGTCTCCCGCCAAGTAGACGCTCCCGATAAACAACGCAAACCTAACGAGATGGGACGTAGTAAAGACCACGAACGTAGCCGATGGATTGGGCGATTTCGGGGACCGAGGCGTCCCAGTTGTATTCGTATTCGATAGCGAGCGCGCCGTCGTATTTTTGGGATTTCAGTTCGCGCAGGACGCCTGCTATGTCGGACACGCCCGTGCCGTGGGGAACATCGTGCGCGCCGGGCGCGAACGCGTCCAGGTCTTTCAGGTGAACATCGAGGATGCGACCTCGAAGGGTTTTCAGGGCGTCGGTCGGCTTGATGCCGGAGCGGACCCAGTGGCCGGTGTCGGCGCACGAGCCAATGCGGGTATCGCGGTTTTTCACAAGGGCCGCGACATAAACCGGGTTCCAGAAGCGGTACGACGCGTCGTTTGCGCGGCGGGGGTGATTATGGATGGCGACACGAATATCGAACTCACGCACCAATTTCTCGATTTGGTCGAGCGCGGCGGGGTCCGGCTCGGAGACGATGGTGCGGATGCCCATCTTGCGCGCGAACTCGAACGTTTTGCGGTTCGTTGCGTCATCCTTGTTTAGCCCGGTGACGCCAAACGAGACCGCGCGGACATGAAATTTTTGCAGTTGGGCGCGAACCACGGCAATGGCGTCGTCGGCGGTGTCGGGCGTCAGCGTCGCCCCTTCAGTGGCGCCGCCGCCGATTTTCTGACCGGGGTAAAACTCGATGATTTTCCCGCCCGCCTGCGCGGTTTTCTCGATCGCCTCGCAAACCGTGAAGCGGTTAAAACTATACGCCTGACAACCAATCGCCCAGCCGCCGATCCGGTACTCGTCCGGGATCGGTTCGGCGACGACAGCGCAAACCGCGCCGGAGCGCGCCATCGCCCAAACAAGAACCGCGAGGAGGCCCCAGCGTGTCAACAGCGACAAACGCTCAAAAGTGTTTTTCATACTGGCTCATTCGCCGAGCGGCGCGCTTCGCCCTGCAAAAGTGGCGATGATAGCGTTGGCGCTTGTTTACGCGCGCCGCTACACGCGCCTTCAACGTGCGGTGCGGGGCGTATTGGGGAACAATAGGTTTAGATAAACAAGCGTCATCAAGACATTTGGGTTTTGGAGGGGGAGGGCGAGCGATGAATGCGTAGCGTAAAGCGAAATGAACCGGGCGCGGCGTCTGAGGCGGTCGAGCTGGCCCCGATGCGGGAAGGCTTTGAATCGGCGACCGGCGTGGTCGTGCGTGCGGGGCGCGGGTTGTACGTGGTGCAAACCGACACCGGGCGCGTGGTCCCGTGCCGTTTGCGCGGCAATTTGAAAAAGCGGTTCACGTATACCGAGTCCGCAAGCCATGCGCGGCGTGTGGAGCAGGCCAAGAAAAAGCAGGAAACCAACCCGGTCGCGGTCGGCGACCGGGTTCAGATCGGCGTGGATGAGACCGGGCGCGAAGGCGTGATCGAGGCGGTCGAGCCGCGCACGTCGTCGCTGTCGCGCCAAAGCGGCAACGAGCGCGAGCGTCAAACACTGGTCGCGAATTTGGGGCTTGCCGTGATCACGTTTTCCGCCGCCGAACCGCGCCCGGATTTGTGGCGGCTGGACCGGTTCTTGGCGCTCGCCGAGGACGCCGAACTCGCGTCGCTGATCGTGTTGAACAAGGCGGAACTTGCGTCTGAGGGCGAAATCGAGGAAATCGCGAACGGCTACCGGCGTATCGGCTACGATGTTCTTCCCACATCGGCGCGGACCGGGCAGGGCGTGGACGCGCTCAAGGCGTATCTGAAGGGGAAAATCTCGGCCTTTTGCGGACCGTCCGGCGTGGGCAAGTCATCGCTTTTGAACGCCCTGCAACCGGGCCTCAAACTCAAAACCGCCGATGTCGGCGATGTCACGCACAAGGGCCGTCACACCACGGTCGCGGCGGAACTACTGCCGCTCCTGTTCGGCGGCTGGGTCGCGGACACGCCCGGCTTGCGCCAGGTGGAGTTTTGGGATTTGGACGCCGCCGATGTCGCGTGGTGTTTCCCCGAGATGCGTCCGCTCCTGGGAACGTGTCGTTTCCCCAATTGCGGGCATCGAAGCGAGCCGCAGTGCGCGATCCGCGAGGCCGTCAAAAGCGGCGCGATCGCGCCGCGCCGGTACGAGAGTTATCTCGAAATGACAAAGGCGGGGTAGCGCCGCCGACGTTACCTTAGAAACCCTTCAACATCAAGCAAGCGCAAAAATGGCGTGTCATAGCCGCGCTCTTTGTATTCTGACGCCCACCAAAAGCATTCCACAGGATTGACTGCGATACCTTCGTTAACGAGTGGAATAAACGCCGTGGGAATCCAGCAAAGCCAGTGGCGCTTGATCGTGTAAATCTGGTTGCTATACTCGCGGTAGTGCGTTTGCATCCGTTGTAGAAACCCCGGTTCGCCTGCGGCAGGTTCTTCCCCGTACCAGAGCCATGTGTCCCACGGCGGAACGTCGTCGCTATCAATGAAGCCACGAGACGCATGCACGGACAAGCAACACCAGTCGCTGTTTTCATGGTCGCTGATGAGCAAGCGGCCATTTCCCACGTTGGTTGCGGGCGTTACGGGATGTAGACCGGTTCTATACAACCGATCGAAGCGCGCCTCCGATAAAGCGCGAAGCGTCGCCTGTTTTTCTGGGGCGTCGCCCCACGGATAACCAAGCGGAACTTGTGTGTGATTTGGCTCATCCATCATGCACGCCGGTTCGAGAGAAGGCGTTCGTAGCGAGTTTACGGGGTCCGCAAGCGAGCCGAGGGCGTCGCACCAGGCGATTGTCTCCGCCAAGCGCCACCGAAAAGCGGTTAGTAAATCTTCCATAATCCGCTAACCTTCCGCGCCTTGCCATAGCATCGGTAACTACCCCAGAAACACGTCGGCCCCGGATGCGGGGCGATTGCTCGCTTTGCATCCGGGGCCGTCCGTTCGGGGGAGGCTCGCCTATGGGCATCGTTCATGACCCTAACAGGCCGAGCCGAGGGCTAAAAGTCAGCCCGCGAGACCCCCCCGGAGCATATGACTACTCATAAAGCACATACCTCCTTCGTTGTAGAATGATTCATTATAGCAGGACCAAACCGGCATAGTCAAGCAGGAGAACAAACGTTTTACCGCTGTATTACCGGTATTTTTCACGTTAGTTTTCGTTTTGTTTTTGCGCGCGATGCGGCGCGCTTTCCGCGCTCCTGTCGCGGATAGACGAAGGTGGTACAAAGGTTGCACGTACGAACATCCAACGTCCTTGTCGCGTCCGGGTTCTTCTTCTATGCTTCCGCCGATCCTTTTGCAAATCGCGCGCCCGCTTCGCTCGGTTTCCGCGCCGCCGCTTAAACCTGCTACGGTTCCGCCGCCGGTCGGAACAGGTAGCGCGACGCCCCCGCCGCCTGGCCCCGACGCGCCCGCGTTTAGCGGTTTGCTGGGCGCGCTATTCACGGACCGGGGAATGGCGGTTTTGTTCGCGGTCTTCACCGTTTTGCACTGGCTCACCCGAAGCCGACGCTTAATTGACTGGGACGCCGTCAACTACGCGCTCGCTTTGGAGCGCTACGATGTCATCCACGACCAGCCTCATATGCCCGGCTACTACCTGTATATTCAGCTCGCGCGCCTGGTGTTGCCACTTACCGGCGAGGCGAACGCCGCCTTGGTGCTACTCAGCGCGGTTTTCGGGACGCTGTGCGGCGTGATGCTGTACCTGCTGGGCCGTGATCTGTTTGGAACGCGGGTGGGGCGTATCGCGGCCCTTCTCGGCATGAGCGGGCCGTTGTTCTGGTACCAGAGCGGCGCGGCGTCATCGCGGATCACGGAGGCGTTTTTCTCGCTTTGGATTGCGTGGCTCGCGATCCGGCTACGCTGGTACAAAAACGAAAACGCCCTGTGGGGAATCGCGATCAGTCTCGCCATTGTCACCGGCATTCGGCAACAAGCCGCGCCGTTTTTGATACCGCTTTGTCTATGGGGAACCTGGCGTACCCCAATTAGTCGCCGCATCGCGGCGGGCGCGCTGTTTGGCTTGCTCAGTTTGGCCTGGGCGGTTCCGATGCTGAAGGCCGTGGGCGGCATGCCCGCGTACCGCGCGCTCAACAAGGCGCAGTGGGAACTGTTTATCGTTCACGGAACCGGCGTTTTCTACGCGCACGATTTGAAGGATGCGGTTCATCGCTGGGCGGAAAACAACGTTCGTATCGTGCTGTACGCCGCCTGCAACGCCCCATTGGGCGCGCTGTTTTTCCCGTGGGCGATTCGGCTTGCGCTTCGTCGTCAGTTCGGCGGCATGGTCGGCCTGGTTCGCGCGGATGAGCGGGTGCAACTTTTCCTTGCCGCGACCGGCCCCGCATTGGTTTTTTACTCGTGGTTTCATATCCAGCAAACCGGGCATGCGATGGCGTACGCGCCGTTTATGACGCTCGCGGTCGCGGCGGGGTGCCTGTTGCTACCCGCGCGGCGGCAAGCCCTCGCCGCAACGCTTTTGATGCTGGGCAACGCCGCGTTTTTCCTGCTCGCCCCGCCCCGCCTCGTGGGCGACTGGTACGGTACGCCATCCTGGGCGTCGGTGCGCGCCCATGACGCGGAATTGATATCGCTACAAACGTTGATGGCGCGCGAAACCAAAGGGCGCGCATCCCAAACGCTGATTCTGGCCGTAGATGACATCGCGCGCCCGCTCGATTATTACCTGCCCGGTTACACCGCATGGGCGGTTGTCGTGGACCCGGCGGGAGCGGGCGCGGTCTGGAAGGCGCGCCGGTATCGCGGCGATATTATCCCATTCGCACAGCCCAATGTGGCCGATGCGCCGGTCACGGCGCGTGATTTCGTGCTGACCGGCGAGAACGCGGCTATCTCATGGGACCCGCAAACGCGCCAGTTGTCGGTTCGCAACCGGCACGCCTCAGAAGGATGGCGGTTGTCAGTTCCCGCAGACGCGATAGTGCGCCACGCGATCCAGGGTCCCGCTTCGCTGTATCTGGTCGAGGTGAATTATCCCGTTCGCCTGCGCCTCCTCGAAGGCGGCGGGACGCTTGTATTAGAAGAAGCGAGACCGGAAAACGTCGCGAGATAATGGGTAAATGGGATGCGTAGCGGCGCGCGGACAGTTCGGCGTCAGCGGAGAAATGATATGCGCTACATCGGGATTGATCTTGCGTGGGGAACCAAAAACACGACCGCCGCTGTTGCGCTTCAAGGCATCGATCCAAGCGGTGATCCCGCAGATGGCGCGGAACTTATCGCGTGCAACGACGCGTTGACCGATAACGACAGCATTGTGGCGTTTGTGCGAGAGTGGGGCGGCGCAAGCGGCGGCGTTTTGGTTGGTATTGACGCACCCTTGTTGGTTCCCAATCAAACCGGACGACGGCCCTGCGAGACGATTTTATCCCGATGCATGGCGCGGGCGCAGGCCGGCCCGCATCCCGCCAACCGAAATTTGGTCGCGACCGGTCCCGAAAGCACGGTGCGCGGCGAAACGCTGGTTGCGCGGTTCGCCGAGGAACTTAAAATCGCGCACACGCCCTACCTTGACGCTTCGTCTGCGCCGCTACGCGCCTGCTTCGAGGTGTTTCCTCATCCCGCGCATGTCGCCCTGTTCGACTTGGATAAAACGCTCAAATATAAAATCAAGCCAAACCGCCCCCGGGAAACCCGCTTGTCCGAGTTTGAGCGTTACGTCCGATTTTTAACCGGTCTTGGCGCAAGCGATCCGCCGCTTTCGCTTACGGCTCCCGCGTCGGACTGGCTCCGTTGTGATCCCGCCGAACAAACGCCAGTCGCCCTGAAGCGTTTTGAAGACGCTCTGGACGCGCTCACCTGCGCGTACGTCGCGCTGTACCGTCACCGGTGGGGCGACGCGCGTTGCCCCGTGGTTGGCGATCTTTCAAACGGCTACATTGTTACGCCCGCGACGGAAACGATGTCGGCTTGCTTCCGCTCCGTCGCCGCTTCCCTGGCGCCCTGAGCTGCGCGCGCTTATTCTGGGTACGCCTTTCCTGTAGACAAGGGGACTGAATGGGCGTTGCTGGCGCCGACGTCACGCGCTTGCCGCTATGCATCGTTTTGATGAAACGGAACAGATAATGCATTTCTCAGTTCCACGTGGCGAGCGGGCGGTTCGCCCGCTCCTTGAAAGGCGAAAACAATTGCAGAACCGAAATATAACGAAAAACCCGAATGGCGTCCGTACGGCCCGGCGCGGAGGACGGGTACGATTCGCCGCCGCTCTCGGCGCTTTAACCCTGTTGGGAGCGGCGGGTGTGGTCGCTCTTGACATAACCGCGCCCCGACCGGCTCAGGCGCGTCTGGATCTGGTAAGCGAGAAACAGGAACTGGAAGCCGGGCGCGAGGCGGCGAAGCAGGTCGCGGCGAAGTACAAATTCGAGAAAGGCACGTCGCGCGCGCAGTTGGTAGAGATACTGGGACGACGAATGTCGAAGGCGTCGGGGCGCACCAATATCCCGTGGTCCTTCAATGTGATCGAGGATAAAACCGTGAACGCGTTCTCGATTCCGGGCTACGTGTATGTCAACACGGGCCTTCTGGACGCGGTCGGAAATGACAAGGACGCTTTGGCGGGCGTGGTCGCGCATGAGGTCGGGCACATCGCCGCCAAGCACTCGAAAAAGCAGATGGAGAAAAGCGCGGTCACGGGTCTTCTCGGCGGCCTTTTGTCGCGGGGCAACCGCACGACGGGAAGTATCTTAAATCTTGCGGGCGGGCTGACTCTGCTCAAATTTTCCCGCGATGATGAGTATCAGGCGGACAGCCTTGCCGTGAAATATCTTGAGAAAACCGGCTACGACCCGGAGGGGATGGTCCGCTTCTTCCGCAAGTTGGAAGCCCAGGAAGGCAAGACCGACAAAGTATCCGGTTTTTTCCAAACGCATCCCAACAGCGGCGACCGTATCGAGCGAATTCAAAAGCGGATTGGTGATACGAGAGGGTAATCGCTCTTGTCGCGAAACAAAACAATGCAGGGCCGTCAAGTGACGACCCTGCATTGTTTTTGCCGTTGTGCGAACGCAAGCTTTGCCGTCGCGCCTACTCTACGGTAGCGATCGTGATAGCGATGCACTTATTGCCCGCGTTCAGCGGATTGCTTTGCTCGCGCTCGTTCAAGAATTGAAACTGAACGTGCGCGCTTCGGCGATACGACGCGACCAGAACGCGTCCAATGCGGTAATGCTCCTCGGGAAAGCCGTAAACGCGAATGACATCGCGGTAAGTCCGGCCTAAGCCAATGCCTTTTTGCGTCGCGACGTTGCCGCCCGTGCTGTTGTAGCCGGTAACGCGAATTTGGGACACATTGCCGTTCGGACCGATCAAGAACTCATACGAGATCAGGTTGTCCTTGTAGCGCCGGTTGTAGATCCACGTTACTTCCTGCTGACGGGCGAGTGTAGACGTGGTTTGCCCGAAGCCCGTCGCCGATGGTGGAGTTCCGGCTCCGCCCCCGAAGCCCACCCCGCCTGGGTCACCCTCGCCGCCGCCGCCCAATGGCGCCCCGCCAAAACCGGGGGGCGGCCCTCCGAAACCGGAAGGTGCGCCTCCGTAGCCGGGGGGAGCGCCAGGGGGCGTAAAGCCCGTCGGCGCGCCGACACTATTGTTTGCTCCGGCAGACCCAATAGTCGCTCCCGCTGACGGCCCACGACCAGCAGGAAGGCTTGCGGAGCGTCCTCCGAACCCGCCAGGTTGACCAGACGAAGCGGCGCCTCCGCTTCCGCCACCAAACGCGCCGCCTGTGGCGGTGCCTCCCGTACGCGGGCCAACATCGCCGATGACGACTTCGTTGGGGTTGCCGTAGGCGGCAAGCACCGCTTTGGAGCTTGCATTCAGGCGAATCCCCGCCAAACGCCGTTCAATGTTCTTACCCTGCGCCGCCGCCGGATGCGCGACAAAGGCGCAGACACCCGCCGCCGCTAGTACCGCGCCCGTTAGGCGGGCGGTTTCGCGCCACTTCATTTCCAAAAACCTTTCCTCCTCGCGCGCTCCGCGCGCCTCGGCTTGTGAATACAACATTCGGTCCCGCAAAATATCGCTTGCTCATAACACCGTGCCGACAAACGCCAGTCCCTGCGCGCCCATCGCAACCCATCGCGCTCATTCGCGATACAGGGAATGTTATCCTGCTAATTTCTCGAATTATACCAACATCCGCTGTCGCCGTGTACCTGAAGTATTTAACTGCGCGCTTTTGCGCGCGCCTTTTCCCGGCCTGCCCGGGTACACTGATAAACGTTATCGCTTATGCTTGAGCCTGTCGCCACCCCTTCTTTCGGTTCCATTCTCGCCCGTCTGCATACCGAAAAAGACCTTGCCGCCTATGTCGTCGCCGAACGCGCCGCGCTTCAAGCGCGCTGGACGCCGGGAAGCGGGGCCGGACGCGCGTGGATGAACCAGCACGCCGACCTGCTCGATGCGGTTATTCGGCGCTTGTTCGCGCTCGCCCACGAACGCGCCCTCGGCGCATCGCCCGGCTCCTCCCCCGGCGTCGCCATCTTAGCGACCGGCGGCTATGGGCAAGGACTGCTTGCCCCCCATTCCGATCTCGATCTTACTTTTTTGTCCGCGCGCGACGACGATTCGCCTGTCCTGCGTGAGATGTTCCGTCTGGTTATGGACGTTCTTTTATCTGGGGCCAAGATCAAGGTAGGGTACGGCTACCGGACAATCGCCGAAATCGGCGGCGAAACGCTGGACCACCAAACGCAAACCGCGCTCCTCGACGCCCGCCTTTTAGCGGGCGATTCCGACCTGTTCACCCGGTTCGACCACGTTTTCCATACCCACCTTCAAACAGCCGATTTTTTGTTTCGTAAATGGCGCGAACGACTTGCGATGCGTGCGCGCATGGGCGGCTCGCCGTTTGTCGCGCAACCCAATATCAAAGAAGGCGTCGGCGGAATGCGCGAATGGCAAACGGCGGCATGGCTCGCCAAAGTGCGCTTCGGCAAGAGCGGCGAAGGCTTGTGGCGCGATCTGGTGCGCCGCAAAGTAATCACCGCCGATGATTACAAAGACCTGCAAGGTGCGCGCGAGTTTTTGCTGTCCGTGCGCGCTTCGCTTCACATCGCCGCAGGCGAGCGTCGCGATTTATTATCGCCGCCGTGGCAGGACCGCGCCGCCCAGCAATTAGAGCCGACCGGTGACCGCGACCCGTTTCTTGTTCGCGTCTACAGTGCGCTTTCGCGCTCCCTTGATATTACGGATAAAGTCGCCGTTCGGTGCCTGGAATCGCCGCTTTCGCTGGGATCGGGCGACAATGGCTTGTCGTCGGTGCGCATGGCGGTCACGGTGACGGATCCCGCGCAAGCCGACCGCGATCTCCTATGGCCTCTTCGCGCGCTCGCGTTTTGTCAGCGCTATGATTTAGACCTGGCCCTGCCCGCAGAAGAGCGCATCCAGCAGTTCGCTTTGGAGCAGGAGGCGCATCGCGAATCTAACGCTGAACTGCTCGGAGAAATGGGCGCATTTTTCGTGCGCGAACTGCTCGCGCAACCCGGCGATCTATACGCGACGTTGCGCCGGATGCGTCGGTCGGGTCTGCTTCGACTTTTGCTACCCGAACTCGATATGTGTATGACGCTCGCCCCGCGCGATCCGTCCCACGCGCTCACTGTGGGCGAGCATACGCTGCGCGTGGTTCGCAATTTGTCCGATCTCGGATTGCACCGCTTGCGCGCATCCCCCGGTCCCGCCCCATTCGGCGCGCCGACGGACATCGCCCCGCCGCGCGGCGGGTATGTCCCCACGCCCCGTCCCGCCGCGCTTCTTAGCGGGGGCGCGGGCGACGCCCCGCCCGGCGGCGAGTGGGGCGGGGGCGATTCGCCTTTGGGGTACGACGTGCTGTTAACCGCCGTGGAAGCCCCGGCAACGTTGCTTCTCGCCGCCCTGCTCCACGATGTCGGCAAACGTCAGGCAAGCGGCGCAAACGAGGGCGATGAGGAGATGAGCGTTGCGGGCGGTTCAGCGGGGCGCGGCGGAGCGGGCGGCGCACAGCGGCGCGGCCACGCGATTATCGGGGCGGAGATGGCCCAAACAATCTGTCAGCGTCTCGGATGCGACGATCTGCAAACGGCGCGTGTCGCGTTTTTGGTGCGTCGTCATTTGTTGATGGCGGAAACCTCTCGTTTACGCGACTTGGGGCTACCGGAAACGATTCGCGACTTCACGCAGATCGTCACCGACGCCGACCTGCTTCGCATGCTAAGCCTGCTGACATGGGCCGATACCGCCGCTGTCGGACCGGGCGTTTGGACCGCGATGCGCGCCCAGCAGCTCGGCGAGTTGTACGAACGCGCCGAGGTCGCCCTCCAGGCGCAAACTGCGCTGGAGATAACCGCCGCCGCCACTATGGGACAGGAAGAGGAAGCGATTAAAATGGAACGCGGAATATCCGTTCCTCTCGGCGCCGCGTCGCCCGACCCCGCCGCCGTCACCCCGGCGCGTTTGGATGCCGTCCGTGAACGTATCCGCCGCCAACTTGCTCGTGAAAAAGAGTTGGGACGGCGTATGGATATTTTGTCCGGCGGCGACTCGGCCCGCGCCGCCGATGCGATTCGCGCCCATGTGGATGCGATGCCGCCCGCCTACCTCCTGAACACGCCCTTGTCCGTGATCGGGCTACACCTGACCCTGATCGAGCGTCTCCGAAGCGGCGGTCCCGCTTCGCCGCCTGTGGTGGATGTGCGGACGCCGCCGCCGCCGAATGCGTTATCGCATACGGAAGTGACCGTGGTCGCCCGCGACGACGAAAAGCCGGGCCTGCTCGCCAAGATTACCGGCGTTCTTTTGGCCTACGATGTCAGTATCTACGCCGCGCAGGTTTTTACGCGCGATGTTCCCGGTTTAGGCCGTATCGTCATTGATACGCTGTGGGCCGATGTTCACGGACGCCCGCTCGCGGTGGAAAAGCGCGCCGATGTGGAAGAGGCGATCCAGGCCGTGTTGTCCGGGGAGCGTCCGCTCGACGACCTGCTCGCCCAGCGATTGAAAAGCCGCCGCGCGGACTGGCAACGTCTTCTTGACCCGGCTTCGCTTCCCATTCGGCGCGTTTTCGTGGACGACCAGGATCTCAGCGCCGCCGATTCTTCCGCGAATGCGCGGGCGTCCGAGGGCGGCCCGCTTGCGCCCACAGGCTTGTCGCCCGTATCCGCCGAGCGTGATTCCGCAACGCTGGTAGACATCGAGGCCGCCGATGAGCCGGGCGCGCTCTACCGGTTGTCGCGGCTTCTCACATCGCTGTCGTGGAACATCCACGCCGCGCGCGTTTCGACCTGGGGCGGAAGCGTCCGTTGCGCGTTTTACGTTACCGACGCCGCTGTGGGCGCGGGCGGCGAAAGTCGCTCCCCGGACGCGGCCCGGACCGCGCTTCAATCCGCGCTGAGGTTGACGCCGGGCGCTCGCGCCCAGACGATGTAGGCGGGAAGAAAGTTCCGATTCTTTCTTCTTTTTTGTCTTTTTTCTTACCTGATGCGCAAAATTGTTGACGGAAAGCCCATAAGTGTGTTACAATAAACGCCATCAGGTAAAGCCGTTTCATTGAGGAACACGGGACGCCTGCGCGCGGTATGCTGGCGCTGTTGGCGGACGACGCCTCCGCCCCCTAACGCAATGACGCGATTCTTGAACAACCACCACCACTAACCACAGCCATCTTGACGTGGCCGTTTTTCTAAATTTACGGATGCGCGTTTCCATGTGCGCGTCACCTTCATCAATCGTTTGGTTCTTCGTTTATTGTTCAGGAGGAGCGTTTTTGCAATCTCTTCAATTCCCCCAGGTAACTCGCGTTTCCCGGGTAACTCGCGCACGTAAGGCCTCCGGCTTCACGCTGATTGAACTGCTCGTCGTCATCGCGATTATCGCGATCCTCGCCGCGATCTTATTTCCCGTTTTCGCCCAAGCCCGTATGAAAGCCCGGTCTACCGCCTGCTTGTCTAATCTGAAGCAAATTGGAACGGGCATTTTAATGTATGCGGATGATTACGACGAGACATTTCCAACGACGGAGCGCACCATTGGCGACTACGATAACCCTATCGCCGGTGACATGATAATGCGCATCCAGCCTTATTTGAAGAACTACAACGTATTCTTCTGCCCCGACCGCGATTTTGACAACCTTAACGGCAGTTCTTCGTTGACAACATGGAACAAGCAAAAGAAGCATATTGGCTACGGTTCCAACTACGGATTGTGGTACATCTACGACAATGTCGGAATGTTTGTAGGAGGGGGTAGTAACACTTCCATGCCGTATAAAAGGCCGGGTGAGCTTACGGACAAACAAACCTGTGATATGGCCCAGGGACCAAGTAAACCCTGCTCCAATCCCGCTGTGGGGCGTCCGATGAGCGATGTTAAAAAGCCCTCCGAATTTATCGTCATGGGCGATACATACGATTATCCTTTTTACACGCTCGGTTTACAGTTTCAAAGCACGGACGGTAGGAAGCCGAATGGTGTCCGGCATAACAAATTCTGGAACTACGTGTACGGAGATGGGCATGTTCGTTCGATCCCGATGGGGGCGTATTCGGACTCCGGCACTTACTCTTCCGGAAACTCTTTTACGGTGATGCCAAAACGCGCCAGTGACATTCGCTCGATGTGCGTAGATGAGAACTTGAAATCGTGGCAGTACGGCGTTACCTGTGGACAGATTGCGGATTCTGTGGCCCTCTACCGAACCGAATTACGCTAACATCGTAGGAACATTAACTTTGAATAAGTTCAAATCGGGCGCACTCGTTTTCCTTTGCGCCCTGCCACTGATTGGCGGGCTGGCTGGTTGCGGTCAGAAAACCGGTGACGCCGCTCCTCCCAAAATGAGTGCTTCGTCACCTGCCGGTCCCCCTCCTCCGATTGTGGACCAAAAAAAGGCGGTGGCAAATGGTAACAATGCCGCCCCGGCTCTTCCTGGTCCTCCGTTAAGCCCGCCGCCTAATCCATAAACGCTATCATCAAAACCCCGCGCTTCTTTTTAAGGAGACTGCGGGGTTTTGATTTCTTGACGCCTCGCCTGTTTTGTCGTTACATTGAGATCATCAATCTGTCGGCTCTTTGAAAAGGATCTTCCCTGTGCCTAACTCCACAACCAGTATAACGCCAGCAGCGCCGAATGAGGCGCGCCTTGTTGATACGTTTTTGACCTTGGTGCGCTTTAACACGCCGTCCCGGTCCGAAGGTGCCGCGTCGCGCTGGGCGGGCGCGTACCTCGAAAAAATCGGGTTCACCGTGGAATGGGACGATGCGGGAGAGAAGATCGGCGGCGATGTCGGCAACCTGATCGCGTTCAAAAAAGGAACGGACCCAACCGCGCCGCCGATTTTCTTCTCGTCGCACTTCGACACGGTGGAGGCGACGCCGAATCTTGAGGTCGCGGTCGAGGGGGATATTATCCGGGCCGCCTCCGACACGATTTTGGGCGCGGACGATAAATGCGGCGTCGCTCCGATTTTAGAGGCGATGGCGCTTTTGCACGAGTTGGGCGAGGCGCACGGAGACATTCAACTCCTTCTAATGATCTGCGAGGAGATCGGGCTTGTCGGCGCGAAACATCTGGACCCGGCGCGCATCAAAGCGCGCTACGGCTTTGTGCTGGATTCCGGCCCGCCGCTCGGCGGCCTGGTTTACACCGGCCCGTCGCAAAACTCGATTCATGTCACGATTGAAGGAACGCCGTCGCACGCCGGGGCCGCGCCGGAAAAAGGCGTGTCCGCAATCCTTGCCGCCGCGCGGGCGGTAAGCGAAATGAAACTCGGGCGCATCGATGAGGAAACAACAGCGAATGTGGGCGTGATTCAAGGCGGAACCGCGCGCAATATCGTTCCCGCCCAAGTTAAACTCTTGTGCGAGGCGCGCTCCCGCACCCAGTCCAAACTGGATGCGCAAACCGGACATATGCGCGAGGTTTTTGAGCGTGTCGCGCGTGAGATGGGGGCGGCCGCCCATGTCGAGGTGATCGAGGAATACAAAACGTACCACTTGAACGAAACGGACCCGGTTCTGCAAATCGCCGCCCGGGGCGCGCGAAACGCGGGTTTAGAACCGTTCTACCGAACATCGGGCGGCGGCTCCGATGGCAACATCTTCAATGGCTACGGCGTTCCGACCACGGTTCTCGCGTGCGGTATGGAAAAAATTCACACCCACGATGAATTTTGCCGCATCTCCGACATGGTCAAAAACGCCGTCTGGGTGGTCGAGATCGTCCGTGCGGCGCGCGGCTTTCAAGAATAATCTCCGAATCCATGCCGCTTTTGAATTTGGCGCGGGCGACAGTGAGGGCGATTGTTCGGGCCGATGCAACCTGCGTGGAGTTGCTCGCGGTGCGCGATGGCGAAGCGGAGCCGCGCGCCGCTGTCGCGTATCCGGCCCTATCCGGCGCGGTTGCGGTGGGCGATTCGGTCGTGCTGAATGTGACCGCAACCACACTACGTTTGGGAACGGGCGGCGTTGATTTTGTGGTCCGCAACGAGACCCATTCCCTGCCGGAAACGCTGGGCGAACCGGTCGGCGGCGAGCATATCGTCAAACTGCGTTACACGCCGCTTCAACACGCGGTTCAAGCCGCCGAGATGGACCCACGCTACGCCGCGATTTGGAAGTCGGCGACCGACTTGCAACAAACGCCGATTGTGGTCGCAAGCCTCCATTCGCAGATCGCCCCAGTCGCGGCGGGCGTCAAGGTTGCACGTCCCCACGCGCGTGTCGCCTACATCATGACCGATGCCGCCGCGCTCCCGCTCGGCTTTTCGCGACTGGTCCGCGACCTCAAAAATGCCAAATTAATTGACGCAACCCTAACCGCAGGACAAGCGTTCGGCGGCGACTACGAGTGCGTGACGCTCGCCTCCGCCCTTCTCGCCGCACGCTTTATCGCCCGCGCCGATGTTGTTATCGTGTGTCAGGGGCCGGGCAATGCGGGAACCGGAACCCGCTTCGGCTTTTCCGGCATCGAGCAAGGCCAGAACCTCGATCTTGTTAGCCACTTGCAGGGAACCGCCATCGGCGTTCTGCGCTTGTCGCTCGCGGAAAAACGCCCCCGTCATTACGGCCTGTCCCACCATTCCATCACCGCACTTGGTCTCCTCGCTCACGCGCCCGGTGTCATCGCCTTCCCCAAGCGCCCCAAGCAAGTAACGCCAGCCGAGTACGATGCGCTACGCCAACAGGTCGCGCAATCACCTATCGCCGCCCGCCACACGCTCGAAACCGCAAGCGGCGCGCCCGCTCTCGCGCTCCTCGCCGCCCAAAACGTCCGCGTCACCAGCATGAACCGCCCCCCCGCCGCCGACCCGCTCTTCTTCCACGCCGCCGCCGCCGCCGGCGTTCTCGCCGTCCGACACTTGACCCTTTAGGTCTGTGTTTGTTTGTCGTCGCCGTCTACTTAGCGTTTGACTAAATC
>CAXUMS010000066.1:0-23691 GCA_964252165.1 uncultured Armatimonadaceae bacterium
CCCGCGGCTTTGAGCGGGTGCCGCGCGGCACGAGCGATTTAGTCTTCCGCCAAGTAGACGGCCACGACTACACAGCGAATTGGGGGCGTTGGGCGATGTAGAGGGCGATCAGGTCGGCGGCGATTTCGGCGTCCAGGAGATCTTGCGCGGCGATCGTGAGCGCGACACGCTGATCGCGTTCCGGCCCGGCGGGAAGATTTTGAGCGGTAGCGACCGCTTTGCGGCGGCGCTCCGTCGCGGCGGCGAGCGCGGGTTGGAACTGCGTTCGCCACAAGCGCTTTCGGCTTTGCTCGTGCATTGCGGTTAAAATGAGCCGGTCGAAGTTTCCCGGTCCGATTTCCTCTTGGCGCTCCGTGATTTTTCGTTCCGTATTTCCGGCGAACGAGTCCAGGCTGTGGGCGAGCGCGAGCGAATCGAGCGAGGGTGCGGCGCGTTGCAGAACCGCGCCGCTCAGGCCGCGACACTGTCGGATCCAAAGGCGAGCGGTTCCTGGGTCGTGGGCGTCGGCGGCGGCGCGGGCGCGCCGCGTCATTGCGGACCCCGTTTGCAACAGCGTCATTGGCGTATTGATTTCGGGGTCGGCTTCCGTGCGCGCTTTTCGCCCGTCGAAATCCGTTCTGGGAACGATAATTAAAGGCGCATCGGCGACGCCGTGCAGGGCGGCGACCGCCTCCGGGTCGTTTCCCGCCTTCAAAAGCGCGGTGGCGCTCTGGTACTGCTTAAGCGCCGCTGTTCCCGCCGCGACCTGCGCGGGCGTGTAGCGCAAAAGGGGTGGTGGCGCGGTCACGCTTTTACGGGCGGAAGGAAACGCGCTCGGCATCAAGCGCGACGCCCCGACCGAGAGTAGCAGACAAACGCCCAGCGGAACCAAAGCCCACCCCGTCGAACGTCGCCGCGCCGTCGCGCCCCGGTTCAATTCGGGAGCGTCGCCGCCGCGCCTTGTTGCGGTTGCGGTTGCGCTTCCGGGTCGCAGGGCTTGGGCCGGGGGCATGGTGTCCGAGAACGCCGCAAGAAGAGCCGCGCGGCGATACTGACGATACTCACGAACGGTGCGGCGCGACGAAACGCCGTCTTGCTTATCGGCTTCGGGGCCGACAAATCGTTGACGCATGAACGCATCTCCTGAAGAACATAAAAAAGAAAGCGGCGTTTTCGCGACGGGCGCGCTTGTCTGCGCGACTTGCACGAGGGGAATTAACAACGCTTTATATGGGAAACATGAACGGTTAAATCACCGCTCCTGCCAAGTAGACGCTTAACCTCTGGTAAAAGTTACCGTTAGCGCGACCCACAGTGCAAAATTTAACAATTTGTTTCGCGGCAAGCGCCGGGCGAACGGTTCGGGGCGTCGAAGCGCGGTCTACGGTATAAACGATTAGGCGTTTGAGCGGGAATGTTTGACGTTAGTTCGGGCTAAGAAGCCCCCTAACCCCCAATAAGGGGGGGACAAGGTAAAGGCGTCGCCGCAATCTTTATCTTGTCCCCCCCTTATTGGGGGTTAGGGGGCTTCTTAAACTTTTGACCCCGTTCGCCGAGCCGCAATTTTACTATGTTAAATCTGACACTTTTGGGCGGGCAAATCGCGGAGGCGGGGCGGCGCGAGGCCGCGCGAGGCGCGCAGGTCGCCGAGGAAACGCATCTTGCCGCCATAACCGCCGAGGCGTGGGGGGCGGCGTCGTGGCCCGTGCAGGAAGCGCGTATCGGGCGCGCTCGGACGTCGTGGCTTGCGGCCCGCTCCGGCCCTGACATACCGCCCGCCACCCGGATCGCGCTTGCCCCAAGCGACCCCGGCCCGCATACCGTGGTCGCAACCGATGGCTCGCAGATCGCGCCGGACCGGCACGATGGCGCGGGCGCGGGCGGCGTTTGCCTGGTCAACACAGGCCGCGTGGTGTTGCCGTACGGCGGTTTGCGCCGCCCGCGCCTGGACAGCCGGGCTGATGTGCTGTTCCTCGAAGACGAAGACGACGAGGCGGCACGCGATAATGGCGACGATGCGGGGGACGCCTCGCCCGCGACACGTCAGATCGGCTTGTTGCGGTTCGCGCGCGAGATGCGGGAACTTGCAAACCTCGCCGATGAAGCCGCGCGCGACTGGGGCTTGCCCACGGTCGCGCTGACCGACGGCTCGCTGATCGCGTGGTTTCTGGACGACGAAAACCGCAAAAGCGGGGTCGCCGATCCGGCGAAGCGCGACGCATTGAACGCCTTACGGGAAGCGTTCGCACAAACCCACGCCGCGCAAATCCCGCTGGTCGGCTATATTTCCGGGCCGCAGTCCAAAGATGTCATCAACGCCCTGCGCGTCACGCTTTGCCCCGTGGAAACGGATGTGAACTGTTTCCGTTGCCCCTATCCCAAAGACAATAAACCGTGCGCGACGATTAGGCATGCGACCGACGCCGGGTTGTTCGCGCGCCTCCTTGCGCCGGGCGAGCGCTCGCCCGTCTTCACCGCGCAAGGGCAAACAACCGGCTTTTCCAACATTCTTCGCATGTATGATCCGGCGCACTGGGTCGCGTTCTTTTACCTTCATGTCGGGTCCGAGATCGCCCGTATCGAGATTCCCGCCTGGGTCGCGGAAAGCCCGGTTCTCCTCGCGCGCGTCCATGCGGTGTGCTACGATCAGGCCCGCAAAGGGCGCGGCTACCCGGTCGCGCTCGCCGAAGCGCACGAGCAGGCCGTGGTCCGCGCGCCCGACCGCGACGCGTTCCTCACGCTTCTTGCCCGCGCCCTGGTCCGCGAGGGCCGTCCGGTCGCCCCGACCCGCAAAGCCCACGCCAAACGCGTCCGCTCCGTGTAAAGGAAGGCCCCCTAACCCCCAATAATGGGGGACAAGAACAATGCCTGTCGCCAAAGGCTGATACCTTGTTCCGCACAAGATGAGGCGTCGCCGCTTGGTCTTTCTTGTCCCCCCCTTTATTGGGGGTTAGGGGGCCTCTTAAACCAAAATGTGAAGGCGCGCACCGCCGAAGGCATCCAAATGGTTAACGTTAGGAAAAGAAAAGGAAGCGAAGCAAGCGCATGAATAAAAACCGTAGCCAGATTGTCGCCGCCTGCGTTGTCGGCGCGGCGGGCGTCGCGGGAGCCATTGGGATGGCGAAAGAAATAACGGCGACGCCGGGCGGTTTGCCGATGCCGACACGTCCCGCCGCCCCGGTAACGCCGCCCGTCGCCCCGTCGCCGTTTCCTGCCGCAACGCGCGCGCTTATCAGTCGTTTACAAAATATTAAATATTTCGCCATTGGCGGCACGGGCATCGCGGGAAGGGCGAGCGACGGCGAAACCGCGATGTGCGCCCTGCTCCGAGATGCGCGCGCCCCGGAAGCTTTCGAGGAACTTGCGCGGAGCGCGAAACCCGAAGGCCGCTTGTACGCCCTCCTCGCGTTGAAGCGCATCGCCCCGGCCCGGTTTGGGGAAATCTACCCCGCGTTCGCGACCGAAACCACGGACGCTAAAACGCTGCGAGGATGTATAGGCGAGGCGGAACCCGTCAAAGCCGTCGCGCTTGAAATCAAACGCGGCGTTTACGACGCCGTGACCGCAACCCTGCTTGCGCCCGCGACGCAAAAACTGGTTCGCCGCCTACAGCAAGCCGCGTACTTTTCCGTGGGCGCGGTTGGCCCGCCCGCGCCCCCGGACAAAATGCGCGGTTGGGGGCCGATTGGCGACGGCGAGCGGGATTTGCGCCGTTTGCTCCTGCAGTCGGACGCGGTTCCCGCGCTCGAAACCCTGACCCGCACCGGCAACCGGCAAGGGGGTTTGTACGGCCTGCTCGGCTTGCGCCGGGTCGCCCCGCCCGCGCAGTACCGGGAACGCTACGCCGCGTTTGCGCCCGGCGACGCCCCCGCCCACGTTTTGCAGGGATGTCTTGTCACCGACCAACCCGCCCGCGCGGTCGCCGACGAGATCAACCGGGGCGTCTGGGACGATTACCTCAAGCGCGCCACGGTGTCAAGCGGCTCGCGTTAAACAGGCGCGCTCGCCCGGAGATCATCCTAAACCGCGCAGGACAAGGCCATTCTAATAGGTAGTGTCTATCACCCATTCGAATGATGTCTATCACCCGAATGGGTAGTTTTTCGCGGCTTTCCGTTATCTACAATAAAAACCGTTGACACGTCAGTAAAGCGGCGTTACACTAGGCGCAACTTGATCAAGTTCGCCCGGTCTTCTGCTCGCTCTTTTTTTGTTTTGCAGGAGGTGTCCCCATGTGGACCTTTGTTCGCAGGTCGCTGATCGTCGTTCTTACGGTGGTGTTAGGCTACATCGCCGCTTTCCTCCCCCTCCACGCCAACGCCAATGAGGTAGAGGAGGGGTGTCCTAAGTGTCACCCCTCCAACTGCCCGACCAATGTCAAACTCTCCTGGGAGCGGAACGTTAAAGTTCTTACCTGTGTGGAGTACGACAATTACGAAACCCCATCGCACTACGGCAACACTTCGGGCGCAATGCACAAGTACTTGTTGGAATCGGACGAACCCGGCTCGGAGGGACATTGCCTTCTTCTGGATTGTGATCACGCCGTACCAACCAAAGAGGAGTGCAAAGACCCCTATATTCCCCCTACAGGGCCGTAGGTAGAACAGAACACGTTCTGGTTTGGTCGTCACAGATGCGCTAAACCAGAACGTATTTTTCAGAGAAGGGAGAAGTTTCCATGTCTACGTTGCGCTCTTTGACGCACCGCTTTCTGTTGATTTTGCAAACGCAACCCGCCGCCGCACGGAAAATACGAAGGCGAAGCGTGGTTGGCCTCACGCTTTTGACGTTGTTTACCGTGTCGTTCTTTGGCTTCCGTTGGTATCGCGACAATTATCTGCCGCTTCCCAAGCAACCAGTGCATTATCCCGACCCGCTTATCGTGGGCGGGCCGGACGCCGCTGTACAGCGAACCTACAAGGTGATCGAGTTGCTACGCGCCGCGAAGTGGAACTCGGATAAAGTCTCGCTTGCCGACCTGCGCTTGCCTGACGCGCGCTACGGGGAAAGGGCGGCGTTACGCAACCCGTGGACCACCACCTACTGCCTTCCTAACGAGCCGGATGGTAGCCCGCGCAACGAGCCGGTTTACAAAGATGTCGCCTGCTACACAGACCTGTACGCCCGCGTTAATCCTACCTACTACCGGGGCGACCGGGTCAAGTTCAAGCCCGAAGGCTTTTACATCGTGGGGTGGAAGGACGGCCGCGTAACAAAGGTTCCTATCGGCGATGTGCGCTGGAATCCAGGCGTCAAAGAGAAGGTCGCGTTGTCCTTTCCCGGTATGCCTAACTACGACCCGTCCGGCCCGCGCGAAAGCGCGGTTGAGTTCGCGGACGGCTCCCCTGATCCCGCGAAACTAAGCGCCTACAACAAAGAGGTCGTGCAAAAACCGTGTGAAACGTGTAGCAAGTAGCCATCCAATCGGCAAGTCTAACGCCGCAAACGCGCCCCGTTCTTCCTTTGAGAACGGGGCGCGTTTTCGTTCGGCGAATATTGTCTTGCTGTGGGAAGGCTTGTGTTCTTACCGCGCGCCGAAAAATGCAAACAGAAAGCGAACAAAGGCGTCGGTTTTTAATGGCGAACACACGCCCGCGCGCGTACACTAAAAGCCTGCAACATGGCAATCGCCCTTCCTCCTAAGCCCGCTTCGGCGTCCTCGACCGCGTCCGATGCGCCGCCCCCCGACCTTGCGCTTGGCCTTAACAGCCAACAGCGCGAGGCGTTTTTCCACACCGACGGGGCCGCGCTCGTGCTTGCCGGGGCCGGGTCCGGCAAGACCACGGTGTTGCTAAGGCGCATCGCGCGCCTTTTAGCCGATGGCGTGCCGCCCGAGCGAATTCTGGTGGCGACATTTACCAAGCGGGCCGCGCAGGAGATGAGCCTCCGGCTCGCGGTTTTGATGGAGGGCGCGCCCCTCGATGGTATCTGGATCGGGACGTTCCACGCGCACTGCCTTCGCATCTTAAAAAAAGAATGGGCCGAGATGTTCGGCAAAGAAGGCAAGTTCGATCTGGCCGATGAGTACTGGCAAAAGCGCGTCTGCCGCGCGATTTTGGGCAAGCCCGCCGACTATGGCAAACTCCCCAACCCGCCGTTCGCGCAGAATATGCGGATGGACCCGAAAACCGCGCTTTTAGGTATCGGCGCGGCGAAGAACCAGGGGCAGGGGTGCGAGAACGGCAAATCGGCCCTTGCCAACCTGTACCCGGACTGGGAACCCGCCGCCGTCGAGTCCACGGCCAAATTCTGGCGGTGCTACGAGCAGGCCAAAGACAAAAAATACGATTTGCTCTCGAAAGTCCCGGCCCGACGCCTGGACTTCGACGACCTGCTTTTGGAAGCGTGGAACCTGCTCCGCGACAACGACGGCTTGCGGCGCGCGTACCAGGACAAATGGGACTACGTTTTGGTGGATGAAACCCAGGACACGTCGGCGGTGCAATGGGAGTTCGCGCGCCTCCTCGCCCAAAAATCCGGCAATCTGTTCCTGGTCGGCGATGTCGGGCAGTCCGTCTACGGCTTCCGGGGTTGCGACCCGCGCCTGACCGTGATGTCGTTCCGTAAGGAGTTCCCGACCGGCGATATTATCCGGCTTCCCGCCAACTACCGCTCGCAGGGAACCGTGGTCACGGTCGCGAACGAGCTAATCGCGCACGCGGATTTGGACGAACGGTACGCGTTGCAGATGGAGCCGACCAAACCGCCCGGAGCCGAGCCGGGTTTGTCGCAACACGTGGACGCCGAGGCCGAGGCGGCGTGGGTCGCCGATAGACTTCGCGAGCAGCTACAAAGCGGCGTTTGGGGCTTTTCGGATTTCGCGGTTTTGTACCGCACCAATGCGTACTCGCGCGCGTTCGAGGACGCCCTTATCGCGAACGGCATCCCGTACCAGATCACGGGCGGAACCGGCTTTTACAACCGCCGCGAGGTCAAGGACCTGCTCGCCTATCTGCAGTTGTCCGTGGACCCGCACAGCCCCGCCGGGGATGAGGCCGCGAAGCGTGTGCTTAATATCGGCTCGCTCCGGTTCGGCAAGCCGACCCGTTTTCTGGGCAAGTCGTTTATCACGCAGGTCGAACTCTTGGCCGCGAAAAACAAATGCTCGTTCTACGAGGCCCTGCGCTCCGGGCAGTACAAAACCGCCCAGGATGTCGCCATTCGTGACTTCCGCAACCAGATCAAGGAAATCCACGACGCGGGCGAAACCGCGACCGCGCGCCTTGTCGCCGCCCGGCAAACCGGCTACGACGAGTACATCATGAGCGACGAGGGTGACGACGACGCGGACGGCGAAGGATCGAGCCGTTTGGAAAACCTGGACGAGTTAATCGCATCGTCCAATCGGTTTTTCGCGCCCGAGGCGATGCTGACGTTTATCGCCGGACAGATCAAAAAAGCGCGTCAGGTCGGCGCGGGCGAAACGCAACAAAAAGAGGCCAAGATTTTAGACGCGGTTCACCTGATGACCATTCACCGCTCGAAAGGCCTGGAATGGCCGTCGGTTTTCGTGGTCGGCTTCGCGATGAACCTGCTCCCGCACCACCGCAGTTTGCGCTATGTGGACGGCGAGTTGGTCAAGGAGTCGCTCGAAGAGGAGCGGCGCCTCGCCTATGTCGCGATCACGCGCGCCCGCGAGCGTTTTCACTTATCGTGGCCGCAGTACCACAACGGCAAGTCGCTCGGCGCATCGCCATTTCTCCTCGAAATGCCCACGCTCGCCCCGCAGGTCGAGGCGGCGTACCACGCCGCCCGCGAGGCGAACCCGTCCACCTTCACCGGCGACGACGAAAACGACGAGCCGGACTACGGCGACGACGCCGACGACGAGTAGGCGCGCCACCGTGGAGCGGTTAAGGTAAACTAAAAACGCAATGCTTATTGACTTTACCTTTGGCAACTTCCGCTCGTTCAAGGAACCGGCGACCCTTAGCCTGATTGCGGCGGAGGGCGTCGAGGAAGCGTCCGACCCCCGAATCGTCAATACATTCGAGGCAGGCCCCGGCTTATCTTTACTTCGTACGGTCGCCTTGTACGGCGCAAACGCGAGCGGTAAATCCAATCTGGCAGAAGCGTTGAAACAGTTTTGCTACACAGTTTTAAGATCTGCTGATGTCAGTTTCACCTTTGATTCTTTTCCCTTCATCCTCAACTCAAAGACGCCGGGCAAGCCGATATACTTTGAGATCACCTTTTTGCTAGACAAAGTTCAGTATCGCTATGGTTTCGAGGTGGCTGGCGAAGGCAAAGAACTTCCTTTCGACAATTCCCTTGTTGTTGTTTCGGAGTGGCTTTACCAAGCGGTAGATGGAGCCGAGAGCGTCTTGTTTGAAAGGGGTGAAAACTCTGTCGAAGTCACCAACTTCGATGAGGCCGCCCCTCTCATCAAGAACGGCGTGGTTGTAAGACATAATGCACTTCTTGTCTCCTTGTCCACGCAGATAGGAGGCGAACTATCCACGAAAATTGTCAATTTCCTTAGGCGCTCCGTAAATGTAATTTCTGGCTTGCGAGATGGAGGCCTTCAAAATTTTACTCGCAAATGTTTGATTGACGGCAAGTACAGCGAAAACATAATCAAATTAATGCAAGGCTCAGGAACCGGCATTACCAACATCATTTTGTCGGAAGATGAGAGTGATGTGGAGGTAGTGTTGCCTAAAGATGTTCCTGATGAGGACGGTCGAATAAGCAAGATGACAAAAGAGGCGTTCAAGGTGCGCGCGGAGCATCCTGTTTATGATGACGTCGGAGAGTTTGTAAAAGTAGAGAACTTCCCCCTCGCTTTCCTTGAATCGGAAGGCACGAAAAAATTATTTTCGTTTGCGGGTCCCATTTTTGACACTTTGACAAGGGGAACCGTTTTAGTTGTGGATGAGATGGATGCGCGCTTTCATCCATTAATGACGCGTACACTACTGCAATTTTTCCAATCACGACAAACCAACCCCAAGAACGCGCAACTCATCTTTATGACGCACGATACAAATTTGCTTGACAAGCGCATCTTTCGGCGCGATCAAATTTGGTTTGTGGAGAAAGACCGGTTAGGCGCATCGCACTTGTACTCACTTTCGGATTTTCAACCAATTGCGCATTCGACGGACGGCAACGAAGTGTCTTTTGAAGAAGATTACATCAGGGGACGCTTTGGGGCTATTCCATTTCTTGGTGGCTTAGAGCGCATGATGTCTTCAACGCTTGCAGACAAGTCAAGCGCGGAAGCGGCGACGCCGGACGCCGAGGGTTTAGTTCATGCCAAGCCGTAGGCCCGTCGGCAAGGCGCGTCGTAGCGCGGATCGCCCGTTGGGGAACTTGCCGCAACGCAGGCGAATTTTGATTGTTTGTGAAGGAAAGAAAACGGAACCGTATTACTTTAGTTCCATTATTACCAAATATGAGTTGAATGGCGCTCGCGTAGATGAGGGGCCTCCGCTTGAAGTATCTATAGTCCCGGATCAGAAGAATACGCGCACACTTGTGAATTACTCGGAACGACGACAAGGGGAAGCCGTTTCAAACGGAGACCCCTTTGATGAAATTTGGTGCGTTTTTGATTTAGATGATTTTCCTGTAGACGACTTTGATAACGCTATAAACAAAATCGAGGCGCATCCCGTCCTCCATTCCGCCTGGTCAAACGAAGCGTTTGAACTTTGGTACGTGCTTCACTTCGCGTTTTTGGACACGGCTCCTATGGTAAAGGGCAAGGTGCGTGAGTACTATATGCAACGTTTAGAAGACCTTGCTCCTGAGATGAAAGGCGTCGAATACGAAAAGAAGATAGCCGATATGTTCAATACTCTGGGCGTGCCGCGATTACGCACCGCTTATCGGAACGCCTCTAAACTGCTTGCCAAATGCGATCCCGCAAGCCCTTTCCATAAACGCAAACCTGCGACAACGGTTCATTTGTTGGTTGAGGCGCTGTTAAATAACGCTCCCGAAGTCGTAGCGGCGGGCGGCTTCAAGGCCTATCTGGAAAAACACGCACGCCCCGACGCCTGACTTCCCCACCGCCCCGCAGGTCGAGGCCGCGTACCACGCCGCCCGCGAGGCGAACCCGTCCACCTTCACCGGCGACGACGAAAACGACGAGCCGGACTACGGCGACGACGAAAATGACGAAAACGACGAGTAAGAACGAGAGTGGAAAAGCCGCTCAATCCCCGCTTAGGGAACCGGAAAGACGGAGCGGTGACGTCTTCCCCCGGGGGACTATACGCATAGGGGCGGGCGTCGAGCGTCATTGTCGCAAACCAAAGCCCAATGTCCCCGATTACATTAAAATTGCAACCGGGGACATTGGGCTTTGGCGCTTTAACTCCAGCGTCTTTGAAACGCCTCGCCGCCGATCTACCGCGCGGCTTTGCGACGGCGCGCCAACAAACCGATAAGGGGAGCGCCGCCCAAAGAAAGCAATGCAAGCGACGCGGGTTCCGGAACGGCGACAGAGGATTGTTGCACGGTGAACGACCCCGGGTTGTACGTGTTGCCCGAGCTTGACGTCGGCTTTGCGAAAAGGGAACTGATGAAAACCCCTGTCGAACTTACCGTCGCCAGCGTGGGCGAGTTTGAGGTTTGGGTTCCGCCCGCATACCAAATATCCGTCCCGCCCTCGATGGATGCGCCTAATGTGTAGGTTTGTCCTTGCGTTAAACTTACGGGACTGATAGGGGTGAAGCGGTACTGACCATTATTCGAGACAGCGCCGCTCAGCGTACTGTTGGCGGTAGTCACGGTCGCGCTGGCAAGCAGAGTTCCGCTGGCATTCCAAATACCGACACGATGTCCCACGACAAGACCGTTCTGATCGGCGTCGAAGAAACCGAGAGAATCCGCCGTCAGGTTGACGACGGGAACAAACGTAAATCCGTAGGTTGAGGTTTGAGTTTGATTGCCGTTGCCGCCGGTATAGGCGAAGATTATATCGGCGCGGCTGGAAGAACTCAGGGAAAGAATGGTGGCGAATGCCGCGACAGCGCCGCCTACGGCGCTTGTCAAAGAGCGAACTTGCATAAAAACGTCTCCGAATTTGGCGTTGTTGACGAAACGATTGTAAGTTTGAACAAGTCCCTACATAAACCGCGAATGCTCTTGCCAACGAGAATACAAACGCGCTAACGTTCCGTTACAGCCGCTATTGTCGGTGAATAGATTGAGATTCTCTACCTTTTGCCGTCCGTTTACCGTCCGTCGCTTTAAGCGGGGCGCGCGGGGCGTAGGAAGCGCGGAAACGTCGGCTTCCGGTATCTTGAAACAAGCCTGATTGCGTCAACGAAGCAAACGACCACAACGCCAAAAATCACGAACCGGACTACGGCGACGACGCGGACGATGAATAAACGCCCATAAATGATATGCCGACGAAATCGGCAGGTTGTCAAAATATGCCGATAAAACGGTAAAATATCGGCATATACCATTTGAACCGCAAACGCCGTACAACGATTTGCCGCCTCTTCCGCCGTTCGGCGTCGAGTTGGAAACGCGCGCGGTACTGAAACAGGCTATCGCCGCGAACCGGGCGCTCGCGGAACTCAAGGGCGCGGGCGAGTTGCTACCGAACCAGGCCGTTTTGGTGCGCGTTATCGGACTTCAAGAGGCGAAGTTATCGTCCGAGATCGAGAACATCGTCACCACAAACGATGAGTTGTACCGCGCGTTCTCCGACGAGAACGCATCGTACGCCCCGGAAACCAAAGAGGTGTTGCACTACAACGCGGCCTTGTGGCACGGCTACAACCGCCTTCAAGCCGGGCAATCGCTTTCGACGCGCTTGTTCGAGGAAATTGTCGCTATCATCAAGCAAAGCCCGGTCGGCGTGCGGCGGAACACGGGAACCGTGATCGCCAATCAGCGCGGCGAGGTTCTTTACACGCCGCCCTCCGGCGAAACCGTGATCCGCGACCGCTTAGGGCAATTGGAGCGGTTTCTTCATGCCGAGGATGACCTGGACCCCTTGATCAAAATGGCGGTCGCGCATTATCAGTTCGAGGCGATCCATCCGTTCGCGGACGGCAACGGGCGGTCGGGTCGTATTTTGAATATTCCGCACCTGGTCGAGGCGGGCTTGCTTCAAACGCCGGTTTTGTATTTGAGCCGCTACATTATCCAGCGCAAAAGCGATTATTACGCCGGTTTGCGTCGCGTTACGGAAGAAGCGGACTGGGAAAATTGGGTGCTGTTCATGCTTCGCGCGGCCCTGGAAACGGCCCTGGAAACGCATTCACGGAGACAAGCCATCCGCGTTTTGATGCAGGAAACAGCGGACGCGATACGCGAACGCGCGCCTAAAATCTACAGCAAAGACCTGGTCGAGGTTTTGTTCGCGCAACCGTACTGCAAAATCCGATTTTTAGAGGAAGCGGGGATTGTGAAGCGCGACGCCGCCTCCAAATACCTGAACGAGTTGGCGCGGGTCGCTGTTTTGCGTCGCGTTGATGTGGGCCGCGACGCGTACTTTTTGAACACGGCTTTTCTGGAGTTGCTGTCGCGCTAAGCGCGGAAGATGTTATTACGGCACTCACGGTTCTTGTTCAACCCCAGGCTGTAATGCCGCACAGGAGCGACGATTACGAATACTTTTGTCATTTTCCCGAACACGAAGGCGAGTACTGGTTCCTTTATCCTTTGTTTGAAAAATTGCAGAAGGAAACGGGCAAGTACATTGATTTGTATGATGACGCCGTTTTTGGCGACGAAACGTTAGACGTGCTGGCGCGAACTATCGCGGAGGCCCGCCGACTTGTCGCCCTTCAACCGGACCGTGGGGAAGTTGTTACCGGCGTTCAAACGCATCCCGTCCACAAGGAGATGCGCGCGGCGTTGTACAAATCGGAGATTGAAACGTTGTTGGAGAAGATAGAAGAAGCCATCGGCAAAGCCAGAGCGACAGACGGGTACGTTTTGTTTGAAGGGGACTAATAAGCGCGGCGCCAAAAAACGAGCGTTTATTGCGCCGTTCGTGAGTTGACGCCGTAAAGGAACGCGCCTATTCACCTCCTACTCACGCTCCGGAGATATACCGCCGCGTCGCGCCTGCTGATACGCTGAAACTATGCTTCTCGAAATCACGACCACGCACCGGCCCGCGACCGATCTGGGCTACCTGCTCCACAAGAACCCAGCCCGCGCGCAGGCGTTCACGCTCGCGTTTGGGACCGCGCACGTTTTCTACCCCCAGGCTACGGACGACGTTTGCCGCGCGTGCCTGCTGCTTGACATTGACCCGATTGCGCTCACGCGGGGGCGTGTGGGCGGTCCGGCCCCGGTGGGTTTTGCGCTACAGCCGTACGTCAATGACCGCCCGTTCGCCGCATCGTCGTACCTGTCGGTCGCCATCGCGCAGGTGTTGCGCTCGGCCCTTGCCGGGGCGAGCAAGGAGCGGACCGAACTCGCCCTGACCGCGATTCCGCTGACGGCGATTGTCCCCGTGGTCGCGACCCCGCCCGGCGACAACGGCGCGCTCCTGACCCGCTTGTTCGCGCCGCTCGGATATGACGTTGCGGTGGACAGCGGCGAGCCGCTCGACCCGAAGTTTCCCACTTGGGGCGCAAGCCCGTACGCGCGCTTGACGCTGACCGGGACGCAAACCGTGTCGGATTTATTGTCGCACCTGTACGTTCTGCTTCCCGCGCTTGACGGCGAAAAGCACTACTGGGAGGCCCCCGATGAGGTGGACAAACTGCTCCGGGCGGGCGACGGCTGGCTCCGAACGCACCCCGAGTGCGACTTGATTGTGCGACGCTATCTGCGCCGCCGCCGCTCCTTATTCACCGAGGCGACCGCGCGCCTTCTCGCCGCCGATGGCGGCGACGACGCGCTGGAAACCAGCGAAGTCGAAGCCGGGGAGGTCGAAACCGGGGAAACTGGCGAGGCAGTGGAAGCGACAAACGCCGTCGAAGAAGCCGCGCCCGCCGTCGCCGGTGACGCCGCGCCAGCAACCGCCGACGATAGCGCCGCCGCCGCCGTGGTGACGCTCCACGATCAGCGGCTTCTCGCCGCGCGCGACGCATTGATAACGTCCGGCGTGCGTTCGGTCGTGGACTTGGGGTGCGGCGAGGGCAAACTGATCGCGCTCCTTCTGAACGCCCCGCAGTTCGCGCGCATCACAGGCATGGATGTGTCGCCGCGCGAGTTATCCCGCGCCCGCCGCAAATTACGTCTGGAGGAAATCCCCCGCCGGGCCGAGAGAGTCACGCTGTTGCAAGGCTCGCTCGCCTACCGCGACGCGCGCCTCGCGGGCCACGATGCCGCCGCCGTGGTTGAGGTTACCTCTACAGAACCTACACGTGCGACGAAGCGATACGGGCCATTCGATGCGGCGGTCCTCATGGAAGTGTTGGAACACATTGAACCGAACCGCTTGCCGCAAGTCGAGCGAAACGTGTTCGGGTCCATCCGACCGCGACGAATTATTATATCCACGCCAAACGCGGATCACAACACCGTTTGGGATAGCCTGCCACAGGGAGCGTTTCGCCATTCGGATCACCGATTCGAGTGGACCCGCGCGCAGTTCGAGGCATGGTGTAGGCGAAACGCTGAGGCATACGGGTATACGGTAGTCTTTTCGGGCATCGGGGACGTAGACCTGCAAGGACGCGGCGCACCCACACAAATGGCCGTTTTTGATCTCGCTTCGGGGATCGTACCCGGATAGCCTGCCGGACTGTTCGGGCGTCCAGACAAAATGGAACTACTCACATACCCCGCTCGCTTTTGGAAGAAGCCTGTTTCCGTAGTGAAAAACCTCACTTTCAAGTCCTTCACGTTCTGGCGTCTGTTATAATCGAACCAATGATCGGCGACCGCTTGCTAACCCATATTGCTACCCGCGTCCGCGTTCCTGGTCATCCTCTTCGTTTCTTGCATCGTTAGTGCGACTGCTTATCCGCTCGCTCGGAAAGATTACCTATGCCGCCCTTTACTCACCGATTGGTTCCGACACCGTTTAGTTGCCGCGTTCAACCTAAACGTCACCCGCTTTCCGTTGTTACCTTTACCCTCTGCTCGGCCCTGTGCCTAACGGCATCAAGCGCGACCCAGCCCGCACACGCGCAATCCGCACCGCCGCCCGCCCTGGTCGCCCCGGTCCTGGCGCCGCTTTCTGAGGTGCAAACGCTTCTCGACCAGGGCAAAGCGGCGATAGACGCCCGCAAGTACGACGAAGCGGAGAAACTGTATCGACAGGCTCTGGCCCTCGCGCAATCCCACGCGGACAAGGTCGGCGAGAACCGGGCGTTGCGAGCGATCGGCAATGTTTACAGGGCCACGGGGCGCAACGCCGAGGCGTTGCAGAACTACCAACAAGCCTTGGTGATCGCGCGCGCTATCGGCGATAAAGAGGACGAGGCGTTCGCACTAATCAACAGCAGCTTTGTTTACGGCAATACGGGGCGTCTCGCCGAGGCGTTAGCGAACTTCCAGCAGGCAACCGCGCTTTATCGCGCTATGGGCGACAAAAGCGGCGAGGCGGACACACTGCTCAACATGGGCGTTGCCTACGACATCACAAATCGACCTGCCGAGGCGTTGGCCGCTTACCAGCAGGCAGTCGCGCTTTTTCACTCTGTTGGCGATAAGAAGCGCGAGGCGGACGCATTGGGCATCGTCGGCATTTTTTACACCGCCGCGAATCGCCCTGCTGAAGCGTTGACTACTTACCAGCAGGCAACCGCGCTTTATCACGCGATCAACGACAAGAAAAGCGAAGCGTTTACACTGCTCAACCTCGGCTGTATTTACAACGATACGGGTCGCACTACCGAAGCGTTGCCGAACTTCCAGCAGGCAGTCGCGCTTTATCACGCAATCGGCGACAAAAGCGGCGAAGGGCTTGCACTGCTCAATCTCGGCGTTGTTTACAACACCATGGGTCGGAATGCCGAGGCGCTGGCGCACTTTCAGCAGGTTCTGGTAATCGCGCGCTCGACAGGCGACAAAGGTGACGAGGCAGGCGTATTAAACAACCTCGGCTCTATTTACAACGATACGGGGCGCCCTGCCGAGGCGCTGGCGAACTTCCAGCAGGCGCTACCGCTTTATCACGCTATGGGCGACAAAAACGGCGAGGCGGATATGCTAAACAACCTCGGCTCTGTTTACAGCGCCACGGGTCGCCCTGCTGAGGCGCTGGCGAAATTCCAGCAGGCGCTCGCGCTTTTTCGCTCTACGGGCGACAAGAGCCGCGAAGCGTTTGCGTTGCTCAACATCGGCGTTGTTTACAACGCCACGGGTCGCCCTGCCGAGGCGTTGGCGAACTTCCAACAGGTTCTGGTGATCGCGCGTTCTATCGGCGACAAACGCAGCGAGGCAGGCGCACTGAGTAGCATCGGCGATGTTCACAGTAGCACGGGTCGCCCTACCGAGGCGTTGACCACGTACCATCAGGCATTGCCGCTGTACCACGCTATCGGCGATAAGAAGCGCGAGGCGAACACGCTGTTTCAGAAAGCCAAAGCGGAGCGAAAATTGCAACAACGGGGGGCGGCCAAGGCGGATTATGCGGGCGGCATTGACTTGATCGAGCAGATTCGCGCCAATCTCGGCGGCTACGCCAACGCCAAGCAGACATACACCGCGTCGGCCCGAACTATGTATTCTGACTATCTCGATTTCCTGCTAACTGCGCCTCGCGCCTCCCCAAGCGCCTTGCCCCGCGCCGCTACAACCGCCGCTTTTACGCTGGCGCAACAAACCAAAGGGCGCTCCCTGCTCGACCTGTTGGACAGCGGGCAGGTAGACCTCACCGGCAGTTTGACCAACGCCGAAAAAAGCCAGTTGCAAACCCTGCGCCAGCAGTCCGACGCCCTGAACGCGCGCTTGGTCAAAGAAGGCGTCGAAAACGAAGTTGGGGCCAAAGCCCGCTTTGCCGCGCTTCAGCAACAACAACGAGAAACCGAAGGCCAGTTGCAACGGCTCACCGAAACCCTGTACGCCCAGCACCCCGGTCTTGCCGAAAAACGGGCGGCCAAAACCGCAACCCTTTCCGATATGGTTTCGCCTCTCGATGCGGACACCGCCCTTGTGGAGTACGTGCAAACGACGCCCGGCCATCTTGCCATGTTCGTCGTAACAAAAAGCGGGGCGGGGGCAAAGAGCGCCTGCCGCGTGACCGTGCGGTACCTGAGCGTTCCCGCCTCGCTTGCCGCCGACTGCGCCGCCTTTCAATCGGCGTGCGCCGACCCGCGCAAAGACTACAAGCCGCTGGCAAGCAGGCTCTACAAAACGCTCATTGCTCCCGTTGCCTCGGCGATTGCGGGCAAGAAGCGCCTGATCATCTGCCCGGACGGCCCGTTGTGGAACATCCCTTTCCAAGCGTTGCTGGCAGGAAGCGGCAAGAAAGCGTCGTTCCTTGCTGACCTCTACGAGATTGACTACGCTTACAGCGCGACCGGAGCGCTTGCCGCCCACAACCTGCGACAGCGACAGATAACCAGCGCGGCGGCGGGCAAGGCTGGCAGGAAAGACTCGCTTCTGATCGTCGCCAATCCCGCTTTTGGCGACGCCAAGCGGTTTGGCGACCTGGACGACTTGCCCGGTCAGCGGCCCATAGACGTACCGTCACGTCCCATAGACGTACCGTCACGTCCCATAGACGTGCCGTCGCGTCCGATAGATGTACCGTCAAGACCGCTTGACGCGCCGTCGCGCCCTATAGACGCGCCTTCAAGACCTATAGATTCTCCGTCACGGGCGATTGCAAAGACGTTGGAGCGCGCCGGTGGACGCATCGCGTCGCTACCAGGAACGCAACGCGAGGCGAATTCGCTTCGGCGCTTGTTCCTCCAGGCGACGACGCTAACGGGCGGCGCGGCGCAGGAAGGCGCGGTCAAGAAAGACGCGCCCCGCTACCGCTTCCTTCACCTCGCCACGCATGGTTTTTGCAATGACGCCGCGCCGATGCTGTCCAGTCTCGTCCTCGCCCAGCCCAATGCGGCGGCGAAAGCGGCAGGCGACGACGGTTTCCTGACGGCCCGCGAGTTGTTCGGCATCCCCTTGCCGCAAACCGAGATGGTGACGCTTTCGGCTTGTAACACCGGGCGGGGCGACATCCAGAGCGGTGAGGGTGTGGTGGGACTAACCTGGGCGTTGTTCGCGGCGGGCTGTCCGACGCAGGTCGTTTCGCAGTGGTCCGTGGATGACGCCTGCACGGCCACGCTGATGACCAAGTTTTACACGCAGATCAAGGCGGGCAAACCGAAGGGGCAGGCCCTTCACAACGCCGCCCGAGCCGTAGCGCGCGACGGCGGGGCAAGCGGCCCGCACCGGCATCCTTACTACTGGGCGCCGTTCGTGTTGTTCGGCGAATGGAGATAATAAACTGCGGTAATCGGCCCCTGCATTTTATCCTCGATGTCGGAGTTTCAGCCGGTATAATAATCCTGCGCTTTGAAACTCCCTATGTCCACACCGCCCACAGGAACCGTAACGTTCCTTTTCACCGATATTGAGGGTAGCACACGTCTTTGGGAATCGCATCCCGAAGAAATGTCCGCTACCCTTGCGCGTCACGACGCCATTCTCCGCCAAACGATCGAGGCGAGTAGCGGCTTTATTTTCCTAACCGCCGGGGACGCTTTTTTCGCCGCATTCGCTCGCGCGTCCGATGCGCTGACCGCCGCCGTCGAAGCGCAAAAGGCGCTACAGTGCGAAAGGTGGCCGGATGCCACGCCGATCAAAGTGCGTATGGCGCTGAACTCCGGCGCGGTCGAGTTCCGTGACGCCGACTACTTCGGCCCGCCCTTAAATCGCGCCGCGCGCCTTCTGGCGGCGGCGCATGGGGGGCAAATCCTGGTGTCCGGCGCGGCGAAAGATCTTGGGCGGAACGCGCTATTGTCCGGCGTCCGCTTGCTCGATCTCGGGATGTTCGCGCTTAAAGATCTGCCGGAACCGGAGCCTATTTGGCAGGTGGCGCATCCTGACCTGTCAGACAACTTCCCGCCGCTACGGGTACCGCCTGCGACCGTCCACAACCTGCCGCAGACCCTTTCACAGTTTATCGGGCGGGAGCGTGAGGCGGTGGAAGCGGAGGGCTGGTTCCGGCAGGCGGCAACGCGCTTGGTAACCATCACCGGATTTGGCGGCATGGGCAAAAGCCGCTTGGCGATGGAGATAGCGCGGCTGTGCCTGCCGCTCTTCCCGGAAGGCGTCTGGTGGGTGGAGTTGGACACCGCCCCGAACGGCGATGCCTTGTTCACGCGACTTGCGGAAAATTTGCGGTTGCCGCTGGGGCAAAGCGAGGGGACACGAGCGCAGGTATGCCGCGCCCTACGCGAGCGTCGCCTGTTGCTCGCGCTGGACAATCTGGAACAAATGCCCGACGCCGCTGAAGCGGTGCGCGATCTGCTTGCCGCCGCGCCGGGCGTTTTCTGCCTGGTCACAACACAGCGCGTACTGGGCTTGCGCGGCGAGCGTATCCTGGAACTTGCGACGCTACCGGAAGCCGACGCGGTAACGCTGTTTGTCGAACGCGCCCGCGATGTGCGCGCCGGTTTTGTCCTCGACGAAAACAATCGGGCCGATGTCAATCTGTTGTGTCAGCGTTTGGAGGGCGTTCCGCTCGCTATCGAACTTGCGGCGGCGCGCTCAACCATGATGACGCCACGCCAGATGGTTGAGCGTTTGGGCGAGCGATTCCGCCTGTTGCAATCCCGGTCACCTGACCTCCCGCCACGCCACCGCGCGTTGCTCGCAACAATAGAATGGTCGCACAACTTGTTGCCGCCCGACGCGCAGGTGACGCTCGCCCAGCTTTCCGTTTTTGCCGGGGGCTTTACGTTGGACGACGCCGAGGCGGTCTGCGAATCGTTCGACGTGTTCGAGGACATCGACAAGCTCCGCCATCACTCGCTCTTGCGCGCCGAAACCGACGCGGACCAGCAGGAAACACGCTTCCTGATGCTCGAAAGCGTCCGCGAGTTTGGCGAAGAACGGCTAAAAGCCGCTTTCGGCGGGGCTACGCCTCTCGAAGACCGGCATGCCGTCTACTTCCTCACACGCGCCGAGGAACGGTTATCGTCTTTGCGAACCGTGCGCGAAGGCGATGCTTTGCGCCGCCTGGACGCCGACGCCAGCAACCTTCGCATCGCCTTGCGGCGCTCGCGCGGCAGTCTCCCGCTTCATTCACAGCTTGCCCTCGCGGTCGGACGCTGGCGCTACCGGCGCGGCTTCCTGCGCGACGCCGTCGAGGTAGTACAAGAAGGAATCGACGCGCTGGCTCCGCACGCCACGGAGCAACCGGCTCTTTGGACCGATCTTCTACGCGAACGTTCGGGCCTGCATCTCGACTTCCACGAAGATGTGACCGCCCGTGAAATGGCGCAAGAGGCCTTGTCCCTGAGCGAAGCGCGCGGAGACGCCGAGGGTGCGGCCCGTGCGGAAAATCTGCTGGGACAGGCCGCAATGAACGAACGCGACTTTCCAAGCGCGCGCGAGCGCTTCGAGCGCGCTCTCGCCTGCTTTACCCAGATCGGCGCGGCGGTCGAAATCGCGATCCTTCGTAATAATCTCGGCGTCGTCGAGCGGCGCGATGCGTCCCGTTGTCCGCCGGACGAGCGCGAGACCCCGCTCCAGTTAGCGGAATTCCACCTGAATGAGGCCCTCCGCTTGCGCCGTGCCTCCGGCGACCAGCGCGGCATAGCCGAGACGCTGACAAATCTCGGCGTAGTCGCCTATGAGCGGGCGGACTGGGAGCGCAGCGAATCCTTTTATCGCGAAGCTCTAAGCGTCGAGCAATCCCTCCGTAGCATGCTCGGCGTCGCCAAGCTACTTTACAATCTGGGGGAGATCGCTCTGGTTCGCGGCGAGAAAGCGCAGGAAAGTGGTGAGTATACGCGCGCCGTCCGCCTTTTCGCGGTTTCCGAGCGCCTGTTTGAGGAGGCTCTGTCACCGTATGCCGCCGATATCGCTCCTTTTGTCGGCCAGGCTGCCGCCGCCGCTCGCATGTCGGCTGCAACACTCGACACCCTGCGTTCCGCCATTCGCGCTCTACCCGTTCAGGACCGTATTCCCTTCGCGCTTGGCGCCTCTCCTGTCCCTACTGATACGGAGTGAAAGAACCGTCGGTTCACCCCCACGCACGTGGGGAAGCCTTCGGGTGTCGGGCGGAATTCAAACCGTCCTTCGGTATCCGCAACCCGCAAAAACCGGGGGCAACCTTGGCCCATATGGCGCCTCTAATGCTGGGGCATGGGAATAACATCCGGCTGGACGAAAACGTTATTCGTTCAATGTACACAAAGGAACAGCAAGCAAATGGACCCGAAGCGAGAAACCCAACCCGTAGCGTCTACGCCGTCAAGCGAGCCGGGCAAGCCCCAAACGTCGGCGCCGCCGACGTGGGCGGAAAAGTTGAGAGCGGAAATGATGCAAACCGAGGAAGGGCGGGAGAGTTTGCGCCGGGGCAAGGAATGGGCGGAATCGGCGCGCCGGGACAAGTCGGGGGAGTGGCTACCGATGGGGGACGAGGAAGATTAGGCGACGTTCCCGCCCCGCGCGATGTGTTTCTATCCGATGTGGACGCTTCGCATCACGGTATCCCCACGGGCGTGGGGGTTGAACCGGCGGTCGGTATCGAGTCGTGGGAGAAGCGGTCGGTATCCCCATGGGCGTGGGGGTGAGCCGTTGACGGAGGTGATCGAGCATTTAGAACCGTTTCGCCTGCAAGCCTTCGAGCGCATCTTGTTCGGCGATCTTAGCCCGCAAACCATCGTTTTAACCACCCCGAACCGGGACTACAACGCCGCATTCGAGACCCTCCCGGCGGGCAAAATGCGCCACAGCGACCGCCGTTTCGAGTGGAGCCGCGACGAGTTCGCGGAATGGACAAACCATGTCGCCGCCCGCAACGGTTACGCCGTTACCGTGTCCGGCGCCGGCCCCCACTCGGACGACCACGGCGCGCCCAGCCAGATGGCGGTCTTCGCCCGCGCCGCCGCGTCCCCATCATCGCCGCCGCAGAGGACATAAAAGGGTAAGTAAAACAACAAATGGGCGCTCTGTCCCTGCGCGCCCTTCTAAACGGGTCGCCGCCTCCCTCAAGGCGGAAGAAACATGACAGATGCACAGGCCGAGATCAAACAGGCCTTTTTGAGCGCGGCTGACGTTATCCGTGATGCGGCTGGGTCGCTCTCTTTGTTGAAAACGAATGAGCGGAAGTGCCATGGCGTACCGAAAATGATCGAGCAGAAGCTAAGCGTCGGCGATTTGCTCAGCGCACACTATTTTGCGAGAGAGTGGGCAACGGCGGTTCAGGCGGACGAATCGGTTTTCCGCCACCTGGAAAGCGCACTGGTATTGAAGGACCAGTACGAAATCCTTGTCATTGCTGAGACGATGGCGCGCCTGACGCAAGCGGAGAAGAAGGTTATACGCGAGTGTCTACGCGCTTCGGCGCACGGCCCGTTTTTCAAGCATGATGGCGAGTTCCACACTCTTATGGGTTTTTGGCGGGAGGAAGCGGCGCGTCTTGCGAAGGCGTGGCCTGAGATCGGCGCCTTTCCGATAAGCGACATCGCGTCCGGCGTCAACAATATGATGCTTCACCTGTTCTCCTACCCGCATGGGCGCGGCGGCGTTTGGGGCGACTACATCAGCGTGCCGGAAGACGAGGTTGTGCGTTTGTTCCAAAAGTGGAACGACGCCTGGTACAGCGACCCCGACGCGGAACCTTCCAACATTCCTATTCGTTGAACGGCGTATTCGGCGCGGTTTCCTGGCTGACGTTGGTTGAAAAACCTGTTGGATTTCGTTTTCTCGCACGGATAAGACAACCGGCGACTCGTCGCCGGTTGTCTATCGCGTAGCCGCCGCGCGTTGTATAATCACACTACGCCATGTCCACAAGCCCGCCCCTGCTCCCCGCCTCCGACGCCGCCCGTTTATCCGTTCAGTTTTTAGGCTCCGGCACGTCTACCGGCGTTCCGATGATCGGTTGCAACTGCGAGGTGTGCCGCTCGCCCGATCTGCATGATAAACGCCTGCGCCCTTCTATTTACGTCACAACGTCGTCGGGCCGGACGATTCTCGTGGACACCACGCCGGATATGCGAACGCAGGTGTTGCGGGCGGGAATCGAGCGCGTGGATGCGGTCTTGATGACGCACACGCACGCCGACCACCTTTTCGGCATGGACGATATCCGGCAGTTCAACTGGAAACAACAAGCGGTTATGCCGATCTACGGAACCGACGAAACGCTTGCCCATGTCCGCCGCGTATTCGATTACTGCTTCAAGGAAACGCAACAGGGCGGCGGCAAACCGCAACTCGATTTGGTTCCTATCACGCCGTACGAGCCATTTACGGTGTGCGGCGTGACGGTCACGCCGGTTATCGTTCTGCACGGCAGTTTGCCCGTGGTCGCCTACAAGTTCGGCGAGCGGTTCGCGTATGTGACCGATGTGTCGCATATCCCGGACGAAGCGCGCCCATACCTCCGAAACTTGGACACCCTTGTCCTCGGAACGGTCCGCTATGAACCCCACGCTACCCACTTCGGTTTGTACCAGGCCCTGGACGAGATCGCGGAATTTACGCCCCGCCGCGCATTCCTGACCCACCTCGGTCATCACTTCCTCCATGACCGCCTCGCCCGCGAACTCCCGCCCGGCGTCGCCCCCGGCTACGACGGCTTGATATTCACAGTTGGGGCCTTGCCCGAAGGATGAAGGATGAAGGATGAAGGATGAAAAGGGGCAAGGC
>CAXUMS010000067.1:0-23547 GCA_964252165.1 uncultured Armatimonadaceae bacterium
CCAAATCCTGCACGATCTGCACAAGCCGAATTTACAGAAACAATGTTACGCTAACGTTTAGACAACTTGATGCGCTTACGCACAGTCAAAGAAACTTGAAGAATGTTAAGAGGAATATTATCTAGTAACCTTTGGGGCTACCTACGATTTTGGCGTAGGTAGTTAGAGAACAGACATTCGGCCCGCTGTAAGATGGTTTATCTTACGAACGCTCCTAAAGCGAGGCCGAATGTCCACTTGCGATTTTATCATTGCTTTGTTTTGCCGGGTTGACGACGCTATGCAGGATGTTATGAAGCCTGACCAAGCACGCCTGCATCCTTCCGAACTTGTCACCATCGCCATGCTCTACGCCCTCAAAAGCAGTCGGGGAAAGAGAGCCTTTTACCGTTGGTTTGAAGCCAACTATCTTCCCCTGTTTCCAAACCTACCAGAGCGAACGCGCTTGTTTCGTGCGCTTTCGACCTACCGAGCAAGAGCTTGGGCTGACCGGTTCCTGGCTGACCCGACCGCGCTTGGCATCACCGACACGTTGGGCATCGAGATGATTCATCCTTACCGAGAAGGGCGGGCAAAGAACCCGATCTATCGAAAGGGCTACTCCAACCATCGCTGGATTGTGGGTGTAAAACTTTGCGCTGTAGTGAGCGAGAAGGGGATGATCTGCGACTGGGAATGCGAGAGTGCGAACGTCGCGGATAACTCGTTTCGCCCACTGATCGAGAAGTTCAAGGACAAGATGCACCTGTTGGCGGACAAAGGATTTCACGCCAAAGCGGGTGATCCTGACAACCTGACGATCTGCAACCGAGGGGAGAGGAACGAGCGCATGACGATAGAAACCGTGTTCTCGCTCCTTTGCCGTGTGCTACATCTGAAGAAGGTCGGCGAGCGCAACTGGCCGCCGCTTGAAGCGCATCTCGGTTTTGCCTTCGCCCTCTACAACTTGCTCGTCACGTGGAATGGAGAACCAACTTTATCCATTGCCGACTTCATCTTGTAAAACCAAACAGGGTAGCCCCAAAGGTTAGTACGCTCTGCTGCTGGTTTGAGCATCACGCACTCGCAAAATCAGTTCATTCTCTACCTTCGTAAACTCATTTTGTATTGATCTTGCCCCCGTTAAATCACCCATACGTTGCCGGACATCGATTAAATCTGTATAACCACGTCTAATTGCCGTACTGCCGAAGTAAATATTTAGACATTCACTGATCGATATTTCCGCCTTTCCTTTCGGAACGCTGTTCAGCATTTTAGAACCCAAAGTGAGATTTGCTTGTGCGTAACTTGCGGCGACTTGATAATCTCCATTTTTTACTGCAAGAGATCCTGAACGTGCTAAGGCGCTTCCTATACTAAAATAGTCTGTCGGGTCCAGTGTATAGTCATCCCAAATTGCTCTGTCGCTCCAAGCGGAAGCAAGAACTTGCGGCGTTGCCGAGGCGGGAAGAATGAGTGTGAAATCTTTTGCTATTGCGCCGCTGTTTACAGCGGCAAGAACAGTTCTGGCAACCTCTTTATTGTTTACTTGCGTTTTTGAATAGTCAGTGTCACTGGTAAGTGATGTTTCACTACTTTCACACAAAAAGTGTGCTAACCGTAACCACAGTGCGGCGTTCGAGGGCGATTGCCTAATTGCCTCACGCAGACTCGCTTGAGCATTTGCTGGACTACTTTTGCGTTGCAAATCGAACATTAGATACCACAAGGCAGGATTTTTTCTCTGCAAAGCGAGTGACTTCCGGTACAGCGGTAAGGCATCCTCAACCTTTTTTGCATGGCGCAGGATGTCGCCGCCCGATTGCCAATACAACGCTTCTTGCGGGGCAAGACGCATCGCTTCGGCAAAATCGGCTTTCACCTGATCCTGGGTCGCGGGAAGTGCGAGCCGTGCGTTCTCCGGAAGCCGAATCGTCAAAAAGCGCACCCAACCGCGCAGATACAGTGCGTCAGCGCGGGCCTCATTGGTTTGTGCGAGATCTGGCGCCGCTTGGGAGTTAGCGAGGGCGTCTTGAAGCAGTTCGACTATTTGTTTTTGCGCCTCGGTCGCGGTCAGGGCGAACGCTCTTTGATCATCTTGAGTGCGAAGAACAGGAGCAACCGGTTCCGTAGCCGGTAAGGAGGGAGAGTCATCAGGCGCTACGGCTTGCGTCGTTGCAGGTGCGTTCCACTGCTTTATCTCTTTTTGATACTTGACCTTGTCCTTTTCCCATGCGGGCAAGGATGCAACCGCTTTTGACAGCGACGCGGCGCGCGACGCTTGCGCGCAAGCAAGCATTAAGCGGGCGCGGTAGTCATCAGGACGACTGACGACAGCGGCGGTCAAGTAAGTAATTGCAGTCTCAAAACGTTTACCATGTTTGAGGAGGTACACGCCTTCATCAAGTGGGTTGATGGCTTCGTTTTGAGCAACAAGCCGGGTTCCGTGCGCGATAGCAGGATTTACCAGCAGGGCAATTGCACCCGTCAGGCCAAAGGCGGAGCCAATAAAAGCGAAAACAAAGCGTTTTTTCTTCATAGATAAACTTTAATGAGATAAATCCCGCGCTTGTTTCAAACTGAATACGCGGTACACAGAACTATCGCTTCGCGCCAAAAACAAAGAAGGGGTGGAATCGAGGTGAAGATCGCCTGCCATCTTCAAATCATCATCAACCGATGCCCGTGCCCTTCTTCTTACGCTATCGCTAGGACTTTTATTGGCTCCAAAGCGCCTACGCACCGCCTGAAACTTCTCCGCCATCGCGCCATTGCCCTGCATTAGAATATCGTGCGTTTGCCAAAACGCTCCCTGTAATCGTCCTTCCTCCGCCGCTACTGCCGCCTCGTAAGCGCGCGTATGCATCGGCAAGGGGAGGTTTCTCACCGTATACCGAAAAGGTAGGCGGACGTTATCCGCCGCCAACCGCTCATCCAGTGCGCGGCAGGCAGGGCATTGATAATCGGTAAACACAACCAGCGAAGTGGTTGCCTTCTTGTTCCCGCGCCAATTATCCGGGTTTCCAGCAACAAGCCTGCTTGCAGAAAACGATATTTTCTGAGCGTCACGGGCGGCGCCACGGGGGCGCCCCATAAAGAAGTAGGCAACCCCGCAACTAACGACTGTCGCGGCGACAAGCAAACCCAAAAGAATGAAAGGCTCACGGAAATTCGTTTGCTGGGGTAGTTTGGCTGCCTGTGAACTCACGCCTCAACTTTAACATGGGGGGGGGGCTTTGTCCAATCGTTTTTGCCTCAAAACACGAAAAAGCCGCAAATTATTTTGCGGCTTTTTCGTGTTTTCTGTTTGCAACGGCAAGTGCGATCTACCGGACGGTACCCGGGACGCTTTCGCGGCCCCGACCTGCCGTGGTGGACGAGTCGTTGTCGCTGTTCTTGCGCGTTTCGTCGTCACCGCCCCCGAGTTCGCTGTCCATGTCGATCTGGCGGCGGAACACCATGCGGCTCCACCAGTTCGAGATGTCGTCGAACACGGTATACGTCGCGGGAATGACCAGAAGCGTCAGGAGCGTGGACAAAAGAAGCCCGCCGATAATCACGATTCCGAGCGGTTGCCGGAACTCGGACCCGCGTCCGAGCGCGAGCGCGATGGGAAGCGCGCCGCCTATCTGCGCGAGCGTCGTCATCAGGATCGGACGCAACCGGGTCGGCCCGGCCTCGGCGAGTGCGTCCTCGCGGCGGTAACCGCGACCCCGGAGGGTGTTGGTAAAGTCCACCAGAAGGATCGCGTTCTTGGTGACAAGGCCCATCAGCATAATCACGCCGATCATCGCGATGATGGACAGCGGGACGTTCGCGATCATCAGGCCGAGCAAACCGCCGACAAGCGCCTGCGGGATCGTCAGCATGATGATGAGCGGATACAGCAGGTTATTGAACAGGGCCGCCATCAGCATGTACACGAGAACGACCGCGAGACCGAGGGCGGCGAACATGAACTTGCCCTCCTCCGCCATCGTGTTCGCCTCGCCCTGCCAGTCATACGTGGTCGCCTTGCCCAGTTTGCCCTGCGCTTGTAGCGCGGCGATCTTGGGGTTGATGATCTGCTGCATGTTGCCGATAACCTTGCCCGGCGCAAGGTACGCGGAAACCGTGATCTGGCGCTGGCGGTTGCGGCGGTCAATCTTGGTCGGGCCGCGCCCTTCCAGAGTTTTGGCGACATCGGAAACGCGAACCGGCACGCCGCCCCGGCTTCCGACAATCACGGACCCGACATCGGCGACCGACGAGCGGTTCAATTTGGCGTACTGGACGCGAATATCGTACTGCTCGCCCGCATCGCGGAACTTGGCGTCTATGTTGCCCTCGATGCTGTCGCGGAGCGCCTGCGAAACCTGCTGAACCGATAAGCCGTAGTCGGCGGCGCGCTCGCGGTCCAGAACCACCTGCACCTCGGGCTTACTCGCTTTGTACGAGATGTCCGGCGACAAAACGCCGGGCGTTCTCGCGAGTTCGGCGGCCACCGCTTTGGAACCGGCTACCAGATCGTTCAGGTCCGGACCGGACAACTGAATCTGCACCGGCGCGGCGGAGCCGTTAAAGCCGGATACCTCGGCGGTTTGGATAGTCGCGCCCGCAATGGAGGCGACGCGCTTTCGCACTTCCTCGGCGACCGCGACATCGGTGCGGGGCCGAAGATCCGATTTATCGCCCCAGAACGCGATTTTGTCCAGGTTGCCCAGTTTGTCTTTGAGCGTCAGGCGAACCTGACCGTATTGCGTACCGGTGTTGCCGCCGCCCTGGTTGCCGCCCGCACGGGACGAACCCGCCGACGTTTCGATAAACTTCACGTCCGGCATGTCGCGGACGCGGTCTTCGATCTGCCGAAGGATATTGGTGGTAGCGGCAAGGCTTGCGCCTGCGGGAAGTTCGACCGATAGCGATACCTGCGCCTGATCCTGGCCCGGCGCGAATCGGAAGCCAAGAGGCTTGCCAAGCGCGCCCGCCGCCGCGATAGTGGCGAAAGCCACAGCCGCGCCGATGCCGCCCGTTATAATCGGTTCAAAAGAGAACTTTTTATTGATAAGCGCGCCGCCGCCCGCGACCAAGAGCGAGCCGATAACAAGAACGCCCGCGACCTTGACCGCCATCGTCATCGCGCCCGCGCCTGCGCCCGCGTTCGCCATCCACAGGATGACGAGAACCAAGGCCATGTTACCCGCGAAGATAACGGTTCCCCGGTGCCGAAGCGCCCAGCGAAGCGCGATGCGGTAGCCATGCTCTATGCGCTCGAAGACGCGGTTGAACGCCCCGAAGAACCCCTTGGTCGCCTCGGTGCTTTCGCCTTTTTTGTACCAGCGCGACGCGAGCATGGGGGCGAGCGTGAAGCTCATCAAAAGCGAGAACAGCGTTGCGGTGGCAACCGTGATACCGAACGAGCGGAAGAACTGCCCGACAATGCCGCCCATAAAGGCGACCGGAACGAACACGACAACGTCCACCATCGTGATCGTCACGGCGGCGAGACCAATCTCGCTTCGACCATTCAGCGCGGCTTCCTGGGGCGTTTCGCCCATCGCAAGGTGCCGGTAGATGTTCTCCAATACCACGATGGAGTCGTCCACTAAGATACCGACCGCAAGTGACAAACCCATCAGGGTCATCGTGTTCAGCGTGAAGCCCAGCGCGGACATCACCAGGAAAGTGGCGATAATCGAGGTGGGAATGGCGAGCGCCACAATCATCGTGCCGCGCAGATTATGCAGGAACAAGAACACGATTAGAACGGCAAGCGACGCGCCCAGAACGAGCGACACTTCCACGTCCTTCAGGTTTTCCTCGACCCGCTGAGACTGGTCCTGCGTGATGGTGAAAACGATGTCGGACGGCAGGATTTTCTTCAGGCCGACCAACTGCTTTTTGACCCCCTCGGCTGCCTCGACCGTGTTACCGTCCGATGTTTTCTGGATAACGATGGACACGGTGTCGGATGCGGTCGGAAGCGGCTCAGACGATTTGGCCCCCGGCTCCCGCTCGGACAAGGTAGCGTTCGCGGTGCGCTCGAAAACCGTGTCGGAGACGGCTCCCAGATCCGACACGAACAGGGTCCGGTCCGGCGCGCTGTTCTTGCCCGCGAAGTTGAGGCGCAGTTTGCGAATCTCGTCCGCCGACGTGAACTCGCCGATCACGCGTACGGCGTAGTCGCGGTTGCCCTCGGTGACGGTCCCGGACGGCACGTTCAGGTTTTGATTTTTGATCGCGGTGGACACGTCGCTTATGGTCAAGCCGTACGCGCTCATCCGGCTTTTATCCAACGCGACTTGGATCTCGCGAACATCGCCGCCCGTGATAAAGACCGACGCGACGCCGGGGATTTGACCCAGACGATCCTTGACCGCGTTATCCGCAATGTCGCGCAAATCGCGCGACGACCGCCCCGATGTGGAGCGCATGGTCATATACAGAATCGGCTCGGACGACGAGTTCGCCTTGCTGATCGTGGGCGCATCGGCTTCGTCGGGCAGAATGCGCCGGACGCCGTCCACCTTTTCGCGAATATCGGACGCGGCGACATCGAGGTCGGTGCCTAAGTAGAACTCGATTGCGACCGAGCTGACGCCCTGCTGGGAAACCGACGTGATGTTTTTCACGCCGGAAACGGACGAAACCGCATCTTCGATGGGCTTGGAGATAAGCGTTTCGACTTCCTGCGGTCCGGCCCCGGAGTACGAGGTGAACACCGAAACGTTGGGAAAGTCAACCTTCGGGTTGAGTTCGGCGGGCATCGTGGTGAAGCCCCGCAGGCCCAGCACGATAAGCGCGGCGATCAGCATCAAGATGACGACGGGCCGCTTGATAGCGAGATTTGTTAGAGACATGATCGGTTAATAACCTTGAACTAAAAGAAAGACCGAGAATTCTTGAAAAGCGGGGATTCGACGTTGCCCGCTTTTGGCTTTCCTGCAACGAAGCTTACAAACTCGCCGCTTGCGCTCCCACGCCCCCTGCGCTCGCCGCCTTCGCCGCGCCATCGTCCCCGGTTTGGATCGAGATCGGGGCGCCGTCTTTCAAACCGTCCTGCCCCGCGATAATAACGCGCTCGCCTTCGCGAAGACCGGTGGTGACTTCCGTGGTTTGCGGGGTTTCGATGCCGACCGTGACCGTCCGAAGCGCGGCTTTGTTATCCGTTCCGGCGACAAACACCTGGTACTTGCCGTCCAGCGGGATAATGGCGTCCTTGCTCACGACCACGCCCTGCCGCCGCTCTGCGATCACCGCGCCGCGCGCGAACATACCGGGTCGAAGCAGGCCCTTTCCGTTGGGCAGGTTGATTCGCACGCTGAACGTACGCGAGGTCGCATTGCCGGACGGGTTCAGGCGCGCGATCTTGCCGCTAAAAGAGCGGCCCGGATACGCATCCACGTTTACCGACACCGGTAACCCCGCGCGCAACTGACTGATCGCGGTTTCCGGAACCTGCGCCTCGAAGTAGACCGTATCCAAAGAAATGACGCGGGCGACCGGCGCGGCAGGGGTTGCGAGTTGCCCCGGCTCGGTCAAGCGCTCCGAGATCACACCGTCAATGGGCGAGCGGATCGCGGCGTTCGCGATCTGCTGGCGGGCGAGCGCAACGGCGGCCTGGTTTTGCGCGACCGTCGCCTGCGCGGCGCGAATATCGTCCTGCCGAACCAGCGTTTGCTCCGTATTGGCGCGGGCGAGGCGAAGTTGCGCCTGCGCGCGTCGGACGGCGGTTTCGGCGTTCTGGACCTGCTCGGTTCGTCCGCCGGTTTGCGCGATATTTAGTTGTTGCCGGGCGGTGTCGAGCGCGGCTTTGGCGACTTTTTCATTGGTGACGTATTGGTCGAGCGTGATCTGGGCCGCCGCGCCTTCTTTGACCAACTGATCGTAGCGCTTGCGGTCGGTCGCCGCGCGCTCGAAGTTGGCCTGCGCCTGCGCGACCGCGTTCTGGGCGACCGCGACCTCCTGCAAGCGCTGGGGACGACGGGCGAGCGCGAGTTGCGATTGCGCCCCTTGCAGGGCCTGCTGGGCGTCGGTGACGCCGGTCGCGTTTTGCGTGGTTTGCAGGCGAGCCTGCGTTTGCGCCTGGGACAACCGAGCGCGGGCCGATTGCAGATTGGCCTCGGCCTGCCGCAATTGGTCTTCGGCGTCCTCGGTTTCCTGCTGAGCGACAATCTCGCCCCGCCGCACAACCGCCCCCTCACGCCCCAGAACCTGCAAAATACGACCGGTTACTTTGGGCGTAATCGCGACGGTTTGCAAAGCCGCGAGCGACCCGGTAATCGGAATCGAGCGCGTCACGGTTTGGAGCGACGCGGGCGAAACCCGAACCGGCTTCGCCTCTACGGTCGCCGCCGCGCCCGGCTTGGCGTCGCCGCCCTTCGCCGCATCGGGCTTGCCGCCGCATCCAGCGAGCAAAAGTAGCGCCGCCGCCACGGAAGCCGCTGATGCAAATAGTTTTTTTTGTTTCACGTACATTTGAGGTATTGCCATCTCCGCCTGCGGCGGTACATTCGTTTCCGTCTTGGTTACTGCGGTTCGCCGGTCGCTCGCGATAATCGTGCGAGCGCACCCAGGTAATCAAATTGCGCATTCACCAGGTTGGTTTCCGCCTGGGTAAGCGCGGTTTGCGCATCGTTGACTTCTAATTGCGTACTGACGCCCGCCTGAAACCGGACATTGGCGAGGCGCAACGCCTCACGGGCTTGGGTCACGGTTCCCGCCGCCGCCGTTTGGCGCTCGGTCGCGTCGCGGACCGCGATAATCGCCTGTTGAACCTCGGCCTTGATGCCCCGGACAAATTGGTCTTTTTGAATTAGCGAACCGCGCTCATCCGAGCGCGCGGCGGCGACGGCGGCGCGGGTCGCCCCGCCATCATCGAGCGGCACGGACAGCGCAAGGCCCGCTGTCGCGTTGGTGCGGTCGCCAAAGCCCGGATCGGTGATGTTGTAGGCGCCGGTGATGCTTGCCGTGATCGCCGGTTCCAGATTGCGACGCGCAAGGCGAACATTACGCGCCGCCTTTGTAATATTCGCATCCGCCTGAAGATACTCGGGACGCCGCGTGAAGGCAAGATCCACCAGCGCGGTTTCGTCCAGATCGGCAGGCGCGGGAATCGTTGGGATGGTCGGGTTGACCGGCGTAGACGGATCAATCCCGATTAAATTCGCGAGCGCGTTCTTGGCGATAGCGACCTGATTGCGCGATGAGATCAGCGCCTGCCGGTTGTTATCGAGCTGGGTGCTTGCCCGGAGAACATCAAACTCAGACGCGACGCCCGCGTTCTTTTGCGCCGTGGTCACGCGGAGCAGTTCCGCCGACTGCGCGACGGCGGCCTCATTCACGCCGACATACGCCTGCGCCCGGAGCAGGTTGTAAAAACTGTTTTTGACATTGAGCGCGGTCTCCTGGCGAACGCGGGCGAGTTCGAGCCGCGTCACGATCCGCTCCAACTGCCCGATCTGCTCGGCGGTGCGAACAATTCCGGTGATGTCAATCAGTTGCGTGATTCCGATACGCGCCGATGATTGGTTTAACTGCGTCCCGCTGTTATTGAACTGTTGGAGGTTGGGATTGGTTCCGCCCGTGGTATTTCCACCAGTCGTCGTCTCGCCACCCGTGGTGTCCCCGCCGGTCGCGGTTCCGCCTGTCGTCTCGCCGCCCGTCGTGGTGGTCGTGGTTTGGCGCCCGCCGCCGTTGCTTAGCGCCTGAGCCGCGTTCGCGCCGCCCCCGCCGCCGTTATCCGAAGGACGCGCGGCGGCGCGGGTCACGCTGGACGTTCCCGCCGAGCCTGCCGTGCCGGACGTACTTTGTCCTGCCGTCGCCGTGGTTTGCTGGCCCGCCGCGCCCGTAGACGTACCGGACGACGACAGCGTGATCGGGGCCGCGCCGGGCGGCGTGTTGTTCAAGCCGACGCTAAACGGATTTTGCAACGCGGATAACGGCGACTGCCCGCCGCCCGCCGCGCTTGCACCCTGACCGGAAAGCCGGTTATAGGACGCCCCCGCGCTGATCTGCGGGCGCTTCAGGGCTAAAATTTGGTCTACGGCCTTAACCGTGCGAACCGCGCGCTCCTGCGCCAAAAGCACGCTCGGGTTGCGCCGAAATGCGACCGCAAGGGCGTCGTCGACCGTCCGAATTTCCGTGGGATCGCCGGAAAGCGGTTGACCCGGCACGGCGTTCCTGAACGTCGTGGTGTCGCGAATATCAGACGGCTTGACGTTGAGCGTGTTCGTGTTGATTTTGGTCGGAAGCGGGGTGGGCGGCGTTTTGGCGCTTGGCTGGGGAACCGGCGTTGTTGTTTGGGACGACGGCGTGGGCGTTCGCTGGGTCGCGGGCGTTTGCGCGGCGGGCGTTCGCTTCGGCGCGGCGGTCGAGGCCTGCGGATGCGCCCATGCCATTCCCGCACCGGTTACGGCCTGGGCTGTCGCGGTCACGAAAATGGTAAGAATGCGGCGGGATAAAAACCGGCGTGGGGTCATTCGGGAGCGTCCTCCTCGGAAAGCGAGTGGGTAAGGGAAGGCGAAGCGGGCGCTGTTGTCGCGACCGCATGCGCGTCTTGCTCGACAAAACGGGCGAGGCCATTTTGAAAAGCGGTCATAAATTCTTGAAGCGTATCCATCTTACATAACATAATCGAGTGTTTCGCCGGGTCGCTCATGATAAGTAATTTGTCGCCCGGCTCGATGGCGAATCGTTTGCGAGCCGATGCGGGAATAACAACCTGCCCTCGTTCACCTACCGTGACCGACCCGAAAAAGTGGTCGTCCCAAGAAAACGGCATGTTTCCGCCCCCGCCGCCTACACGAGGAGACGCTTCGCACCCGGGCGTCGTTTCCCCGATTTCTTCATGTTCATTATCGTTTTTGGTGGTACCGCCGCGCGCCATGATCGTCTACTCTCTTCTTGATGCTGTCCTCGGAAAAATCCGTGATTGTTTAATTTATCATGTATTTCATACACAACATGCAAAATAGATATTTCAATTTGTTCCGATGAGCATACAACCCAACGCCGTACCTCGTTCCCATTTTTATTTCCGCCGATTTCGCGCTCTCGCCTTTTGCGGCTTGTTCTCGTTGACGCGCACGGGTTTTATGGGGTATAGTAACGCACGGCGGAAACTTGCTATCTTGCATTTTTCGCCCTTGCGCCAAAGGCCCATTCGCCTTTGACGCGCCGGAGTGGTGGGTCTCCGGCCAAAAGCCAAAACCGAGTTTCCGGGAGGTTCATCGTCTTCCCGCCCGGCGACTTCCTCGCAAAACGCGCGGCGCTTGTCTTCACAACGCCGTCCGTTTTTGCGCTTACGCCGCGCGCGTTCACGCCGCGCACGGTGATTTCTACCGGCGCAAGCGCGGGAACGGCGATGCTCCTGTGACGATTTCTCGTCGCAAACCTTCTTCCCGTTTTCCTCACGCGCCGTTTTTGCAAAGGGTAAGCGAGAAAAAAATGGGTCATGTTTTAGGTTTGCGGTGTCGCGAGTGCGGGGCCGAGTACGACAAAAAGCCGGTTCATGTCTGCGAACTGTGCTTCGGGCCGCTTGAGATTCGCTACGATTGGGATGCGATCAAAAAGGCGGTGTCGCGCGAGAAGATCGAGGCCGGGCCGCAGTCTATGTGGCGCTACGCGGACCTGCTCCCGATTGACGGCGACGCGCCCGCGGTCGGCAAGCATGTCGGTTGGACTCCGCTGGTCAAAGCGGAGCGATTAGGCCGGGCGCTGGGCCTTCGCAATCTGTATGTCAAGAACGACGCCGTCAATCACCCGACGCTGTCGTTCAAGGACCGGGTCGTCTCGGTTGCGCTGACCAAAGCCCGCGAGTTCGGCTACACCACGGTCGCGTGCGCGAGTACCGGTAACCTTGCGAACTCGGTCGCCGCGCAGGCCGCCGAGGGCGGGTTCGAGTGCTTCGTTTTTATCCCGTCCGATCTGGAAGCGAACAAGATTCTGGGCAATCTTGTTTACGGCGCGCAGGTCGTCGCCGTGGATGCGGCCTATGACGAGGTGAACCGCCTGTGCGCCGAGGTCGGCGATAAGTACGGCTGGGCGTTCGCCAATATCAATCTGCGTCCGTTCTACGGCGATGGCTCCAAATCGTACGGCTACGAGATCGCCGAGCAGTTGGGCTGGAAAACGCCGGATCATGTGATTGTGCCATGCGCGGGCGGCTCGCTGATCACGAAAATCCCCAAAGCGTTCCACGAACTGGAAAAACTGGGCCTTCTGGACGCGCCGGTTCAAACCAAAATCTACGCCGCGCAAGCGTCCGGGTGTAACCCGATCACGACGATGGTCAAAACCGGTGCGGAAATTTTGCGCCCGCAAAAGGCGAATACAATCGCGAAGTCTATCGCCATCGGTAACCCCGCCGACGGTTACTACGCGTCGGATATCTGCCGCACCACAGGCGGCGGGGCCGAGGATGTGACCGATGCGGAACTGGTCGAGGGAATTCATCTGCTCGCGCGCACCGAGGGCATCTGGACCGAAACGGCGGGCGGGGTGACCGTGGCCGTGACCAAGAAACTCGCCGAGCAAGGCCGCTTTGGTCGTGACGATGTCATTGTTATCGCGATCACGGGCAACGGTCTCAAAACGCCGGAGGCGATCAAAGATCAACTCCTGACCGGGGCGGGCATCGCCCCCAATCTCGCCGCGTTCGACGCCGCCTACGAGGAGCGCTACAAACTGCCGGTTCTGGAAACCGCCGCCTATTAGCGTTTGCTTGCCGTCTGCGTCTACGAGGCGTTTCGCTAAATCGCCCCTAAGATAACGTGAGTTCAGAAGAAGAGGATCTTTGGTTTTGGCCTTTGGTGAACGGGGGGGGCTACAACCCCGCTTTCCAAAGGCCGCCAATAGTTCGCTCATACAACGATCTTAACCGCCTGCCACAATAGCCGCTCACACCTATGTGAGCGGCTATTGTGATTTCAAGACGTTTTACCCTCGCCACATTCCCGCGCCTCGTGTCCTTTCCTTGCTTCTCCGCTCAACGCGCGTAACATGCCCTAAAGAACTAAATGAAATCCGCCGAAGATAAATTATCGTTAAATAAAAGGTAGTCAGGCGTTTTTCCGTATGATTTCCCTCTGTGATTGTCGAACAAGGATAATGAGGTAATAGCAATGTCGCTTGCGGATGGATCGAACAACAAAGCCACGCGTAAACGTCGCCTGCACAAGGGCGCGTTTTGGATGCCGGGCGCATCGGGTTTGGGAGCGGCGCGGGTTGCGTCGAGCAAGGCCCGTAAAATCGAAGCGGTAGTTCCTGACGAGACGGGCGAGGCGGTAAGCCTTGATCTCGTTGTTCTGGACACGAAATTGTCATTCAGTACGCCGGTAACTCCTGCGGGGACGCTCCTGCCGCCGAAAGCGTCGGGCCAAGCGCCGCAAAGCCTTTCGCGCGCCGCTTGATAGTCTGGATTGTCCAGTAAGCAAGAACAAACGCGTCGCCGATGACGCAAATCTTCGTATGCCCGCAGGGCGCGCCTTGTCTATTCCCGTGACGGGGTGGGTATAGCACACCTAATGGACGCTCTTCAAACTGCTTGGGCCGATGCATGGCGCGGCGTTGGCGTTTCCGATGCGCCGCCGGAAACGCTCGCCGAACTTGTCGCTGCCTATGACGTCCCCGGTCGCTTCTACCATAACACGCGCCATGTCGCGGATTGCCTGGCGAAATTAGCCGACTGCCAAAACGCCGCCGAGCGTCCTTCTGAGATCGCGCTCGCGCTTTTTTTCCACGACGCCATTTACGATACCCACGCCAGCGACAACGAGGCCCAAAGCGCCGCTTTGGTCGTGCGCGCCCTTCGCGACCAAAACGCCGCAGGCGACACAATGATGCGTGTTCACGATCTGGTACTCGCCACGCGCCATACGAACATCCCGCTCACAGGCGACGCCGCGCTAATCGCCGACATTGACTTGTCCATTCTGGGCGCGGATGTGGAAGCGTTTTGGAACTACGAGCGCGCTATCCGCCGCGAGTACGAATGGGTTCCCGCAAACGTTTTCGCCGAAAAACGCGCCGAAGTTCTCGCGCCGTTCCTCCACCGCGACCGGATTTTTCGCACCGACGTTTTCGCCCCGCTTGAAGCGGCGGCCCGCCGCAATTTAGAAGCGTCCATCGCCGCTCTTGCGGGGTAAGGTGACCGCAAGCGTAGCCTTGTGCTACAATCCCGCTATGACCCGCCGCTTCATCAATTCTCCCGGTCGGCTTCCCATTTATGTCACGCAGGCAACGTTCCTCATTTTTGCGTTTGCGCCGTTTGCGCTGTGGCTTATTTGGCACGCCCTGACGTTTCGCGCCGAACAAATAGGATGTTCGTGGCCCAAGTACAGCGAGGCATTTGAACCTCAATACATCGACGTGAAGGACGCGCTGTATAGTCGCCTCTGGAATGTGATGCTGTTTAAGATTTTCCCGCTTACGAATTGGTCTTTGTTGTTTGTTCCGTCGTACTTTTGGGCTTTGCGCGGTTTATGTTCCAAAAAGTTTCGCTGGATGGTTGTCGGCGTTCACTTTGCGGGCTGGCTCCTTTTGTGGTTCGATCTCACGCAAAAGTTCGTGTGTTGGTTTATGGACTAAGACTTGTCGCAAAACGCGCCCGTTCGACGTTGTTAAAGGCATCGCATCGCGCACAGGCGCCGTCTTTGGCGCAGGCGGCGTGATGCACGGACCAAACGGAGAAGTATAATGAACCGATTTGCAACAATGGGGTTGGCGTTTGCGGCGGCGACAGCGGCGATTAGCATCACCGCGCCAAGCGCACACGCGCAGTTCCGGGGCGACACCCTGAGCGCATCCGTTCGCGGGGACGGGCAACTCGATAATGGGGCCCGTGGCGCGCGTTTAACCGCCGTCAGCGTGGATCTGCGGCAAAACGGCGAGGCGGTTCTGCGCTTCACGCCAAGCGGAAACTACCGCACGAACGATATGGATTTCGACTACCGCGGGCGGTGGCGGCGCGACGGCGAGAACGCGGTTCGCGTGAGCCTGACGAACGGCGCGAGCGGGAACGGCGTTATCTATCTAACCGAGCGCGACACGATTGACCGCATAGACCTGTCCGGGCGCGCCAACGGCGATTCGTTCAGTATTCGGTTTGCGTCGCTACGAAATGGCGGACGGCCTGGCGGAAGCGTGGATAACGTTCCGCGTCCCGGCGGCTACGGCGGCTCCAACCGAGACCGCATCCCGCCGGTTCTGCGGCCTAGTAGCGACTCTGACCGTGACCGCGACGATAACTACAGCCGTGATAGCAATTACAATCGCAACGGCAGTTACAACCGCGACGATAGTAATAATCGCGACGGTATCTACAGCCGTGACGATAACAACAATCGCGACAACGGCAACTACAACCGGAACCAAGACAACAATTGGAACGAGCGGCGCGATGGCGACCGATTGCGGAGCCTTGATGCGGACCGACGCGGCGGCGGCAAACTAACCATCGAGGGCGGGCGCGACCAGGATCTGGACCGCTTCGAGGTGCGTTTGCGGCCGGGCGGCGGCGCTACCATCCTCCTCCACGGCCCGGGCGGCTTCGACCGAACGTTCACCGGTCAGTGGTCGGGCGGCGATCTGCAAACTGTGCGCGGCGGACGCGACCGCCGCAATTCCATCGAGATCACGCTAAGCGGCGGCGGGCTATTCCGAAGCAAAGGGGAGAACGGGCGCGGTCGCTTGACCTTCCGCAACGACAGCGACGGCTTCGACCGCCTGGAACTGAGCGGTCACCTCCGCGACGGACGCAACGACACGGACACCTTCCGTGTTTCTTTCCGACCGGATCGTTAAACCGGCATCACGGCGACAACGAAAAACCGGCGCGGCCTTCATGCGAAGGCCACTCCGGTTTTTCTTCTGCATAATCACGCTCTACGCCGAGACGCTCCAAAGGCTTAATCGGAATACTGACTAATTTCGACGGCGCGGCCCGCCTCAAAATGGACGTGAATTCGGTCTTTGGTAAAGCCGCCATTCTCCTCGTCACGCCGAACATAATAAACAATCCCGGTCATTGCAGAGGGAACAGGGAGCAAGGATGGGCCCGATAACCCATCGAACTTTTGCAATAGAACAGGATGTTCGTTGGTTAATCGTGCGTCGATTTCGGCGACGGTCATACCGACATGAACTGTATCCGCGCGGCGAAAGAACGCTTGCCTCGCCGACCACGGAAACGCGTACAAGGTCGCCATGCAAAGGTTCGCCACAACAAACCACGCAAGCCGATACCGCCGCGCCCGCCGCTCGCTCGCCCCTAACGCGATCACGACCCAAACAGCGAGGCTGGACAGTCCCCAAAAAGCCAGAAACGGTAACAGAAGTAACGAAACGGCGAATAGTCCAAAGTCCGTGTTGGGGCAAAACTCCCGCTCAACTGCGAAGATACCAATGCCTGCCGCTGTTGGAATAGCGGCGGACAAAAGCGAAAACGTTTCGACCATGCGGCGACGGCGAGTAGTAAGCGGCATTTGGTGAACCATCTAGGCGTAAAGCCTTGCAACTTGCACGCAGTATACCAAAACAACGCCGGGACGATGCTTGTATCGTCCCGGCGTTGTTTCTACAGGAATTGTCGACGGGCCGCGTTTAGCTCAACTGCTCTTTGAGTTCGCCAATCCGGGCTTTGACGCGAGCGGCGTCGTCGGCGGCGGGGGCGGCTTTGAGATACTGTTCGTACGCGGCAATGGCGCCTTTGAACGCGGTTTCGCGATCCGGTTCGGACGCGATGCCCTTCTTCTCGTAGGCTTGCGCCTTGTTGAAGAACGCGGCGGCGAAGTCCGGCTTGATCTGCGTCGCCTTGTCGTAGTCGGCTATCGCCTTGTTGTAGTCGGCCACAGCGGACGCGGCGTTCCCCGCCGTTTTCGCGGCGTCGCCCCGCCGCGAGTAGGCGAGCGCGCGGGAAACGTAGATATTCGGGTCGGTCGCGCGAAGCGCGGCGGCCTTGTCGTAGTCCGCGATAGATTTATCGAAGGCGCCCGTGCTGAACTGCGCGAAGCCCCGGTTCACATACGCGGCGGCGTCGCCGCTACCCTTCGACGCGATGTACTTATCGTAATCGGCAATCGCGCTCGGGTAGTTCTTCTGGCTGTAGTACGCGAACGCGCGCCCGTTGTAAGCCCCGGCGTCGGCAGGGTTTGCAACGATGTACTTATCGTAGTCCGCAATCGCCCCGGCGTAGTTCTTCGCCGCAAGATACGCGACCGCGCGGGCCTGCAAGGCGGCGGAATCGTTCGGCTTGACGGCGAGATACTTGGTGTAATCGGCGGCGGCGGCCTCGTAGTTCTTCTTGGCGACGTACGCATCCGCACGGCTCAAAAGCGCGTCGGTGTAGTCCGGCTTGATCGTGAGCGCTTTGGTGTAGTCCGCAATCGCCTTGTCGGTTTCACCCAAATTCGAGTACGCGAGCGCGCGGGCCGAAAACGCTTCCGGGTCGGTCGGCTTCAGCGTCACCACCTGCGTGTAGTCGGCGGCGGCTTTGGCGTAGTCTTTTCCGTTCATGTACGCGACCGCGCGGTTGAAGTAGTTGTCCGGGTCTTTCGGGTTCGCCGCGATCAGCGACGTGAAACTCGCGACCGCATCCGCGCTGCTACCCGTGTTGACCTGAAGCAGGGCGACCTGTTTTTGCGCGACCGCATTGGTCGGCTCCTTCGCCAGAACCGCCTTGTAGTCGGCGATGGCTTTGGCGTTGTCGCCCGCGCCCTCATAGGCCGATGCGCGGTTCAGGTAGGCCGTGGTGTCGGTCGGGGCGAGCGCGATATACCGGGTGAAGTCGGCGGCGGCGGGCGCGTACCGTTTCAGGGATAGGTTCGCAAGGCCCCGGCCCTTGTACGCCACCGGGTCGTTCGGCGCAAGGCTAATCGCCTTGTCGAAGTCGGGAACCGCCTGTTCGGGTTGCTTGCTGTTGACATACGCGACCGCGCGGTTGAAGTACGCGTTCGCGTCGTCCGGTTTCGCGGCGATGTATTTCCCGTAGTCCGCAATCGCCCCGGGAAAGTTGCCCTGATTGATGTACGCGAGCGCGCGACCATTGAGGGCCTGCGTGTTGTTCGGCTGAAGCGTGAGCGTTTTGGAGTAATCGCCGACTGCTCCAGCGTAATTTTTCTGGTTCGAGTAAGCCAGCGCGCGCAACGTGTACACCTGCGGGGCGTCGGGCGCGTTCGGCTGGAGCTGGAGGTACTTGGTGTAGTCCGCGATCGCCTTGTCATACTGCTTCAGGTTGATATACGATGCGGCCCGGCCATTATAACCGTACGGTTCGTTGGGCGCAAGCTGGATGTACTTGCCGTAATCGGCGGCGGCCTTTTCATACTGCTTGAGCGCTGTGTTGGCGTCGCCCCGGCCCAGATAGCCTTCCGGCTCGGACGGCGCCAGTTGAATACCCTTGTCAAAGTCCGCGACCGCCTTATCCGCTTGGTTGGCGGCAAGGTAGGCGTTGCCCCGGTTGATATAAACCGTGCCGTTGCCGGGTGTCGCGGCGAGGAACTTGGTGTAGTCCGCAATCGCGCCCGCATAGTCGTTCTTGACAAAACGGGCGTTGGCGCGGTCACTGTACACCGATGTTTTATCCGGCTTCAGCGTCAACGCCTTGTCGAAGTCGGCGATAGCGCGGTCTAAATCGTTCTTTTCGCGGTACACAAACGCGCGGTTGACATAACCGTCGGCGTTGTTCGGCTTGAGTTCGACGACCTTGTTATAATCGGCGAGCGCCTTGTCGTATTCTTTTAAGTTCAGGTAGACGAGGCCCCGGTTAAAGTAGGCGTCGGTAAACGAGCCGCGCGCCTTGATCGCCTTTGAATAGGCTTCGGCGGCTTCCCGGAATTGCCCTTTGTTTTGGAACGCGATGCCGTCGTTATACAAAACATCGGGATCATCGGCGAGCAGGCCCATCGGGGCGAGCGCGACCGGAGCGGCGGGCAAGGGAAGGGCGGCGTTGGCGGCCCCGGCGCTTCCCAGAAGGGACGCGGCGGCGGCGGCGATTGAAACTTTGCGGACGAGGAACCGATCCATATTTCTACTATCCTCACCGATTCCCGGTGGAACCGGCGTTTGACGAAATTTCATTGAAGTGTCGCTACCGCAACAAAAGCGACGAGGCGACAAGAACGTGCGGGCGAAACCAAAAGGCAGGGCTGTCTGAAACCGGCGGTGAGGGGGCGGAAAACGCCTTCATTAAAGGGCGTTTCCGAGTATATAATAGCACGGCAAACAAGCGCGCCGCTACCAGATAGCCCCTAACCGCCGTCACGCCTACCGGGTAATTAAACGAGCCACGGCTCGCCGCCGTTCCCATGACGCACGCTGTTATGAAAGTAGAACGAAATGCGCGCCGCAGTCGTGACGCGCGCCCTACCTTCTTATAGTATTGGCGAAAACGGGGAGCGGCTTCAGGGGGTTAGGTCGGGCGTTGAAGCGAGCGCGGATTTTCGCCTGCGCGAAGGGATAGAAGCGCGCCCTCCTCGCCCATCTCCAAGCACTCGAACAGGTTGCGTATGCACTGCCCCAAACGGTCTTCGCCCAGTCCGCGGCGCACGATCTCATCTACCAATTCGCGCCCGACGCGCGCGGCTTCCGCGCGCACCGTTTGAGCTTCTTCGTCGGTTTCGGCGTCCTCATCGGACAGGCGGTAGGGGAGCAGTATCTCGGCAAGCCGCACGGCGGTATCGGATAAGCGGAGGTACTCGATATTGACTGCGAACGCGCGCGACTCGATCACGCTCACGATGCGCGCCGCAATCGTTCCGGCGTGCGGCAGGTTCAGCGGGATATTGAAATGGGGAATACGCCCCGCCGCTTGAATCGCGTCCGCCTGCGCGTCGCCGCTATCCGGCGAAATATCGCTGTCGCTCATAATGCGTATTGTACCTGCTCCCAAAAAAATTTTTGCTCGCTCTTTAACAAGCGGCGACGGCGACGCGATAAGGGGAAGGAACAAGCGAGAAACGGCGAAACGCGCCGCTCGTTAAGCGATAAACAAAACCATGCTGTGCGCCTCAAAACATTTTCCTAATTGTAATCTCGTCGCCCTGAAAGGGTGCGGCGGCGAAAATAGGGCGTTTTGCCGTCCGCTACAAAGCGGCTCGCAAAATCTATCACAATCACATATCGGCGCGCAGGGGAGGTTTCCCGTGAGGCGGTAACCGCCGCAAGCAAGAAACCTCGGACGTTGGAACCAACGCCCGCCGCGCCGAACGAAACGCACCGCCGAAGACGCGGCTTGTTTCACCGGACGCGGCGGGCGTTTTGTTTTTTGAATGGTTTGTTTGATGGTTTGCATGGTCGGGCCGGAGGCGACGGGTTATCTTTGTCCAAGAACCCACCCCGCCGCCGCAACTTGCCTGACCTTGAAAACACGGGGGTGTCGCCCAGTTGGTAGGGCAGGTCGTTGCGCCCAACCTTGCCCGGCGCGGATTACACCGCGTGTCACGGGCCGTTTCGTGACGGTTCCCATGTCGTAAGTTCGAGTCTTATCACCCCCGCCTATTTAAGAAGAGTAAAAATGTTCGGGCCGATGATGCCGGGTTACCGTCTCCCAACCGAGGCGCGCGCTACCCCGACAGGTGCGCTTCGGCGGCTTTGAAAAAAGCCGCCGGAAGCCTTACCCCGGCGCAATCCTTGCCTGAACGACAAACGGAAAACAAGAGGGGATACACATCCTGCGGTTCGCGGAAGCGGATAACAGAACTGGAGAGTAAAGGAGAGAAAACGCCGGGCGGCGTCGCGTAATTGGCATCGCAGACTCGTTCCCGCGCTTGCCCATCTTCAAAAATGGGCCGAAGGAGAACGGTTACCTTTAGGAGTGCGGGTTCAAGTCCCGCCGTCGCCCTGTGCGCTTTTATACATAAAAAAGAAAGGTGATTGTCGTTAGGGCCGTAGTTTTCGGTTATCTGGTTACACAAGTTCGATCCTTGTACCGGAATCACATACCACGGAAACGGGGGATGCGGTTGCGGTAAACCCGAGAACGTCTCTTGCCCGAGCGACAAAGAACAAAGGAAATCACACGGTTTGAAGGGCGTAGCTCAGTCTGGTAGAGCATTCGATTGCGCCGCAAGGCGCGTTTCCGTTCCCGCCCCTTGCCTGCGCGCTTCCAAACGCGCGGGCCGTAGGAAAACGGTTATCATGGCGCGAATGGTCGCGAGTTCAAATCTCGCCGCCCTTCCAAAAATTTGTTTGGGGAGCGTAGCTCATGGAGAGTGCGTTTACCCGTTTTTCATTCCTTGCCCGCCAGGTAAAAGCGTCGGGCCGACGAGAAACGGTTACCGCTATTAACGGCGAGGCGGGCGTTCGATTCGCCCCGTTCCCCCTTTGGAGAAGGTGTTGGGTGTTGGGTGTTGGGTGTTCTGAGAATATCGTGCGGTTGGCGCAACCCGTTTGTTTCGGCGACGCTTAACCAGGCGGTATTCTCAGAACACCCAACACCCAACACCCAACACCCAACACCCAACACCTTCCCCGCTTGCCCCGCTGGGGCCGAAAGGAGACTGAAAATGTCGAAGTATTTGAATGCAATCATGGGGCGCAAGGCGACCCCGCAGAGCCTGCCGATTCCGGGCGCGGGTCAGACGGCGAACAGCGCGGGCGGGTTCGCGTGGGCCGTGTCCGACTGGACGCGACTGGAGCGGTTCCTGGTGTTGGGGGCCGAGGGCGGCTCGTACTACGCAACCGAGCGTGTTTTGTCGCGGGATAACGCCGAAGCCGTGTTGCGGTGCATCAAGTCGGATGGGGCGCGCACGGTCGCGCAGATTGTCGAGGTGTCCGAAGCGGGCCGCGCGCCCAAGAACGACCCGGCGATCTTCGCGCTCGCCCTTGCCGCTTCCGACAGCGACGATACCACCCGGCGCGCGGCTTTGGCCGCCCTCCCGATGGTGTGCCGGACCGGAACGCACCTGTTCCACTTCGCGCAGTACGCGGACGGAATGCGCGGCTGGGGACGCGGCTTGCGCGATGCGGTGGGGCGTTGGTACCAGGGGCAGGACGCGGGGAAACTTGCGTACCAGGCCGTGAAGTACCAGCAGCGTGATGGTTGGAGCCACCGTGATTTGCTTCGCCTGTCGCACCCGGTCGCGAAGGACGCGACGCGCAACACCCTGTACCACTGGATGGTCAAGGGCTGGGACGGGGTCGGCGACGCCCCGCACCCGGACGAGGCGTTGCGTTTGGTGTGGGCGATGGAGCGCGCCAAGCGGGCGGAAAGCGCGGGCGAGATCGCGGACCTGATTCGCGAGTACGGCTTGCCGCGCGAGGCGGTGCCGTCGAACTGGCTGAACGAGCGCGAGGTCTGGGAGGCTCTGCTTCCCCGGATGCCGATGACCGCGTTAATTCGCAACCTTGCCACTTTGACGCGCAACGGCGTGTTCGAGGACAAGGCGCAGGCGCGAGCGGTCGCGGACAAGATCGGGGATCGGGACAAGTTGAAGGCCGCGCGCGTTCACCCGATTGCCGTTTTGTCCGCGCTGAAAACGTATGCGCAAGGGCATGGTGAGCGAGGGAAGGCGTCGTGGACGCCGATCCCGGCAATCACCGACGCCCTCGACGCCGCGTTCTACGCGTCGTTTGGGAGCGTCAATGCGGCGGGCAAGCGTTGGGTGTTGGCTCTGGACGTGTCCGGCTCGATGGGGTCAGGAAATATCGCGGGCGTTCCGGGCCTCACGCCTCGTATCGCGTCGGCGGCGATGGCGCTTGTCACGGCGGCGACCGAGCCGCAGAACGAGATGGTCGCGTTCACGGCGGCAAGCGGCGGAATCGGCGGGCAGTGGGGCGGGGGCGTATCGGGCCTAACCCGCCTGAACGTGTCGCCGCGCCAGCGCCTAGACGATGTATTGAAAACAACCGACGCGCTTCCGATGGGCGGAACCGACTGCGCCCTGCCGATGGTATGGGCGATGAAGAACCGGGTCGAGGCGGATGCATTTGTCGTGTACACAGACAGTGAAACGTGGCACGGCAAGATTCACCCGGCTCAGGCCCTGCGCGAGTACCGCGACAAAATGGGCATTGCGGCGAAGCTCATCGTGGTCGGAATGGTAGCGAACGAGTTCACTATCGCCGACCCGAACGATGCGGGAATGCTTGACGTCGTCGGCTTCGACACCGCCGCGCCCAACGTGATGAACGACTTCGTCCGGTAGAACGGGAAACCGCCCGAACCGGACGTGTGTAAACGAGAACAAAAGGAGACGCATGAACCGCCGCCGCGACGCAAAACGCTTCGCGGCGGCGGTTCAAACTATTTTCGTGTAAAGCGTAATTACGCTTGACGAAAGCCGGGGCGGGGGGGGCGTATAATTGCGCTAAGCCGTTTGGAGCAAGGAGGCATTATGGAACCCGCCGTTGAACGAGGTAAACTGAACCGCGCTTTTTGGGGGCGCGACGCTATTGTTATGGCTTGCTTGATTTGTCTCTCGCTGTCGTTAATTGCGCTACTCCGGTTTCCCATACTCTCCAACGAACTGCATGTCGCCTCAAAGCGCGCCAACTTCGTGACCCATTCCCCAAATACTGATCCATTTTGAGGGTTTCAAACGTCTGTTTGTTATAACAAAGAAACAGCCGATTTTGAAGCCCCCCGAA